>JBBQSX010000069.1:0-16626 GCA_038213545.1 Burkholderiales bacterium
CCCTTCGACCGGCTCAGGATGATCGGAATACCGCCCTTCGACAAGCTCAGGGCGAACGGGAAATTTCCGTTCGGGCTGAGCCCACCTCCGCTCGGGCTGAGCCTGTCGAAGCCCTCGCACAACGCAACGTCACCCACTACCAGATGAAGGTGGAGGACAACATCCTCGAACCCCTCATGACCCAGCTGGCCAACACCAGCCGCTACCGGGAGCGCCGCGAACAGATCCGCACCTGGAACGCCACAAGCCCGGTCATTAAAAAAGGCATCGCGCTCACCCCGGTCAAGTTCGGCATCAGCTTCACTGCCACGCTGTTCAACCAGGCCGGCGCGCTGGTGCACGTGTACACCGACGGCAGTGTGCAGGTGAACCACGGCGGCACCGAAATGGGCCAGGGCCTCAACACCAAGGTGGCCGCCATCGTGGCCGACGAGCTGGGTGTGCCGTTTGAGCAGGTCATGTCCACGGCAGCAGACACCAGCAAGGTGCCCAACGCCAGCGCCACCGCCGCCAGCGCCGGCACCGACCTCAACGGCCGCGCCGCGCAGTTTGCCGCGCGCCACGTGCGCGACAACCTCGCCGCCTTTGTGGCCGGCCTTGACGGCTGCGGCGCCGGCGCCGTTCGGTTTGAGGCCGGCCACGTGATCACGCCGAAGACCACGCGCACCTTCAACGACGTGGTGCACGCCGCCTACGCCAACCGCATCCAGCTCTGGAGCGACGGCTTCTACCGCACGCCGAAGATTCATTACGACAAGACCACCATGCAGGGCCGGCCGTTCTACTACTTTGCATACGGCGCGGCGGTGACCGAAGTCGCCATCGACACCCTGACGGGTGAGAGCCGCGTGCTCAAGGTCGATATCCTTCACGACGTGGGCCGCAGCATCAACCCCGCCATCGACATCGGGCAGATCGAAGGCGGCTTCGTGCAGGGCATGGGCTGGCTCACCACCGAACAACTGGTGTGGAACGACAAGGGCTACCTGCAAACCCATGCCCCCAGCACCTACAAGATCCCCGCCACCGGCGACATCCCCGAACACTTCCATGTGGACCTCTGGCCCGAGCCCAACCGGGAAGACAACGTGCACGGCAGCAAAGCCGTGGGTGAGCCCCCGTTCATGCTGGCCATCAGCGTGTTTGAAGCGCTGCGCGACGCGGTGGCGCAGGCGGGCGGGAAGCCGGAGGGGATGAATGCGCCGGGAACGGCAGAAGAGGTTTTGAGGGCGGTCACCTGGTAGACCACCCTATCGGGGAACCGACGCATGCACACCCTCAAACAACTTGCAATCTGTGCGCTCCTGGCGGTTCCCTGGCTGGCAGTTGCGCAAACAACCCAGGCGGTCATTGACCTCCCGACCCGGCCGGGTGTCACACAGCGGATGATCGTTCTCACACCACCCGAGCCCAAGGCAGCGGTGGTGCTGCTGGCGGGCGGACATGGCGGTCTGCAGATCGATACCGATGGCTTGATGAAATGGGGCAACACCAACTTTCTCATCAGGTCCCGCCAGCTGTTTGCAGAACAAGGTTTGGTGGTCGCGGTTGTGGATGCTCCATCCCATCGCCAATCGATGCCCTACCTCTCTGGATTTCGGCAAACGTCCGAGCACGCAACCAACATCAAGGCGGTGATGAACTGGCTGCGGGAAAACGCCAAGGTGCCTGTGTGGCTCGTCGGGACAAGCCGGGGAACCCAGTCTGCTGCTTACATCGCAACAGAGCTTTCAGGCGCCGACGGGCCCGACGGCATTGTCTTGACCTCCACCATCCTCACCGACGATCGAAGCCGCTCGGTCACGGCCATGCCGCTTGAAAAGATCCGGGTACCGGTGCTGGTCGTTCACCACGAACAGGACGGCTGTTCGCTCTGCCAGTTCTCCGACATGCCCGCAATGATGGTGAAACTGGTCAACGCACCACGCCGCGAGTTGTTGGCGTTCAAGGGGGGACACAACACGGGCGACCCCTGCGCAGAGTTCGCCCACCACGGCTTCAACGGCCTTGAGTCCGATGTGGTGCAACAGGTGGCCCGCTGGGTGACAGCGCCTTAGGCGCGGCAGCGAGATCGGGAATTGGCCGCTGTGCCAGGTGGCCGATCCGGGTTGACGCCGTCAGGGCATGGCGGCTGTGCCAACGCGCCGCTTTCAGCCTTGCAGCCCGCTCAACTGCTCACCGGGCGCTACCATCCATCGGCAAATTTCTTCACAACAAGGAAAAAACAATGTTCAGTCATGTCATGGTGGGGTCCAACGACCTTGAGCGCTCGAAGAAGTTCTACACCGCGGTGCTCGCCACGCTCGGCGTGGGTGGGCCGGTGGAAAACACGGCGGGCTCGGGCCACAAGCGGCTCTTCTTCCGCCACGAGGGCACGTCGTTCTGCGTGACCGAACCCATCAACGGGGAAGCGGCGTGCCCCGCCAACGGCGGCACCGTCGGATTCAAGTGCTCGACAGCCGAGCAGTTGCAGGCGTTTCACGACGCGGCAGTGGCGCACGGTGGCGTGTCGATTGAAGACGCACCCGGCCCGCGCGGCGGCGCTTCGGGCAGCATGCACCTGGCCTATGTGCGCGACCCGGACGGCAACAAGCTCTGCGCGCTGTACCGCGTGCCCTGAAAGCCTTCGGCTGACGCCATCAGGGCTTGACGGGCGCCTTCTTCGGTTTGTTGGCCGCGTCCGGTTCGTCCTGGCTCACCAGCGGGCCAGCGGCCACACCGCCCAGCGCGCCGGCGACCGCTCCCACGGTGCCCGCCACCACCGCGCCCACCGGGCCAGCCACCACGCCGCCCAGGGCAGCACCCGCCGCAGCACCCACGATCACGCCGCCGCCGGCCAGCACGGAGTTGCCTTCTCGCCGGGCTTCATCGGGGTTCAGCGGCGACTGTGCCGCCGCCTCCAGGTCTTGCGAGGGAATGCCGTGGCCGGGGTGAGCCTGCTCGGCCATGTCTTTGTCCACCAGTTCGGTGTTCGAGCTGGGCGTGTTGGGCGTGTTGGTTGGGCTCATGGGTGTTCCCTTGTGAAATGGACGGTGTGAGTCCATGCTCACCGCCAGCAAGCGCGGGGTCTGTGCTTCAACGTACACACCGGCCTGGCCGGTCTGTGCGACCTCTGGCGCCGTGCAGCCTCAGGGCTTGATCGCCACCTTCAACACACCATCGCGCTGGTTCGCAAACAGTTCGTAGGCCGCCACGATGTCGTCGAGCTTGAACTGGTGCGTGACCATCAGACCCAGGTCGATGCGGCCCGAGGCCACCACGTTCATGAGGCGGCGCATGCGCTCCTTGCCACCAGGACACAGCGCGGTGACGATCCGGTGGTCGCCCAGGCCGGCGGCGAAGGCACCCAGCGGAATGGTGAGATCGCTCGAATACACACCCAGGCTGGAGAGCGTGCCGCCGGGTTTGAGCACGCGCAGCGCCGATTCAAACGTGGTCTGCGTGCCCAGCGCTTCAATGGACGAGTCCGCGCCGCGCCCGCCTGTGATCCTCATGATCTCGTCAACCACGTCGCAGTTCTTGAAGTTCAGCGTGAGGTCGGCACCCATCTTCTTTGCGATGCCCAGGCGGTGGTCGTTGCCGTCCACCGCGATGATGGTGGACGCACCCAACAGGCGCGCGCCAGCCGTGGCACACAGGCCGATGGGGCCTTGCGCAAACACCACCACGGTGTCGCCGATGCGGATGTTGGCGTTCTCGGCACCCTTGAAACCGGTGGACATGATGTCGGGGCACATCAGCACCTGCTCGTCGGTCAGGCCGTCGGGGATGGGCGCGAGGTTGGCCTGCGCGTCGGGCACCAGCACGTATTCGGCCTGGGTGCCGTCGATCAGGTTGCCGAAGCGCCAGCCCGCCGTGGCCTTGAAGCCGTGGCAGCCGCACAGTCCCTGGGGAATGAGGTAGCTGCCGTCTTGTGAAGGCGCGCCGTCTTGCGCGGCGTACGAATTGAAGTTGGGGCAGATGGCCCCGGCAATCACGCGTTGGCCTTCGCTGTAGCCCTGCACGGCGCTGCCGATTTTTTCGATCACACCCACTGGCTCGTGGCCGATGGTCAGGCCCTTGGCCACCGGGTACTCGCCCTTGAGGATGTGCACGTCGGTGCCGCAGATGGTGGTGGTGGTGATGCGGACGAGTGCGTCGTTGGGGCCCACATCGGGGATGGGCTTGTCCACCACCTCGATGCGGTTTTTCTCCACGAACACGGCGGCTTTCATCATGGTGGCCATGGGGTACTCCTGAAACGGTTGAACAAGCCCGCCCGGGTCAGGCGGCGCTGGCTTTCTTGAGGATGGTGTAGAGCTCGTCCTTGAGCTGCAGCTTCTCGCGTTTGAGGGTTTCGATCTCGACGTTGGTCGCGATCTCCTGGCCGTCTTCCATGTTCTTGATCTTCTGGTCGAGCACGTTGTGCTGGTCAAACAGACGCGTGAAGTGGTGGTCGTTGCCCTTGAGGCTGGAAATGAGTTCTCGGTACTCTGGAAACATGGGTGTGCCTTTCGTTGAAAGCCGCGGGCTCGCGGACTTGGGGGGTGTCCTGGCCTGGATTTCAGTGTGGCCCCAGGTGGGTCCAACGCCATTGACGCAGGTCAAGCAGAACGCGAAGCGCCAGCTTGGCCGCGATGCACCCCTGCATCTGTGCGCCAGCGCCCAGACCACCCCGGTTGAAGACCCCAGGATGTTTGCGAACCTCACCCGAATGGAGACCCATGCCGGACGCAACCCCGCTGCACCATCCGCCCGCCGGCGCCAGCGATCAATTCGCCCGCGCAGTGACGAAACTGCTGCGCTTCATGGCAGACGCCTTCTTCGCCAAACGCTATGGCCACCGCGCCATCGTGCTGGAGACGGTGGCCGCCGTGCCGGGCATGGTGGGCGCCACCCTCACCCACCTGCAGTCCCTGCGCCGCATGGTCAACGACGAAGGCTGGATCCGCAAGCTGATGGAAGAAGCCGAAAACGAGCGCATGCACCTCATGACCTTCGTCGAGGTGGCCAAGCCGACCGCGCTGGAACGCTGGCTCATCCTGTTTGCGCAGTGGCTGTTCTACCTGGGCTTCTTCGCGCTCTACCTTGTGTCGCGCCGCACGGCGCACCGCCTGGTGGGCTACTTTGAAGAAGAGGCGGTGCTCAGTTACACGCAGTACCTGGCCGAGATCGACTCGGGCCGGGCACCCAACGGCCCTGCGCCCGACATCGCCCGGCGCTACTGGAAGCTCAAGGAAAACGCCACCCTGCGCGACGTGGTGCTGGTGGTGCGCGCCGACGAAGCCCACCACCGCGACATCAACCACGGCCTGGCCAGCCACCTGGCTGGCGAACCCGTGCGCGCCGAGCCACCGGCACCTTATCCGGACCATGCCGACCTGAGGAGGCAAGGCCCTGAATGAAGCCTTCTCAGCCCGCCACCGCCGTGATGGAGTGGCGGTGACAGCCATGTTGGTCGCACTTTGAGGATGTGTAAATGAGACTGTCCATCGCCCAAGCTGGTCACCACCTGCGTGCCCATTCTCGACTGGCCGTCTCGGTGGCAGCGGGCAGCGCAGCGGCGCTGCTGCTGCCCGGGGTGTCTGGCTGGGTGACGCGCGGCTTGCTCGGCTGGAACGTCGCCGTCTGGCTGTACCTGTGTTTGATCGCCTGGATGATGCTGCACGCCGACCATGCCCGCTTGCGCCGAACCGCGATTGCGCAAGCGGAAAGTTCGGCCACGGTTTTGGTGATTGTGATCGTCGCTTGCATTGTGAGTTTGCTGGGCACCGTGGCGGAACTGACAGCGGCCAAGTTGCCTGACGCCCACCGCGCTTTGCCCCACCTGGCGTTTGCACTCACCACCGTCGTGGGCGCGTGGCTGTTGCTCCCCACCGTGTTCACGCTGACCTACGCCAGCCACTTCTACCGGGCCCCCCATGGTGTGGGACTGCAATTCCCCGGGGCCGACGAAGCCTTCAGGCCCGACTACAGCGATTTCCTGTACTTTTCGTTCACCGTTGCGGTAGCAGCCCAGACCGCTGACGTGAATGTGACCACTTCGGCCATGCGGCGCCTGGTGTTGCTGCAATCGGTGCTCTCGTTCGCCTTCAACACGGCCATCCTCGCTTTCACCATCAATATCGCAGCAGGGCTGTTCTGAGCGTCAAACATGCCATCTACCAACGAAGGACACGAGATTCGTTCACCGCGGAATGCTTTCGCTGCGCCCGAAGGCGGAGAACCCGTGCGAGCCTTTCGCGCTATTGCAGGGTTTGAGGCATTCAAGGGAATGCTGGCTGCCGCCGCCGCTGTGGGCGTGCTGGGCTGGTTGCACCAGGACCTGCACCACATCGTGGCGGCGCTGATCGGCCACATTGGCCTTCAGCCCGGAGACCGCTATCCGGCGCTTCTTCTGAGCAGCATGGACGAGCTGCTTGGAGCGGATCGCCGGCTGCTCATGCTGGGGGCATCTGCCTACGTTCTGGTGCGGTGTGTCGAGGCCTATGGACTCTGGATGGCGCGCTCGTGGGGCGTCTGGCTGGGCGCGGTGTCGGGTGCGCTGTACGTTCCATTTGAGCTGTGGCATTTGATGCACCAGCCGACGGCTTGGAGTGTGCTGGTCGTGCTGGGCAACCTCGCCCTGGTGGGATTTCTGGTGCGGCAGCTGAGGCGAAGGGCACTTGCGCCGGCCGGTGGCCGGGAAAAGGAGCCGACATGACATCCAGTTCAACTGAAGGCCATCCAGCTTTGGACAGCCATCACCGACCTGAGCGGCATTCCATGCGCTGAATGTCCCTCTGTTGATGAAACAACCAGGTCGCTTAACCAGCGCGCTGCCGCAGTACACGACATACAGCCAGGTGTTGTACGACTGAAATGGAAGAGAGGCTGTGCAGTTCCAAGAGGTTGCCTGGATCGCGACCGGACCGGTGACGGCGCGTCGCACAGAAGATCAAGCAGGTCGACAACAACAAAGCGAAGTCAAGCTCACCAGCGGATCGTCGGAAAGGGCTCTGCCGGCCCTGGTGTTGCGAACGTTGACTTCTTCAGCGTCTATCTGACATCAAGTTGGCTCGACGGCATTGGGTTTCTTGCAAGCCGCGGCACATTTCTTTACGTCAATGGCACCACGGTGGGTAGCTACCTGAACCCAGGAAACTCCGCTTTCAGCACGCCGGTGCTGGTGTTCGACGACCTCAACATGGCCGCCACTCCAGTTACCCGGCCAGAGACATTGGCCATGGTACTTGCTGCTTTGGGAATGATGGGCATAGTGAATCGGCGCCGGAGGAGCTTGACCTCTGCCTGAGGTGCATGGGCTGGGTGTTGGCTTACCCTCTCCGAGCAGTTCCGGGTAGCCTGCCCGGCGTGGTTGGACAAAAGCCACAGGTAACGATCGGTCAACGTCGCCTTTGGCGTTGTTCTTGCGCCAAATCAGATCAGGGCCCCTTCGTCGCCTTCAGGACGCATGCCCGGACCGACCTTTGGCTATGACACATGAAATGGCAAGCGTTCAAAGGCCCTGTGTCAGATGTTTTCTCAACAACGAACTGGCTGTCGGACAAAGACTGGTTTCGGACGTTCGTCGTCGAGACACAGAATTGTCACGACCTTGCATTCCGGTCATTGCGGCAAGCCGCGCTCGAAGGGCTGTAGGTCCTTCCATACCAGTCGTTCCACAGGGTGAGGTGGACTGGGACGTCCGAGCACGGCTCGCAACGGGGGATTACTGAGGCATGCGCCGTAGCAGATCAGATCTCCGTCTGTTCAGAGATCTCGAGTGCATCATCAACCTCAATGCCGAGGTATCTCACGGTTGATTCCAGCTTGGAATGCCCGAGAAGCAGCTGAACAGCGCGAAGGTTCCTTGTTCTCTTGTAGATCAGCGTCGCCTTGGTTCTGCGCATCGAATGGGTACCGTAGTCTGCGCGGTCCAAGCCAAGGTCATCGACCCAGTGTCCAAGGATTCGCGCGTACTGCCTGGTCCCGAGGTGGGGCGAGTCGTGCATACGGCTGGGAAACAGGAAACCTTCTGGCCTTAGCCCAGCTAGCTTGATCCATGCCTGCACAGCCTCCCGGGTCGCTGGTGTGATTTCAAATTGAACCGGGCGTTGGGTCTTGAGTTGCATGACGGTGGCTCGTGTCGCCACCTGGTCGCCGTGACACACATCTCGGACCTTGAGGTTCACGAGATCACAACCGCGCAGCTTGCTGTCAATGCCCAGGTTGAAGAGGGCAAGCTCGCGGACTCTACCTTCCATCTGCAGGCGCACGCGCAAAGCCCAAATGTCCTTGACCTTGAACGGGGCCTTCTGGCCGACGATCTTGCCCTTGTTCCACGGCTCGCGATGAACACCATTTGCTGCGGTTTCCATGATGGTCTCCCATCTTGTTGAGGGGTAGACAGCATGCGCTTGGAATCTGATGACAGAGCGATTCTTCTCGTCCCTCATTTGGAGTGACCACACCCCTTGAGCAGAATGTATCCTGCCGTCTGCCGTCTGCCGTCTGCCGTCTGCCGTCTGCAGCGTTGAGCTGGCGCTATGGGCCAGAAGCAGCCAATACAGGGCCCGCGCTCAATGCGCACTTCAACAGTGCTGCGGGTCCTGAAGCAATTGCGTACCAGTGTGGACAGCGCCGAATAAATACTGGCCCTCAACCAGCTCGGACTCTTGTCGCTGCCCCTAGGAGGATGCAATCTTTATCTCGCCTACAAGGCGGGACCAGCTTGGATCGCGTGCCAGGTACTTCACCGCAATCCGCTCGCCCTCCTTCGGAGTGTTGCTCATCAGGAATCCGGCGATACCAGATCGTTCGTAGGACTTGCCACTCAAGGGCTCCACGAAACGGTAGCGAACGATGCAGTCTCCTTCGTCCATACGTACTTCCAGGACGGCGGCTTGAATCTCCAGCCCGGTGCTCAACACCTTACGCTCGTGGTGCAAGACCCAGATGTGGTGCGCAATACCGAAGAGCAGTACGGAGCCCATCAGAAGGATGATCAATTCCATTCTGATGGCGCTCGCTGAGGGTCCAGGGTGATCGCAATGCCTATGCGACGTGGGATCAGGCCGCGTAGCCCCGCAGAAACAGGTCCACCGCGCTGCGCACCTTGACGGCGATCTCTTGTTCGCTGGGCGCTTCGCCGGTCATGTGGGTACGGGCAGACATGCCGACTTCCGCCAGGGCAATGAACTGCTCGGCCGCCAGCCGCGTGTCCGCAATGGACAGGCGCCCGCTGTCGCACAGAGCCTGCAGGTAGCCGGCCAGCAATTCCCGGCCGCGGTCTGGGCCTTCCACATAGAACGCCTTGCCGAGATGCGGCATTCGCCAACCCTCCGCCACGAGCTGCCGGGCCATCTTCATGTTCGACGGGGAGAGGATGCCCGCGACGAAGCCAAAGCCCAAACCGAAGAGCACGGCTTCTGGCGGTGCGCGGGTCGACTCCAGACTGAACACCTGCTCGCGCAGTTGCTCCACCTGCTCGCGCATCACGGCTTCGAACAGCGCCTCCTTGCTGGGGAAGTGTTTGTAGACGGTCGCCTTGGACACCTTCGAAAGGTCCGTGATGCGCTGCACACTGGCGCCCGACAAGCCGTCCTCCATGAAGACCTGTCGCGCCGCATCCAGAATTTGCTTGTGCTTGGCTTCATTGAGCTGCGGGGTCTTGTCCATGGCGCTGGGTATTGGCATGCGCAAATTGTGGCACCACGAACTGAACAGTTCCGTTCATTCCGGTGTACTATACGGTTTAGTTTAGTTACCAAAGTGTTTCCATGTTTCCCGAACTACCTGTTCACCCTGCTGTTTTGAGAGCTGCCCGATGAGCTGGATCGCCCTGCGCATGCTCATCGGCGACTCCGCGAAGTACCTCGGCATGGTCTTTGGTGTGGCGTTCTCGGTGCTGCTGATCAGCCAGCAGAGCGCCATCTTTGTCGGCCTGATCGAGAAGTCCAGCGCCTCGATCGCGCAGGTCGCGGACGCCGAGATCTGGGTCATGGACCCACGCGTGCAGTTCGTCGATGGAGCCCGCGGCTTGCCCGACACCATGCTGCAGCGCGTTCGCGGCGTGCCGGGCGTCGCCTGGGCCGCGCCTCACTTGCGCGGCGCCACGACTATTGCTACCTCGGCAGGCAACCAGACCGCCGCTGGCCTGGTGGGCGTGGACGACAGCACCCTCATCGGCCTGCCGCGCAAGGTCGTGGCCGGAACCCGTGAGGCCTTGAACGCCCCCGGCGCGGTCATGCTCGACCAATATGGCTGGACCTTCCTGTTCAAGGACCGGCCGTTCCAGCCGGGGCTGGAACTGGAACTGAACGACGTGCGGGCCACGGTCGTGGGTCTGGTCGACACCAACTCGAACTTCAGCCAGCAGGTCACGGTGTACGCGCGCTACAGCACGGCCTTGAACTACGCACCGGGTGGGCGCAACCGCCTCAGTTACGTGATCGCGCGCCCCGTCGAGGGCCAATCGCCAGAGGTTGTCGCGCAGCGCATCGAGGCGGCCACGGGCTTGAAGGCGATGACCCGCCCTGCCTTCGAAGCGGCGACCCAGCGCTACGTGATCTTCAACACCGGCATTCCGCAGAGCTTCGGCTCGGTGGTTGCGCTGGGCGTCATCGTGGGCATCGTCATCGTCGCACTGACGTTCTCGCTGTTCATCCGCGACAACGCCCGGCAATTCGGTGCTCTGCGCGCCATCGGTGTCTCGAACGGGCAGCTGGCCCGCATGGTGCTGCTGCAGGGCGCGCTGGTGGGTGCTTTGGGCTACGCCATCGGCCTGGGTGCAGCGGCGCTGCTGATCGACGCCAGCGCACGCAACGTGCTGGCGTTCAAGGGCTTTTATGTGCCGAGCGAGATCGCAGCCTTTGCTGCCGCAGTGGTCGTGTTGATCATCACGTTCTCGGGCTTGGGCGCGCTGCGGCGCGTGCTCACCACCGACCCGGCCACGGTGTTCAGGGGCTGAGCATGACGACATCAAACAATGCCGTGCGCTGCAGCCGCTTGGTCAAGGACTTCGGCGAAGGTGCCCAGCGCCTGCGGGTTCTGCACGGCATCGACGCCACCTTCGCCGCAGGGGAACTGTCGTTGCTCGTCGGCCCATCGGGCTGTGGCAAGACGACGCTGATCTCGATCATCGCTGGCGTGTTGTCTGCGACCGGTGGGCAAGTTGAGGTGTTCGGCCGGGACGTGACGGCGATGCGGCCTGCGGAACTGCTGCTCTACCGCCGCCGTACCGTCGGCTTCATCTTTCAGCAGTTCAATCTGCTGCCCACGCTGACAGCGGCCGAGAACGCCTGCGTCCCGCTGGCGGCCGCCGGGCTGTCGAAGCGACTGGCCGTCGAACAAGCCAGCGAGATGCTGAACAACCTGGGCATGGGCGACCATCTTCACAAACTGCCTGCCCAGCTCTCGGGCGGGCAGCAGCAGCGCGTTGCGATTGCACGCGCGCTGGTGCACGAGCCGCAACTGCTCGTCTGCGACGAGCCGACCTCCGCCTTGGATGCCGGCACCGGCCACCAGGTGATGGAACTGCTGCGGGAGTTGGGAGTGGCCCACAACCGCGCCTGCATCGTCGTTACCCACGACGCCCGCATCTTCGACCTGGCCGACCGCATCGTGTCGATGGAAGACGGCCGGGTCGTGCCCTCGCATTCCCTCCTGGAGACACCGCTTCCATGAAGATCAAGCAGAACCTGGTCCGATTCGGACTTCCGCTGGTGGGCGTGCTGCTCGCCATCGCGGCCTGGCGCATCATCGCCGAGGGCAAGCCCCGCGTTGACACCACGCCGCCAGCCATCACGCCTGCGCAGGCGCCAAGCAATGCAGCTGCGGTGGGGGCCTCTGGCGTCGTCGAGCCTTCGAGCGAACTCGTCGCCATGGCCAATGCGGTGCCGGGCGTGATTGCTGCGGTGATGGTGCAGCCCGGGCAGACGGTGCAGAAGGGCCAGCCTCTGTACACGCTCGACGACACAGAACTTCGTGCTGAAGCAGCCACACGGCGGGCCCTGCTGGCCTCTGCCGCGCAGGGTGTGAAGGTGGCCGAGATCGAGCTGAACGAGCGTGAGACCAGCCTGGACCTTTACAACCGCGTGTCGGACAAGCGGGCCATCGTGCAGGAAGAGATGAACAGGCGTGAGTTCGCGGTTCAGTTGGCACGCGCTCGCCTGGCCGAGGCCCGAGCCGCGGTCACGGAAGCCCAGGCGGCGCTGGCCGAGACCCAGACGCGGTTGAACCTGCGGACGGTGCGCGCGCCCATCGCCGGCACGGTGCTGCAGAGCAAGGCGCGGGCGGGGCAGTTTGCGCCGGCCGCGCAGCTGAGTGAGCCGCTGATCACGTTGGGTCAGGTGATGCCGCTCTATGTGCGCGTCGATGTGGATGAAGCCGACATCGCTCGACTTGGAGAGATCAGCAGAGCCTCCCTGAACGCCTCGGTCAGCGCGCGCGGCAGCCAGGCACCTGCCATCAAGGCAACGCTGGTGCGCATCGAGCCGCTGGTGGTGCCCAAGCGTTCGCTGACCAATGCCGTCAACGAACGCGTGGATACCCGCGTTCTGCAGGTCGTTTTTGCACTGCCCACGGACGCCACCGGCTTCGCTGTCGGTCAGCAGGTCGATGCCTTCATCACGGTTGGAGTTGCCCGATGAAAGCGCTCATCGCCCTTGCTGCAGCTACGCTGCTGGCCGGCTGCGCCGCTGCGCCGGAGGTGCTTGCGCCCTTGCCGGCCACACCATTGCCCGCTCAATTCCGCGTCGGACCGGACTTCGAAACGGCGCCGGCAGCCACCGAATCGACGGCGTGGTGGCATGAGTTCAACGAACCGATTCTTTCCGCGCTGGTGGCTGAGGCACTGGAGCGCAATGCCGACATCGAGGCCGCATTCGCACGCGTGCAGGAATCGCGGGCACTGCTCGACGTGGGACGCAGCACCGGGTACCCCCGCGTTGATCTCGCCGCTGGCGCATCCCGCGGCCGCGCCTCGTTGGAAGACCCTGCACGCGACCCGATGGCGCCGCGCACCAGCAGCCGCTGGTCAGCTGACGCGACGGTCAGCTGGGAGGCCGATCTGTTCGGCCGACGCGAAGCCGAGAATCGCGCGGTTGCCCGGCGCACGGAAGCGCGTGAGGCCCGCGCCCATGCGGTTCGTCTGACGATTGCAGCTGACGTGGTGTCGCGGGCCCTGGAGGTCGCCGCGCTGGACGAACGGCTGCGGTTGGCGGCGGATGCCATCGCCGTCGAGCAAGACCTGCTCAGCCTGGCAGAAGCCAAGGCAAGCGGGGGTCAGGCTTCGCAGCAGGACGTATTGCGGGCGCGAGCCCAGGTATCCCGCAGTCATTCCGCGATGGCGCAGCTGCGGCTGGACCGCGCCGACACGCTCGCTGCATTGGCGGTGCTGCTGGCTGCAACACCCGACGAGGCCGACGCTCGCGTGAACGGCTTGAAGCTGCCCACGGCAACATCGCGGGCCCTGCCCTTGATTGCGCCGAGCGAAGTGCTGCTCGAGCGCCCCGATGTGCGGGCCGCCACGGCCGATTTGCGTGCCGCCTCGGCCGACCTGGCTGCGACAGCGGCGCAGCGCTACCCACGCCTGGACATCGCCGCCACCCTGGGCTGGGTGGCCGCAACGGCCAGTGGACTGGGCGGTGCCGATGCCCTTGCTGTGGCGCTGGTTCCCGGACTCCAGTGGCGAGCCCTGGATTTCGGCGAACTCGACGCACGCGTCGCCGGTCGCAAGGCAGCAGAGCGCTCGGCTGCAGCCGAATACAAGGCAGCAGTGACGCGCGCCTTTTCTGAGGCGCAGACAGCATTGCTGCAACTGCAACAGCAGCGCGAGTTGGTGGCTGCGACGCAAGAGGCCTTGATGGCTCAGCAAGCCGTGTGCGAAGTGCAGCGCGCCCGGTACACAGGCGGGCTGAGCGATCTAGCTTTGACGCTGGAATCCTGCAGGGAACTGAATGTCGCAGCCAGCGCGCTGGTCCAGGCCCGCCGCGATGCGCTGGCTGGCCGCGTTCTGGTCCACAAGGCGCTGGGCAGTGGAACACCGCTTCGGAAAGGAAACGACTCATGAAGGCTCTGAGCGTTATGGGCGGCATGAATTGGGAACGCCCAGCGATCTATTACCGACTGTTGACTCAAGGCGTGGCCGCGCGCTGGGGCGGCCCTCACAGCGCTTCGCTGCGGCTTCACAGCGAGGTCTTCGCCATACCTGCGCAATGTGATGTTCCTGCCAGGATGCGGACGTATGGCGGTTCGAACGTGCAGCCTGAGAATCTGCTCAATGAACGGCACCGCACGCTACGCCTCTCATTGCCGCTGGCAGAGGAACGGCGACCATGCAACACTTCTGAGCTGATAGGTCCCGCAGCGACAGGCTTACGGACTCGCGCCAGTGGCGCGCCCTTGGCCCTGACGTCCATCGTGAAACACCGACCTCCGAAAGCACCCGTAGATTGCCTTGAGGAAGACCATGAAGTCCGCTTCCTACTCCCCTGTCATCGACGGCTTCTCCCAGCGCTGTGCCGCAGTGCGCTACGCCGAGCAGACGCCACCGCACGACCTTGCCGACGTGGTGCACGTTTTCTGGCAATTGCGCACGCTGGCTCCGCTGCCTGCTGACTTTTACTACCACGCGGTGCCGGACGCGTGCGTGAACCTGCTGTTCAACCAGATCGATACCGAAGTCGCCGGGGTCACGGCTTTGCACACCGAGGCCACCACGCTCAATCTGGGAACCGTTTTCCACTACGTCGGCGTGCAGTTTTTTCCCGGTGCGTGGCAGGGTGAACGCGATGAGATCCAGGACCGCTACGTTGGGACCGCCTATCACGGCGTCCTGCCCCTGGTGCGCATCAACCGCCAACTGAAGGGACTGGACTTCGACGCGATGGCTCCGGTGCTGGCCGACCTGGTACGGTGGTGCATGGTGAAGGGACTGGTACGGGGCCATCCACTGACGTCCGCCATCCTGTCGCGGCTTGACGCCATTCGCACCGTGGCTGACATGGCGGCGCTGGCGGGCGTATCAACGCGGCAGCTGCAGCGCACGCTGCGGCAGATCACAGGGTTTGCACCCCACGATCTGCTCAAAGTGCTGCGGCTGCAGCAATCCTTTCGGCGCCATCATCTCGACCTGTACGCCGATCAGTCGCATTTCACCCATGCCTTCCGAAACGCTATCGGCTACACGCCTGGCCAATACCGCAAGGCCTTCGGCGTCCGATTTCTACAAGACGGCAACGAGCGCAATGACTAGTCTTGCGGCTCCCTTTTCATTCAGGAGCATGCGATGCAAAAGCCCAACGCAATTGGCTGGTTCGACCTCTACGTAGACGACATGGGTCGCGCCACTACCTTCTACGAGACCGTCTTTCAGCGCCGGCTGGACCACATAGGGGACCCGACTGGCGAAACAGTGATGCTTAGCTTTCCAGCTGACATGGGCGCCTACGGCGCTGGCGGCGCACTGGTTCGCTCGCCGCATGGCCGCCCGGGCCCGGGGGGCACCATGATCTACTTCAGCGTAGACGACTGCGAGGTAGAGGCTGGCCGCGTGGAGGCGGCCGGCGGGCGGTTGCTGCGCCCCAAGTTCTCCATCGGCGAATTCGGCTGGGTTGCCCTGTGCGCCGACACCGAAGGTAACCCGTTCGGGCTAAGCTCGATGCGCTGAAGGCCGGCGGCCTGCTTCTCCACCGCCCCAGTTACCTTGTCGCATAACGGCCAGGAGGTGCAGTTCAGGAGACCGAAAAATGCTGCGTTCCGCACACCCATTTAACGGCCAGGCGCGGAGAGGTTGTTTGCGTCGTGGTGAACAATATTGGTGTGCGCAGGCACCAGTTCAATCTGGGAGCTGACGCTGCCATAAATGACCTGTGGCCTCCAGGTAGGAACAACGCAAGCGCCAACGTAACCACAAAACGGTGATTGGTAAACCTAAGCCGCCTGCCCCACGCAAAGCGCTTTCAGAATGTCTGACCCGGTAGTGCGGTAAAGAACCGGCTTCCAGGTCTGGGCGCACTCTTCGTCCAAACGGAGTTCGAGAGAATCATCGGCCTCGCACTGGGCCTTGCTTCGTGGCGGCATGGGCTCGCCGCCCGCCATTGATTTGGTATAGATGCTTTGGAGCCATGTGCGGGCCTGCCGGTTGGCGCAGTCGTACTGGGTTAGGGCCTTGGAGGACATCGCTCCGTCCTCTGCTGCAAATTCGCGGTCGTAGATGACCCACGCAAAAACATAATCGTCACGCCTTTGAATAGATGAGGATTCAACCCAGATGGTGACCGTCCTGTCTTGGTTGAACGTCAGGAGGTTCCACCTTGCATACGCCTTTGCGGTCATCAAGCACGCCAGAACCAGCGCAGTGATCCTCAGGGCGAAGCTCAATGATCGAATGCCGGTAATAGGCGCTTCAAGGAGGGTGGTCATACGGCGTGTTGATCCGAGTGTTAAAAGTATATCCATCACCACAAACCGACTGCGCAATGAGCGCTGCTTTCTCGCTTGAGCCTGGAAATGTCTGCAGTCCAGTGCGCTGATTTCAACGACCGTTTTGGGAACGACCAATTTGGACCACCGGACGAATCCGCCACCATGAGCGGACATTCGCCCCGGTGCCCCGAAGCGTGCAAACAGCCTGCGCATTAACATCGTGGCGAATGTCCGCTC
>JBBQSX010000070.1:0-16550 GCA_038213545.1 Burkholderiales bacterium
CTGATCGAACGCGAAGTGGCGATCTTGAGCGCCGACCGCATGGCGCCGGTGCTGGGTCATGGGCTCACGGCACTGGTGGAAATCACGCTGGAGCGCCAGGGCGCCGAGTTTCTTGACGCGTTCGAAGCGCGCGTGCTGCCCGTGACGCAGGTGCAACAGTGCTACCGCGTCAGTCCCGGGCCCGATTTCATGCTGGTGGTGCATTGCCACGACATGCCGGGCTACCTTTCGCTGGCCCAGCGCCTGTTCACCAGCGACGCCAATGTGCGCAACATCAAGGCTTTTTTCAGCCTCAAGCGCGCCAAATTCGACCCTCGCCTGGCGCTGCCGATCAAGTTGTCCACGTGAGTCGAATGCACCACATTGGTACTCAGGCAATCGGCAGAACTTGATACATAGCGCACACTTGGCTCGATTCTTGCCACTTGTGTGAGTTGACTAAACAAACTTTATGTAACAACCTTCGACCTCGGCCGTGGTGACGACAGCGGCTTGTACTCAGGAGTTATTGATGAACACGACGTGGATTGCTGTGCTGGGGACGCTGGCCGTGCTGGGTCTGGCGGCACTGGCCGTCTGGCGCTTTCGCACATCCGGCGAATCGTCGGGCCGTGAAGACCGCTACAGCCCGGAGCGCTTGATGACGCCCGAGCAAGCGCAGATGCTGGACTACTTGCAGGACACCTTCCCAGGAAAAGTGGTGCTGCCCAACCTGCTGCTCAAAGACCTGCTGTCTGTGCGCCGCGCCAGCAACCGCAAACGCGCCGAAGACCGGCTGAACAAGCAGAAGGTGGACTTTGTGGTGTGTGGCGACGACGGCAAGCCGACCTTCGCCTTCGACATCGAGCAGCACCCCCTCAGCAATGCCCGGCACAAGGCCCACATGGTGAAGTTGAAAAACCGCATCCTCAAGACCGCCGGGGTGCGCTTCGTCTTTCTCAAGAACGGCCTGCACCGCATGCCTTCACCCGCAGACTTTCGCAAGCAGCTCAACCTGGCCGAATTGCCCAAGCCCATCGTGAAAGAAAAAGAAGAAACCCGGGACAGCCGCCGCCAGCAACTGGAGAGCCAGTTTTCGGAGTTCGACTCCATCAACACCAACACCGCATTCCGCGATTCCGAAGTCATGGGTCTGAGCGGACTGATGGACCTGAACCAGGAAAGCCGACGCGGCGGTTTCAGCCGTGCCTACAGCAACAGCGGCTTCAACCCGCCCCGCAAAGGCGAATCAGGCGGGCCCAACAGCAAGTCGCCGGGCGAAAGCCGGTTTGATTCCATGGACGTTCGCGGCGGCCGTTGATCTGACCTCGCTGCAACCGGCAGGCTCCTCAGGGAGCCTGTTTCTTTTTCTGCGGCCGCTGCCAGTTGGCAATACCGACCTGCTTTCCGCGCGCCACCGACAGCGCGCCGGGCACCGTGTCTTTGGTGATGGTGGAGCCACCTCCCACGGTACCGCCAGCGCCAATGGTCACAGGCGCCACCAGCACGCAGTTGCTGCCCACGTGCACGTCGGCCTCGATCACGGTGCGGTGCTTGTTCGCGCCGTCGTAGTTGGCGGTGATGCTGCCCGCACCGTAGTTCACACGCTCGCCCACGGTGGCATCGCCCAGGTAGGCCAGGTGGTTGGCTTTGGCGCCTGCCGCGAGGGTGCTGTTTTTAACTTCCACGAAGTTGCCGATGTGCACCTCGGGGCCCAGATCGGCGCCGGGCCTCAAACGTGCAAACGGCCCGACCAGCGCACCGGGCCCCACCTTGACGCCGAGCTTCTCGCCGTCGATGTGGGTGAACGGATGGATCACCGCACCCGCTTCGATCACGGCATTGGCGATCACGCAGTTCGCGCCGATGCGCACACCGCTACCCAGCTCCACGCGGCCTTCGAACACGCAGTTCACGTCGATCTCCACGTCCTGGCCACACACCAGCTCACCGCGCACGTCCAGGCGCGCGGGGTCGGCCAGGCGGGTGCCTTGTTCCATCAGCGCATCGGCCACGCGTCGCTGGTGGGCGCGTTCCAGTTCGGCGAGCTGCACCGGGCTGTTGACTCCGGCCACCTGCACCGCGTCGGCAATTCGGTGCGCGACCACGCTCAGGCCATCGGCCACAGCGAACTTCACCACGTCGGTGAGGTAGTACTCGCCCTGGGCGTTACGGTTGTCCAAGCGCGCCAGCCAGCCGCGCAGCAGCCGCGTGGGCACGGCCATGATGCCGCTGTAGATCTCGGTGATGGCGCGCTGCGCCTCGCTGGCGTCCTTGTGCTCCACGATGGCCTGAACCGACGCATCGGCCCCGCGCACGATGCGCCCGTAACCGGACGGGTCGGGCATGTCGAGCGTGAGCAGGGCCAGCCGCTCACCCGCGCACAGGTCCAGCAACGCCTGCAAGGTCTCGGGTCGGGTCAGCGGCACATCGCCCGAGAGCACCAGTGTCACGCCATCGTCCGGCAGCACCGGCGCGGCCTGTTGCACCGCGTGGCCAGTGCCGAGCTGCGGCTCCTGGCGCACGAAGCGCAGCGCGGTGGCCTTGGGCGCGGTGAGGGCCGCCTCGACTTGCCCGGCGCCGTGGCCGGTGATCACCACCACCGCGCGCGCCGATAACCGCGCTGCACAGTCGATCACGTGCTGGGCCAGTGCGCGGCCGCCCAAACGGTGCAACACTTTGGGCCGCTGACTTTTCATGCGCGTGCCCTTGCCAGCCGCCATCACCACCACATCCACAGGGAACGACATGAACACCTCTTTCGGGGAATCGTTGCGCGGCGTTCTTGCCGGGCCTCACGTGGGCCGGATTATCGCCCTGAGGTCTGTGCGGGTCTGTGCGATGGTGATCATGGCCACCGCCCTCACGGCCTGCACCGCTGCGCGCCTGGCCTACAACCAGGCGCACAACGCCACCTACTGGTGGCTCGACAGCCACGTCGATTTCAACAACGGCCAGTCGACACCGGTGCGCGGCGACATCAACGCCTTCTTTCAATGGCACCGTGCCAACGAGCTGCCGGTGTATGCCGGACTGCTTCAGCGCTGGCAAACGCTGGCCTCGCAAGACATGACGGGCGCGCAGGTTTGCGCCGAATTCGACGTGATCCGCCAGCGCATCGACCGTGCAGCCGATGCCAGCGTGCAGCCCATGGCGCGCCTGGCACTGCAGCTCGACGCGGCTCAGTTGGAACACCTCAAGAGCCGCCAGGCCAAGAGCAATGCGGAGTTTGCCGACGACTTTCTTCAAGCATCCGAAGACGCGCGCATCGAGAAACGCTTTGATCGCGCGCTGAGCCGCAGCGAAATGCTCTACGGCTCGTTGAGCAGTGCTCAAAAGGAGCTGCTGCGCAACAACATCAAGGCCTCGCCGTTTGATCCGGAACGCACCCAGACCGAACGGCTGCGCCGTCAGGCCGATTTACTGCAAACGGTGAAAGATGCGCAAGCCGCGCCCGGCACTGCCGCCGAACGCGTGCGCGGTCATATCGCACGGATCGTGCAGTCGGCCACGCCGGGCTACAAGGCCTATGCGGACGAACTGGTCCGGGTCGGCTGTGCCCAGTTCGCCCAGCTGCACAACGCCACCACACCCGAGCAGCGCGCCCATGCGGTGCGCGTGCTCAAGGGCTACGAAAACGACCTGCGCGTGCTGAGTGCACAACGCTGAAGCGCTCGGCTGATCAGACCGAAAAACGCATCCGTGCCCACACCACAACCAGCGTGGCCAGCGTCACCGGAATACCGGTGACCGCATGCCTTTGCCTGCGCCGCCAGTCTGGTGCACTCAAGTGGCGAACAGCGCAGCGGGCTCACGCCTGCAGGGCGCTCCACATTTCTTTGTCCCGCTGGGCCGTCCAGATGCGCGGGTTCTTGATTCCCTTGGCCTCGTCGTAAGCGCGGCTCACGTCGAACGGCAGGCAGTGTTCATAGATGAACACGTGGCCGAACACCGGGTCCATGCTCTTGCGGGTGTGGGCCATGGCGGACTTGAGGTCCATGCCGGCGGCAGCTGCTTCCTTGCCGGCCTGGAACAGCGTGGTCACCCAGCGCTTCGTGTAATCGAGCGCCTTGTTCACGTCGGCGTTGCCTTTCATGGCTTCGCCTCGGCCGGGCACGATGTACTCGGCACCCAGGGCGCGCAGCGCTTCGAGCGTGGCAGGCCACTCTTCGAGCTGCGCGTCACCGGTGTAGACGCCGGCCTCGTACTCAACCAGATCACCGCTGAACAGCACCTTTTCTTCTTCCACCCAGGCAATCGTGTCGCCACGCGTGTGGCCCGGGCCCGGGTGCCAGATGCTGACTTTCACACCGCCCAGGTCCACCTCCAGGCTGCCCTGTCGTCCTGGCTTGCCGTTACCGATAACAAGGGTGGGCCAGGTCAAGCCGGGCACGCTGTCGGCGCCACGGAACAGGCGCGGGAAGCGCTCCATCTCGCTCTGCATGTCCTGCGCGCCGCGCTCCACGATGAGCTCGTAGGTGCCGCGGCTGGCGATCACTTCGGTAGCGCCCTCGGCCACGTAGGCGCTGGCACCCAGCACGCGCACCGCGTGGTAGTGGGTCAGCAGCACGTACTTGATCGGCTTGTCGGAGACGGTGCGGATGTGCTTGATCAGGTCGCGCGCCATGGCCGGGGTGGCGGTCGCGTCGCTCACCATGATGAACTTCTCACCAATGATCACGCCCGAGTTCGGGTCGCCTTCGGCGGTGTAGGCCCAGCAGTGCGCACTCAGCTGTTCAAAGGTGGTTTTCTTGTCGTCCAGGTCGGCCTGGGAAGCGAATGCTTTGCTCATGGCGGTCTCCGTGTGGGGAAGTGGCGAATTTTACCTAAACGAAATTCGTTTCATATAGGTGAACGATTCTCAGCCTTGTGCTGCTCCCTCCAGACCGCGCTCCATCACCTTGATCACCTCGTCGGCAAACGCGCCGTAGCTCATGGGGCCGCCGGGGCGCAGCCAGGTGAAGGTCCAGTTGATCATGCCGAACAGCATCATGGTCAGCGCGGTCTGGTTGGCCGGTGTGACGCGCTCCGGGTAAGCGCGTTTCAGAAAGCGGGTGAACGCGGCGACCACGTCGCGCTGGCGGTTCAGGATGAGTTCGCGCTGCACCTCGCCGAGAAACTTGGTGTCGGACACCAAGGCCACGTGGCGTGTGGCGGAGGTCTCGTACTCGGCGAGGAATGCGCGCACCAGTTCGCTCAAGGCATCGCGTTCGCTCAGGTTTTTGCGCTGCGCGCGCGCCTCGGATTCACCGATGAGCGCGAGCAGGCGCTGGGTGTAACGGTCGAGCAGGTCGAACAGGATCGCCTCCTTGCTCTCGTAGTAGTGGTAGAGCCGCGCCTTGCTGGTTCCACAGGCCGCGGCGATGTCGTTCATGCTGGCGGCGGGGAAGCTCTGGCGCGCGAAGCAGTTGGCCGCGACATCGAGGATTTCGTCGCGTTTGAGATCGTGGGAAGCGGATTTGGGTCGAGCCATCGGCGCATTCTGCCGGACGAAGCGCTCGAATCGCCGGCGCTGATCGTGCCCTGGGCGCGGCTGGTCCACCTCAAGGCGGGTTGGATTCAAAGGGCGTGAGGCCCCTGCCCCGGCCTGCCACCAGAAACTCGCTGTAGCCAAAGAGCCCGCGCAGCAAGCGCACGAACGCCAGACAGGCCTGGCCCAGCGCGACCCCGAGTTCACGCGAAGGCGTCACCACCTCGCGGCCAAACCGGCCGGCCTGTTCCACGGAGGAGGCCTCGGGCTCGGCGCACCAGTCAAAACGCACCGGGCCGGCGCCGGGCTGCCAGGGCTCGATGACCAAGCGCGCACCGGCCTGCACCGCCAGGCTCTCACCCGCGTTGAGCACCAGGTCGCCCGACTCGTTACCCGCACCTTCGTGCGCCTGGCCCAGCGTCACCCAAGCACGGCCCTGGGTGATGTGCAGGCGGCTGGGCACCTGCGGGCGCAGGCTCATCGCACGGCGCGCATCCAGCCGCCAGCCCCGGGCGGGCATGCGGCTGTTGGGGGCGGCAACGTTGTGGGCAGAGAGGTTGTTCATGGGGGACTCCTGAGAAGGGATGAAGCTCATCCTGGGTACCGATGCTCGGGCTTCCGGCCACCGCAGTCCAATGAAAGCGCGCTAAGCTATTGATTCGATAACCGCATCAATTCCTCGGAGCACATCCATGCAGCTCACCAGCAGCCACCCCCGCACCCGCCCCATCGCGGCGGGACATCTGCGCGCCTTTGAGGCGGTGGCGCGCCACCTCAACTTTCGCGCCGCCGCGGAAGAGCTCTCCCTCACGCAAAGCGCAGTGAGCAGACAGATCCAGGCGCTGGAAGAAGAGGTCGGCACCGCCCTCTTCCTGCGCCACACCCGCGCGGTGGAGCTCACCAGCGCAGGCTCGCAGCTGCTGCGGGCGACTGCCTCCGCGCTGGAGCGCATTGATGCGAGCGTGCGGCAGATCCGCCAGAGCTCAGGACGCAAAAGCGTGGCCATCACCACCTGGGCATCGTTCGCTTCGATGTGGCTGATCCCGAGGCTGGAGGCCTTTCAGCGCGACCACCCCGACATCGACATCCGCATCGACGCCACCGACAACGCGGTCGATCTCGCCACCTCCGACGTGGACCTGGCGCTGCGATATGCCGTGCCGCACGGCATACCGGCCAGCGCACAGCGGCTCTTTGGCGAACAGCTCACACCAGTGGCCAGCCCCTGGCTGCTCAAGACACAGCCGATCAAGAGCATTGAAGACCTCTCCAGGTGCGCCCTGATCGAGGCCGGCGACGCGCACCGCACGCGCCACCTCGAATGGCTGACCTGGCAGCGCTGGCTCGACACCTTTGGCGCGAAGCCTGTCGCAGCCATGGGCAAACGCACACGCGCCAGCGCACCGCCGGCCAAACTGTCACCCCAGCGCTGGATGTACTTCAACTACGCCAACCAGATCGTGCAGGCCGCGCTCACCGGCCAGGGCGTGGCACTCGCGCGCCTGCCGCTCGTGGCCGAGAGCCTGGCCAGCGGCGCGCTGGTGGAGCCCTTGCCCCACACGCGGCTGGACTCGCCCCTGGTCTACTGGCTCATGGTGGCGCCGCGAAGCGCGCTACGGCCCGAAGTCAAGGCGTTCCGCGACTGGCTGCTGGTGCAGGCTGCAGCAACGCGCGAAGCCATTGGCGACGTGCCCGATCCCGACACCGTGGACCAGATGGACTGAGGCCGATGTCGACGTCCCGCCACCTCGCCGCCGGCAACCTGCGCAGCATCGTCTTCATGCTGGTCGCCGTGGGCTTCTTCGCGCTCATGGACGCGGTGCTCAAAACACTGTCGGCGCGCTACCCGGTGCTGCAGATCGCCGCGCTGCGCGGCATGACCGCCATGCCGCTGGTGCTGATCTACATCGCCTGGCGCGGCGCGTGGCACACCGTCTTCAAGGTCCGCTGGCCCCTGCACCTGCTGCGCGGCGCGCTCGGCATTGCCATGCTTTCGCTGTTCACCCTGGGGGTGCGCGAGCTGCCGCTGTCGGCCGCGTACACGCTGTTCTTCATCTCGCCGCTGCTCATCACCATGCTGTCGGTGCCGGTGCTCAAGGAAAGGGTACCCGCCGCGCACTGGGGGGCGATCGGAGTCGGCTTCATTGGCGTGCTGATCGCGCTGCGGCCCAGCGGTGACGACCTGCAGAGTGGTTTCGTCACCGTGGGGGGTCTCGCCACGCTGGGTGCAGCGTTGTGCTACGCGGTGGCCGCAGTGGCCGGCCGCCTGGCCAGCCGCACCGACAGCAGCGAGAGCATGGTGCTGTGGATGATGGTGCTGATGTCGCTGGGCGCGGGCGCTCTGGCCTGGCCCGACTGGGTGGCCATTCAGCGCAGCGATGCCCCGTTGCTGCTGGCCCTGGCGGTCACTGGCTTTGGTGGCCAGCTCGCCATCACCGAAGCCTTTCGCCACGGCCAGGCCTCGGCCGTGGCGCCGTTCGAATACAGCGCATTGGCCTGGGGCCTGGGGCTGGACTGGCTGATCTGGCAGACCCTGCCAGCCTCACACACCTGGTGGGGTGCGGCCATCATCATCGGCAGCGGGCTCTACCTGGTGCGGCGTGAGAAACGGATCACGGAAGTGCACGCGAACGCGGAGCATCCGTGATCAGCGTTCTGGCCACATGACACCGGTGTCACTCAAGATCGCGTCAAGCGGCACATCGTGGGCTTCGGGCTGCAGGTGCGGCAAATAGGCAAAGTCGTATCCCAGGCCCACGGTGAACGGCTTGGGGCTCAGGCTCGCCAGTGTGCGGTCGTAAAAACCACCGCCGTAACCCAACCGGAAACCGCCCGGGCCGTAACCCACGCAAGGCACAAAGATCAGAGTGGGCACGACGATCTCGGTGTCCTTGGGCTTGGGAATGCCATACGCGTCCTCTTCCATCGGGCAGCCCGGGTACCAGGTGTAGAACGTCAGCGTCTTGTCGACCTTGTTCACCACCGGCAGGCCAATGCGCCGGTGCCTCTGAGCCCCTTGCGCGTCTTCTTCCAGCCCCGCCTCCTGCCAGCGAAACAAGGCCGGCAACGGATCGAACTCGCCCTTGATGGGCCAGTAAGCGCCGATCACCGCGTCGGGCCGCTCGATCAGCCACACCCGCATGACCCGCTGCAGCATGTCGTTGCGAAAACCGCGGTCGGCCAGCCCCAGACGCTTTTCAATCAGGGACTTGCGCCATTCGGTTTTCTGGGTCGCCGCCGTTGATCCTTCGGCCTGTTTCCTGTGGGGTGGAGGGGAACTCTGACCGTCTTTGGTGTCCATAATCAACGCATGAAACAGGTTGGTGTGAAACAGGGATCAAAAGCGCAGAACACGGCTGCCAAGCAGGGCGTGCGCCGGTGGGCTTTGCGGTTCATTATGGCCGTGCTGGTCTTGCCGGGGCTCTCCCAGGCGCAAACCAGCGCCGGGGGCGATGCCAGCTTGCTGGAGATGCGCGAAGCCTTTCGCCGCAACAACACCACCCAGCTCGCCACCCTGCTGACTGCCGCGCGTGGCCACGCGCTGGAGCCGCTGGCTATTTACTGGGACATGAAAGCCCGGCTGGAGAGCGCCAGCCCGACCGACATCCGCGCGGCCATGGACCGCATGGCCGGCACCTACTGGGAAGACCGGCTGCGCAACGACTGGCTGCTGCTGCTGGGCCGTGCACGCGACTGGCCCAACTTCTCCGCCGAGTTGCCGCGCTTTCGCATGAACGACGACCGGCAGGTAAGTTGCTATGCACTCATGCTCGACGCCGCCAGCGGCCGCGTACCGCCCGAGCTCGCAGCCGAGCGCGTGCGCAGCCTCTGGCACGCGCAGCGCGAGGCCGACGACGGTTGCGCCACCGCTGCGCAGTCCTTGCTGGCCAGCGGCCACCTCAAACCCGAAGCGGCGTGGCAAAGAGCACGCCTGGCCGTGGACGCCAACCGCCCGCGCGTGGCCAGCCAGGCCGTGGGCCTGCTCAACCCCGAGTGGGCCGCCATGGTGGACACCGTCACCAGCGATCCCGCCAAGTACCTGGACGAGAAGATCACCGCCATCCGCCCGCGCACCAAAGAGTTGGTGACGCTGGCCATCATCCGGCTGGCGGTCAACGATCCCGGGGCCGCCGCACTTGAGATGGACCGCACGCGCTGGAAAGCCCAGCTCACCAAGGAAGAGCGCAGCTGGATCTGGGGCGTGATCGGCAAGCGCTCGGCGCAGAAGCTGGAGAGCCAGGCACTGACCTATTTCGCCAACGGTGAAGACCGCTTCATGCACGACGACCACCTGGCCTGGAAGGCGCGCGCCGGCATGCGCGCGGGTGCCTGGGCCCACGTGCGCGATGCGGTGGCGGCCATGAGCGAAGCACAACAGGGCCAGTCCGACTGGATCTACTGGAAAGCACGCGCCTTGCAGGCGCTCAAGCTGCCCGATGCACCAACCGCTTCCGCGCAGGCGCGAACCCTGCTCGAATCCATCGCATCCGAACGCGGCTTCTACGAACAGCTCGCGCTCGAAGACCTGGGCCGACCCATCAACACGCCACCCGCACCCGCTCCGCTGACCTCAGAGGAAACCACGGCCGCCCAACGCAACCCGGGCCTGCGCCGCGCGCTCATCGCCATGCGGCTGGGCCTGCGCAGTGAAGGCGTGCGCGAGTGGAACTACACCACCAACCTGCACGAAGCTGGCGGTCTGGGCGAGCGCGAACTGCTGGCCGCTGCGGCTCTTGCCTGCGAGGCCGAGCTCTGGGACCGCTGTATCAACACCAGCCTGCGAACCCCCACCATGCAGGACCACGCGCAGCGCTTTCCCACACCGCATCGCTCGGCGGTAGTCACCCGCTCACGCGAAATTGGTCTCGATCCTGCCTACGTGTACGGCCTGATCCGCCAGGAAAGCCGCTTCGTCACCGACGCTCGCTCGGGCGTGGGTGCATCCGGTCTCATGCAGGTGATGCCCGCCACCGCGCGCTGGACCGCACGCAAGATCGGTCTGACGGGCTTTCAACCCGCGCAGATCACCGAGCGCGACACCAACATCCTCATCGGCACCGCCTACCTCAAGCTCGCGCTCGACGACTTCGAGGGCTCGCTGCCCATGGCCGCCGCCGCCTACAACGCCGGGCCAGGCCGCCCGCGCAGCTGGCGCAATGGCCCGGTGTTGCCCGGCGAGATCTGGGCGGAAAACATCCCGTTTGAGGAAACGCGCGATTACGTCAAGCGGGTGCTGGCCAACACCACCAGCTACGCGGCGCTGCTGACGGGTCAACCGCAGTCCCTGCGCGCGCGCCTGGGCACGGTTGGCCCGCGCCTGGGTGGCGATGCAACCATCAACAAAGACCTTCCCTGAGCCCATGAAAAACATCCTCGTCCTTGGCGGCACCGGTTTTGTGGGCCGCCACGTTTGTGAAAAGCTGCACCGTCAGGGCTGGCGAATCACCGTGCCCACGCGCAGGGCGATCAAGGCGGCCGCGGTGCAACACCTGCCACGCGTGACCGTGATCGAAGTCAACGTGCACGACCCCGCACAACTGCTGGAATTGGTGAGCGGTCACGACGCTGTGGTCAACCTGATTGCCATCCTGCACGGGACCGAAGAAGCTTTCGAGCGGGTGCACGTCGAGCTGCCGCTGGCCCTGTCGGAAGCCTGCGTGGCCGACGGCGTGCGTCGCTTGGTGCACATCAGTGCGCTGGGCGTGAGCCTTGACGGACCCTCGCGCTACCAGCGCAGCAAGGCTCGCGGCGAAGACCTGCTGCGCGCCGCCGGACTGGACCTCACCGTGCTGCGCCCCAGCGTGATCTTTGGCTCGGGCGACCGTTTCCTCAACGTATTCTCGGGTCTGCAATCGATCTTTCCTGTGGTGCCATTGGCCAGTGCGGGCGCCCGCTTCCAGCCCGTGTGGGTGGAAGACGTGGCCAACGCGGTGGCAAGCTGCATCGCAGACCAGGGCCTGCCCCAAAGCACGGTGGGCCAGACCTTCGAATGCGCCGGCCCCGACGTGCTGACGCTGGGTGAGCTGGTGGGCATTGCGGGGCGGTACGGCAGCCAGCAGCGCCCGGTTTTTCCGCTGCCCGCCGTGCTGGCACGGCTGCAGGCCCGCATGATGGAAATGATGCCCGGTGAACCCTTGATGAGCCGCGACAACCTCGACGCCATGTCGGTCGACAACGTGGCCACCGGGCAATGGCCCGGCCTGTCCTCGCTGGGTATCGTGCCCGCCAGCGTGCACACCGTGGCGCCCACCTACCTGGGCCAGCGCGGTGGCCGCAGCAAGCTGCTGGATTTCCGCCAAGGTGGAAGGCCCCCCGCCGTCTGACTCGCTCACGATTCGTGACTTTTGACTGATATTCATGCCGATAAATAACACCAAGGTGTCATTTTTATGGGCGATCTTCGGGATTATATTAAACCGTACACAGTACAACTCCAACCCGAGGAACTCCCATGAACGACACCAGCGTGAAGCATCCTGTCCGCCACACCAGCTCAGCCACCAACGGCCCGGTGTACCGCACCGAACACCAGCGCGATGTCATCAACCGCCTCAAACGCATCGAAGGCCAGGTGCGCGGACTGATCGACATGGTCGAAGACGGTCGCTCGTGTGAAGACGTGGCCCAGCAGATGGCGGCCGCGCGCAAGGCGATGGACAAGGCCTTTTACCGGATGATGGCCACCTCCGTGATGGAAGCTGTCTCGTCCTCCGAATCGGAAGTTCACACCTTCCGTGAAGTCGAGCGCTCCACCCGCATCCTCGAAAAATACGCCTGAGCTCCGGCCGGCGCAGATCAATCCGGGGCATTTTCGGCATCAATCGGCCGACCCGAAGTCCGTACCATGGGGGCTCTTTCAGGAGGTCCCATGGCACTGCAGCTCTACGTCGGCAACAAAAACTACTCGTCCTGGTCCATGCGGCCCTGGGTGCTCATGAAGCAGGCGGGCATTCCGTTTGAAGAGGTCATGGTCCGCTTTGACTCGTTCGACGTGGACTCGGTTTTCAAGAAGCGCCTGCGTGCTGTCAACCCGCTGGGCAAGGTCCCGGTGCTGGTGGACGACGGCCTGGCCATTTGGGACACGCTGGCGATCGCCGAGTACCTCGCTGAGCGATTTCCCGACAAGCAGCTCTGGCCGGCCGATGTCAAAGCCCGGGCCCGCGCGCGCAGCGTCTGCGCCGAAATGCACAGCGGCTTCACCGCGCTGCGCAACCACTGCCCCATGAACATCGAAGCCTCGCTGCCCGAGATTGGCCGGCTGGTCTGGCGCGACAAACCCGCCGTGCGCGCCGACATGGCGCGCCTGGGTGGCCTGTGGAGCGAGCTGCTCGCAGCGCAACCCGCCGGCGCCCTGCTCTTCGGCGCGTTCACCATCACCGACGCCTACTTCGCGCCGGTCTGCATGCGCATCAAGACCTACGAACTGCCTCTGCCCGCCGATCTCCTGGCCTACGTTGATCGGGTGTGTGCCCTGCCGGGTGTGAAAGCCTGGATCGACGACGCACTGGCCGAGCACGACTTCATCGACTTTGACGAGCCCTACCGGTTGGGCCGCTGAAGAGGGGCCGGGCCTAAACTCGGTGGCATGAACATCTATCTCGTTGGCGGCGCTGTGCGCGATGCGCTCATGGCGCAAGCCGCCGGTGCACCCGAAGCATCCCATGTGGATCGCGACTGGGTGGTGGTGGGGGCCACGCCCGAGACCATGGTGCAGCAAGGCTTCCTGCCAGTGGGTCGAGACTTTCCGGTGTTCCTGCACCCCGGCACTCGCGAGGAATATGCGCTGGCCCGCACCGAGCGCAAGACCTCACCCGGCTACCGCGGCTTTGTGGTGAACGCGGAGCAAGGTGTGACCCTGGAGGACGACCTGGCGCGCCGTGACCTCACCATCAACGCCATGGCGGTGGCGTCCGCTGAAGCCAGCGACCCTGCGCGGGCAACGATCATCGACCCGCACAACGGCCAGCAAGACCTGCAAAACCGTGTGCTGCGCCACGTGACCGACGCGTTCACCGAAGACCCGGTTCGTATCCTGCGACTGGCGCGCTTTGCGGCGCGTTTTCCCGATTTTTCGGTGGCACCCGAAACGCTGGAGCTGATGCAGCACATGGTCGAGCACGGCGAAGTGGATCACCTGGTGGCCGAGCGCGTGTGGCAGGAGCTCTCACGCGGCCTGATGGAGCAGCGACCCAGCCGCATGTTTGATGTGCTGCGCGACTGCGGTGTGTTGAACCGCCTGCTGCCCGAGGTGGACCGGCTCTGGGGCGTACCGCAGCGCGCCGAGCACCACCCCGAGATCGACACCGGCGTGCACCTGATGATGGTGCTCGACATGAGTGCGCGACTGGCTGCTCCACTCACGGTGCGCTTCGCCTGCCTGGGCCACGACCTCGGCAAGGGCACGACACCCGCCGACGTGCTGCCGCGCCACATCGGCCACGAGGAGCGCAGCGCGCGCCTGCTCAAGGGCGTGTGCGAGCGGCTGAGGGTGCCGGTGGACTGCCGCGAACTGGCCGATGTGGTGGCGCGCGAACACGGCAATATCCACCGCAGCGAAACGCTCGGCGCTGCGGCCCTGGTGCGCCTGCTGGAGCGCTGCGATGCGCTGCGCAAACCAGCGCGTTTTCACGAGGTGCTGCTGGCCTGCGAATGCGATGCGCGCGGACGGCTTGGGTTGAGCGAGATCGCCTACACGCAGCGTGTGCGGCTCGCGCAGGCGCTGGTGTGGGCGCAGTCGGTTGACACGGCCAGCATCGCTGCGCAAGCGCAAGCCGATGGCCTGAGCGGCCCCAAGGTGGGCGAACAGATCCACAAGGCACGCGTGGCCGCTGTGGCAAGCGGCCTCGGCGCTGCAGACCCCGCCTTTGCTGGCGATTGAGCACGATCCGCATCCGTCAAGCGGGCTGAAAAACTTCGCACCCTGAAGGTGGGGTATGCCGCCGGACTGGTCATGCGCATGCTTCGCGTGTTACGGTGTCCCGCTGATGAGTACATTGCCCAAGCTGCTGACGCAAGGGTCAGCACTCTTTCTGGACTTCGATGGAACGCTGGCCGAACTGGCCCACCGGCCTGACGCGGTGGACGTGCCCGGTGATCTCGCGCGCCTGCTGGACCGGTTGCACGAGCGCTTGAATGGCGCGCTGGCGATCGTGACCGGCCGCGCCCGCGAAGACATCGAACCCATGCTCTCCCCCTGGCGCTGGCCAGCCGCGTTCGAGCACGGCGCCCTGCGCATCTCGGCACACGGCGACGCAGCGGCAATGCGCCCGCCTGGACTGGAGCGCGCCGTGGCTGCCGCGCAGCACCTCGTATCACGGCACACCGGGTTGCTGCTGGAAACCAAACAGACCTCCATGGCGCTGCATTTCCGGCTGGCGCCGTCGCTGGAGGCCTTGTGCGTGCAGACGCTGTCGCGCTCCATCGACAACGCCAGCGACCTGCAGTTGCTGCGGGGCAAATCCGTGATCGAGGTGAAGTCGGTGGGCGTGAACAAAGGTCTCGCTATCCAGGCCTTCATGAACGAGGCGCCGTTTGCCGGCCGCCTGCCGGTGTTTGCCGGTGACGACGTGACCGACGAAGCCGGCTTCGCCGTCGTGCAGCGTCTGGGTGGGACCGGGATCAAGGTGGGTGCGGGCACCAGTTGCGCCCTGCAGCGCTGCGAGAACCCCGAAGCCCTGCGTACCTGGCTCGCGGATGCACTTCCAACCCCTCTGATCCAGATATGACCCTCTCTCCGAACGGCTTCGCGACCCCCGCCGCCCCATCGCTCTCGCTCGGCGTGGTGGGCAACTGCGCCTTCAGCGCACTGATCGATCCGCACGGGCGTGTGGTCTGGAGTTGCCTGCCACGCTTCGATGGTGACCCGGTGTTTCATGCCTTGCTGGGCGGTGCCGACGCAGAAGCCGGCTCGTGGGCCATCGAACTCGAAGACATGGCGAAGGCCACGCAGCGCTATGAGCCCAACACCGCCGTGCTCGTGACCGAGCTGTGGGACAGCCAGGGCCAGGGGATTTCCATCACCGACTTCGCCCCGCGCTTTCTCGCGCGCGGCCGCTATTTTCGGCCGACGCAGCTGGTGCGCCGAGTGCGACCCCTCAAGGGCGCGCCACGCATCCGCGTCACGCTCGCGCCACGCTTCGACTGGGGTGCGCAAGCACCGCGCATCACCTCGGGCAGCCACCACATACGGTATGTGGGCGACGCGCAGACCTTGCGCTTGCACACTGACGCGTCCATCAGCCACGTGCTGGCACGCGAGCCGTTCCTGCTGACGAGCGAACTCAATTTCATGCTTGGCCCTGACGAGACCCTGGAGGGTGGCATCGGCGAGACCGCGCGCCACTTCGAGCAGGAGACGCTGGCCTACTGGCGCGGCTGGAGCCAGCGGCTGGCATTGCCGCTGCAGTGGCAAGACGCGGTGATCCGCGCCGCCATCACGCTCAAGCTTTCGCTGTTCGAAGACACCGGCGCCATCGTGGCAGCCATGACCACCAGCATTCCCGAAGCCCCGGGCAGCCAGCGCAACTGGGACTACCGCTACTGCTGGCTGCGCGATGCGTTTTTTGTGGTGCGCGCGCTCAACAGCCTGGCCGAGGTCGGCACGCTGGAGGACTACTTGCGCTGGCTCTCCAACGTGGTGGTCGGTGCCAAGGACGGTGATGCCAGCGGTCACATCCAGCCGCTGCACGGCATCGGCCTGGAGCGTGAACTCCCTGAGCGCATCTGCGACACGCTGCCCGGCTACCGCGGCATGGGACCGGTGCGCGTGGGCAACCAGGCGCAGGAACATTTCCAGCACGACGTGTATGGCAACGTGGTGCTCGCCGCGGCGCAGGCCTTTCACGACCGACGCCTGCTGCGCCCGGCCGGACTGGCCGAGTTCGAGCGGCTGGAAGCGGTGGGCGAACAAGCGGTGCGCGTGTTCGACCAGCCCGACGCCGGCATGTGGGAGCTTCGTACCCGCGCCCGTGTGCACACCAGTTCCGCGCTGATGTGCTGGGCCGCCTGCGACCGGCTGGGCAAGATTGCCGTCACGTTGAAGCAGCCCGAGCGCGCCATGTACTGGAACGGCCATGCGCAGGTCATGCGCGAGCGCATCCTG
>JBBQSX010000071.1:0-16255 GCA_038213545.1 Burkholderiales bacterium
TCTCAGGCTGCTCGCTGATTCCGGCATGTTGGCGGTCGGCATGGAAGCGGGACTTGCCGATCTGGACTAACCTGACGGGGTCGCGTTTTGCGAAATTTCCGGGTGATTCAGATGAACAAAAAACTGGTGAGGAATGGATTCATTTCAGCGGGTGTCATGAACCTGGCAGGCGTTCTGCTCTTCTCGCGTGCTTTCACCAATGTGGCCATCAACGAGGCCGACCCTGTGGTCATGTCGAACTTCGGCTTGCTCATGATTGCCGTATGGGGCTTGGCTTACCTGGGCGCTGCATCGATGGGTGCCAGTGCGAACCTCAAATGGCTGGCAGGTGCGTTTGCCATCGAGAAGCTCGTCTACGCAGTGGTCTGGTTCCTGTGGCTCTCTGAAAACAGTCTCGGGACCTTGTATTCCAAGGACCTTTTCGCCGGTATTTTTTTCAGCATCTACGGCCTGAATGACCTGGTGTTCATGCTGTTTTTTACGTGGGTGTTCCTCTCGCAACCCGGCCGCCCGCAGATGTGAGCCTTGGTCCTGGGGACCCACAGTTGCCGGCGCGGTGGCGCGCAGTCGGTGCTCGAATGGGTCATGGTGTTGGGTCTCCAAGCATGCGAGGCCACCCAAGCGTGCCGGGGCTTCACCTCTTCTCAGACCGGAGTGCTGGGTGCGCTGACGAACAGACGGTGCAAGCTTGCTGCCGGCAAGCTGTGACCCGACACGGAAGGCCCGGGCATCCCTGCATGCCACGCCGCCATGGCCTTCGCACGCGTCATGCGCTCCATTCCCACTGCACCGCCGTCAGGCGCTGCCATGCAACCCAAGGAACCCCATGAAGATTCTGATGATCCTGACCTCACACGACCAACTCGGCAACACCGGCAAGAAGACGGGCTTCTGGCTGGAGGAGTTTGCGGCGCCGTACTACGTCTTCAAGGACGCGGGCGCGGACATCGTGCTCGCGTCTCCCCAGGGTGGGCAGCCACCCCTGGACCCCACCAGCGACGACAAAGACGCCCAGACCGACGACACCCGCCGGTTCAAGGATGACCCGGCGGCCATCGACGCGCTGGCGCACACCACGCGGCTGGCCGAGGTGTCGGGCGAGGGCTTCGATGCGGTCTTCTTTCCGGGCGGCCATGGCCCCCTGTGGGACCTGGCCGAGGACACCCATTCCATCCAGTTGATCGAGACGATGTTCGCTGCCGGCAAGACGGTCTCTGCGGTGTGCCACGCACCGGCCGTGTTTCGCCACACGAAGTCGGCCGATGGTTCGCCGCTGGTCAAAGGCAAGAAGGTCACCGGGTTCACCAACACCGAGGAAGAAGCCGTGCAGCTGACGCAGGTGGTGCCTTTCCTGGTGCAGGACATGCTTGAAGCCAACGGAGGTCTCTACCAAAAAGGTGACGACTGGCAGTCGTTCGTCGTCACCGATGGTCACCTGGTCACAGGACAAAACCCGGCTTCTTCCGCCGCTGCCGCGCGCGCTGTCCTGGCGCAACTTCAGGCCGCTTGAAGCGACCGACCCAGACCCATCACCGGAGAACACATGGCCTATCAAAGCACCAATCCCTACAACGGCCAGGTCATCACATCCTTCGATGAAATTGACGACGCACAACTGGAGAGCCTGCTGAAGGCGGCACAGGCCTGCTTCGAACAGGCATGGCGTCACAAGGATTTTGCCGGGCGCAAGGCGGTGTTGTCCCGGGCCGCTGCCATCCTGCGCGAGCGGACGCAGGAGTTCGCCGAGCTCATCACGCTCGAAATGGGCAAGCTCATCGCCCAGAGCGAGGGCGAGGTCAAGTTGAGCGCGGCCATTCTCGAGTACTACGCTGAACACGCAGAGTCCTTCCTCGCGCCAGAGAAGCTCGCCACCGCCAAGGGTGATGCCGTCGTTGAAAGCAGTCCCATCGGCGTGTTGTTCGGCGTGGAGCCGTGGAACTATCCCTACTACCAGATCGCGCGGTTTGCCGCCCCGAACCTGATGGCTGGCAACGTCGTGATGGTCAAACACGCGTCCAACGTGCCGCAGTGCGCACTCGCCTTCGAGCGCCTGCTCGTGGAGGCGGGTGCACCAGCGGGCGCGTACACCAACCTGTTCATTTCCAAGGATCAGGTTGCCAAGGTCATCGACGATGTCCGCATTCGGGCCGTCGCCCTGACCGGCAGTGAAGGTGCGGGAGCCGTCGTTGCCCAGCGCGCGGGCAAGAACCTGAAGAAGTCAACGCTGGAGCTCGGTGGCAGCGACGCTTTCATCGTGCTTGACGACGCCGACCTGGACCTCGCTGTCAAACACGCGGTGACCGGTCGCATGGGCAACAGCGGACAAGCGTGCACGGCATCCAAGCGTTTCATCGTGGTTGAAGCCTTGGCAGACCGCTTTCTCGACAAGTTTCAGACAGCGATGCAGGGCTTCGAGCCAGGCGACCCGATGGACCGCAAGACCACATTGGCGCCGCTGTCCTCGGTGCAGGCCCTGGAGACGCTGCTGGGCCAGGTGGACGAGGCCGTGAACCACGGCGCCCGGATTGTGATGGGCGGCCGACGGATCGAAGGACAGCATGGCGCCTTCATGCAGCCGACCATCCTCACGGACATTGCAGCAGACAACCCGACGTACCGGCAGGAATTCTTCGGCCCGGTGGCGCTGTTCTTCCGGGTACCGGACGAAGCTGCGGCCGTGGCGCTGGCCAACGATTCGCCGTTTGGTCTTGGCGGATCGGTGTTCACGCAGGATGTCGAACGCGGCAAGGGCGTGGCCCGCCAGATCGACACCGGCATGGTGTTCATCAACTCAGCGGCTGTCTCGCTGCCGGACCTGCCGTTCGGCGGTGTCAAGAACTCGGGTTATGGGCGCGAACTCTCGGGCGCCGGCATTCAGGAGTTCGTCAACAAAAAGCTGATCAGGGTGGCTTGATCGATCGATCCGTTGTGGCGTGATGGGGCGCAACTGCATGAACCGCCGTGAGATCAGTTTGGGTGACAGCCGAAAGTGACCCATATCCGGCAGGCACGATCGAGAGCCTCCAACGGGGTGGTGAGAGCACGTGGCGGCGTGCCTTGGGCAGCTCAAAAAGCAGGCAGCGCCTGGTTCATGGCTTGTTCGAATCGGTGGCCGCTTTTTGTGCGGCTGCGCGCAGCTTGTCCTTTTTGCTCGGGCGCTTGCCCTTCACGCCACCACCGGCCTCGCTCACCGGCGCCAACTCGGTGGGCTCCAGACCGGGCACCACTTCCAGTGGCAGGCTCAGTCCCTGGCGCTTTTGAATCAGGTGCCAGTGCGCCACGGAGGCCGGTGTCACGAAGCTCACGGCCAGGCCGCTGGCGCCGGCTCGCCCGGTGCGGCCGATGCGGTGCACATAGTCAACGGCCGAGCGGGGCAGGTCGTAGTTCACCACCACCGGCAGCTGGCTGATGTCGATACCGCGCGCGGCCAGATCGGTGGTCACCACCACGTCCCAGCGCTTTTCCTTGAATTCGTCGAGTGCCTGTTTGCGTGCGCCCTGACTCAGGCCACCATGGAACGAGGTGGCGTAGAGGTCGCCCTGGTGCAGCTTGGAGGCCACGCGTTCGGCCAGGTACTGCGTGGCCACGAACACCAGCACGCGCTGCCAGCCCTGGGTCTTGATGAGCTGGCGCAGCAACTGCGTGCGGCGCGTCGTGTCCACCAGGTAGGCCTGCTGCACGACCACCGCTTCGGTCACCTCTGCGCCGGGCACGTCGATGCGCTGCGGCTCGTGCAGCAGGGTGTTGGCCAGTTCCTGCACGGCGGGCGGAAAAGTCGCCGAGAAGAAAAGGTTCTGGCGTACATCCGGCAGCAGCGCCAGCACGCGGGCCAGTTCATCGGCGAAGCCGAGGTCGAGCAGACGGTCGGCTTCGTCGAGCACCAGCAGCTCCACGCTGGCGAGTTTGAGGGCGTTGTGTTCCACCAGGTCGAGCAGGCGCCCCGGCGTGGCGACCACCACATCGGCGCCGCCTCGCAGGGCCAGCATTTGAGGGTTGATGGAGACACCGCCGAACACCAAAGCGGTCTTGGTTTTGACAGGCAGGTGTTGCGCCAGGCTGCGAACCACTTCACCCACCTGTGCCGCCAGTTCGCGCGTGGGCACAAGCACCAGTGCGCGCACGCGCCGGGGTGTGTGGGCGGTGCCCGTCATCAGGCGCTGCAACAGCGGCAGCACATAGGCGGCCGTCTTGCCCGAGCCGGTCTGGGCGGTGGCGAGCACGTCGCTCCCGCTGAGCACAGCGGGCACGGCGGCTTCCTGTATGGATGTGGGGGAGGTGAAGCCGATTTCGGCAGCGGCTCGGGCGAGGGCAGGCGCAAGGCCCAGGACTTGGAATGGCATGGCGTTGGAATGGTTCGGCCCAGTGTACCGGTCGTGCGCGCACGAAAGTCCCGGCACGCTACGATCCAGCCCCATGAAAAACAAGCTTTCCACCGGGGGCCTGGTGTATTCCACCGAGGCAGGCCGCATGTGCCCGGCCTGCCGCCAGCCCGTGGCGCAATGTGTGTGCAAACAGGCCACGGCTGTGCCTGCCGGTGATGGCGTGGTGCGCGTCTCGCGCGAAACGAAGGGGAGGGGGGGGAAGGCGGTCACCCTGGTGAAGGGCGTTGCCTTGAATGCCGTGGATCTGGCTGGATTGGGCAAACAGCTCAAGGCAGCCTGTGGCTCGGGCGGCACCGTGAAAGACGGCGTGATCGAGATCCAGGGTGATCACGTGGAGAAAGTGGTGGCCACGCTCCAGGCGCAGGGCCACACCGTCAAGCGCGCGGGCGGCTGAGCCCGCGCCGAGGTCAAAAGGGCTTGCGTCCGCTGATCAGGCGCAACAGCACCATGACCACAGCGATCACCAGCAATACGTGGACGAAGCCGCCCATGGTGGTGGAGGTGACCAGACCCAGCAGCCAGAGAACAAGCAGAACGACGGCGATGGTGTAGAGCATGGGTTTTCCTTATTTCAATGGGGTGGATGGTGGAGCGGTCGGGCGTTTGCGGAACTGGGTCCACCACGTGATCACGCCAATGGCTGCCACGGTGATCAAGGTCAGCACAGGACGGCGGCGCAACAAACTCAGGCCCGTGCCCAGCGCCAGCACACCGGTGGTGGCCGAACGCGTCTCCCTCGGCTTCATCCACCATTTGGAGAGAGCGCCCAAGGCCAGACTGGCCAGTGGGTGATTGCCGATTCGCCGCACCCAGGGCAGTGCGGTCAACTGGCCAAGGCCGCTGTGCGCAAAGGCGTCTCGCCGGTTCTGGTCCTGGACGAGCCACAGCACCAACTGCGCTCGGCTGCGCGCGAGTTGCTCTTGTGCTGTTTCAGATGGATTCATGGTGCGCGGTGGTTTTGCGCAACAGCGCTGCATCTTGTGCAAACTGCTCACGCAGAAGCGCAAATGCGGGCGGCGCTTTGTGGTCGCGGGCCCGCAGCATGGCGAATGCGCCGAGCACAGCGGGCGCCAGCGGTGTGAACCACAGCAGCCAGGGCTGCGGCATGGATCCTGGGGGAATCGATGCCCACAGCAGCACCGCCACGCCGCCCAGGATGGCGGAGACCATCAGGCACAGAAGCCCGACGATCTGAAGCGTGATGCGCTGCTTGAGGTGTGCCCCGCTGCTACTCAGTTCTTCCGCCACCAAACCGGCGTAGCCCGCCGCGTGCTCGGCCAACAGCTGCGGTTGTGACGCCGCGAGGCGGAACACGGGGTGGAGCATGTGAGCTGCGACCGCAATCAGCGGCCGTTGTGGCCGTTGCGGCTGAACAGCGCCACCAACGCCATCAGACCAGCGCCCACAGCCGCGGCCATGAGCACCGATTTCATGGGTTCGTGCTGGATGTAGGTGGAGGCGGCATGCCTTGCGTACAGCGATTTGTCGCGCAGTTGGCCTGAGGCGTCGCGCACCTTGTCGATGCCGCGGTGCATCAGCGCGTCCGATTCGGAAGCGAGCTGGCGAAGGGCATTGCCGGTTTCCGAGCGTGCGTGCTCCAGTCCGTTCGACATCTCATGCAAGCCCTGGCCGATGCCATTGCGCGCAGTGCTGGCAGCGCGCTCTGCTGTGTGTGTCAGATTGGAGAATTCGTCTCCGACGGCTTTTTCAAGTGTGCTCATGGTGTCTTTCATGAAGTTGGACAGCGTGGAAAGCAGGCCGGCACAAGCCGGCCGCGATCACTTGCCGACCTGGTTGCCGATGACGCCACCAATCGCTGCGCCACCCAGGGTGCCGAGGGTGCTGCCACCGGTGAGTACGGCGCCGCCCACAGCACCAGCACCCGCGCCGATGGCGGTGTTCTGGTCCTGGCGGCTCATGCCGCTGCAGGCGGTCAGACCGACGAGCAAAGCGATGGAAGCGGCAACGGTGATGGAGCGGGTTTGAATGGATTTCATGATGATGTCCTTGGAGGTGAGGGATGGATCAAACGAGCGAGAAGGCTTACTTCATGCGCATGTCGTTCTTGACCGAGCGCACGCCGGAGACACCCTGCGTCACGGCCACGGCGCGCTGGATATCGGCCTGCGAGTTCACGAAGCCGCTGAGCTGCACGGCGCCCTTGAAGGTCTCGACGTTGATTTCTGCGGACTTCAACGAGGCGTCATTGAAGATCGCTGCCTTCACCCTGCCGGTGATGGCGGTGTCGTCCAGGTACTGGCCGGTGCTCTCCTGCTTGGCGGTGGAGCTGCAGCCAGCCAGGGTCATGACCGAAGCGGCCACTGCGAGCATCACGATGGGGAAGAATTGACGTGTTTTCATGGGGTGTTCCTTGGAGTGGTTGAGACGCGTGGCCCAACGAATTGCAAGGTCACCGCATGGTGCAGGGCAGGTAGCCCCAACGCCAATGAACTGACTCTAAAAGGAGATTTGGGGGCCGTCTGTGCGCTGTCGCACCATCGTTGGAACGGCCGTGGCGCTTCAACGCATGACGCTGAGCAAGCGGTCCAGACCACCTTCGTTGATGGCCACCATGGCCTGCGCGCGCACCGCGGGTTTGGCGTGGTAGGCCACCGAGAGTCCGGCCACACCCATCATGGGCAGGTCGTTGGCGCCGTCGCCCATGGCGATGCACTGCGAGGGATCGATGCCCAGCAGTGAGGCCACTTCGAGCAGGGTGCGGCGCTTCTCGGCGCCGTCGCAAATATCGCCCCATGGCTGGTCGACCATGCGGCCGGTGAGCTGGCCGCAGTTGGGGCCGCTTTCCACTTCGAGCACGTTGGCACGCGTGAAGTCGATGCCCAGGCGCTCGCGCACGCGCTCGCTGAAAAAAGTGAAGCCACCGGAGACCAGCAGCACCTTCAAGCCCGCGGCTTTGCAGGCGTTGATCAGCTCGGCTGCACCCGGGTTGATGCGCAGGCGCTCGGTGTAGACCTGCTCCATGTCGGAGATGGTCACGCCGCGCAACAGCGCCACGCGCTGGCGCAGGCTGTCCTTGTAGTCGGCGATCTCGCCGCGCATGGCGGCTTCGGTGATGGCAGCCACCTCGGCCTTCTTGCCCACCGCGTCTGCGATCTCGTCCACGCACTCGATGCTGATGAGCGTGGAGTCCATGTCGAAGGCGATGAGCTTGAAATCGCCGAGCTTGAGCGGGGGTGCGAAGCCTTGAATGGTGAGGCCAGGGGCGAATTCGATGGCGGTGGTCATGGTTGGCGAGGGCTTCGAGAGGCTCGGCCCGAACGGAGTTGGTGGGAGTGTCTTCAAACGGTGGCGGGTTGTTTTGTCGGTTGGCCGAGTGATCGCAGCACGTCGCGCACCAGTTGCACGCGGTCTTTCACTTCGGGCAGCGCTCGCTCGATGCGCAGCTTCTCGTTCCCGGCCAGCTTGATATGGCGGTTCTTCTGGATGAGTTCGATGATGCGCATGGAGTCGAACGGGGGGTTGGGGCGGAAGGTGATCTGGATCACACCCGGCGCCGCGTCCACCTTGACCACGCCGTAAGGCGCGCTGAGCACGCGCAGGCGGTGCACGTCCACCAGCGTCTGTGCCTGCGGCGGCAGCTTGCCGAAGCGGTCCACGATCTCTTCGAGCAAGCCGTCAACCTGGTCGGTGGTCTGTGCGGTGGCGAGCTTCTTGTAGAACGACAGGCGCAGGTGCACGTCGCCACAGTAGTCGCTGGGCAGCAGGGCGGGCGCATGCAGGTTGATGTCGGTCGTGACCGACAGGGGCGACAGCAGGTCGGGCTCGCGACCGGCTTTGAGCGAGCGCACGGCTTCACTCAGCATCTCGTTGTAGAGCTGAAAGCCGACCTCCAGCATGTTGCCGCTCTGGTTCTCGCCCAGCACCTCGCCCGCACCACGGATCTCCAGGTCGTGCATGGCCAGATAAAAGCCACTGCCGAGTTCTTCCATCTGCTGAATGGCGTCCAGCCGCTGAGCTGCCTGCTTGGTGAGGCCCTCGATGTCGGGGACCATGAGGTAGGCGTAGGCCTGGTGGTGGCTGCGGCCCACACGCCCGCGCAGCTGGTGCAGCTGTGCCAAACCGAACTTGTCGGCGCGCGCCATCACGATGGTGTTGGCGGTGGGCACGTCGATGCCGGTTTCAATGATGGTGGAGCACAGCAGCACGTTGAAACGCTGTGCCACGAAGTCGCGCATCACACGCTCCAGCTCGCGCTCGGGCATCTGGCCGTGGGCAATGGCAATGCGCGCCTCGGGCAGGATTTCCTCGAGCTTCTGCCGGCGGTTCTCGATCGTGTCGACCTCGTTGTGCAAAAAGTAAACCTGACCGCCGCGCTTGAGTTCTCGCAGCACCGCTTCGCGGATCACGCCGTTGCCCTCGTTGCGCACGAAGGTCTTTATGGCCAGGCGGCGCTGCGGCGCGGTGGCGATCACGCTCAGATCGCGCAGGCCTTCGAGCGCCATGCCCAGCGTGCGCGGGATCGGTGTGGCGGTGAGCGTGAGCACGTCGACCTCGGCGCGAAGCGCCTTCATCTGCTCCTTGTGGCGCACACCAAAGCGGTGTTCCTCGTCGATGATGAGCAGGCCGAGGTCTTTGAACTTCACGCTTTCGCTCAGCAGCTTGTGCGTGCCGACCACGATGTCCACCGAGCCTTCGGCCAGGCCCTTGGCAGCGGCGGTGATTTCCTTCGCAGAACGGAAGCGGCTCATCTCGGCGATCTTCACAGGCCATTTCGCAAAGCGGTCCACCAGTGTCTGGTAGTGCTGCTCGGCCAGCAGCGTGGTGGGTGCCAGCAGGGCCACCTGGCGCCCACCAGTCACAGCCACAAAAGCAGCGCGCAAGGCGACTTCTGTCTTGCCGAAACCCACGTCGCCGCACACCAGGCGGTCCATCGGTCGCGGGCTGATCATGTCTTGAATCACCGCGTGGATGGCTGCGCGCTGGTCGGCGGTCTCCTCGAAACCGAAGTCGTTGGCGAACACCTCGTAGTCCTGCGCCGAGTAGCGGAAAGCGTGGCCCTGGCGCGCGGCGCGGCGCGCGTAGATGTTGAGCAACTCGGCTGCCGCATCTCGCACCTGCTCGGCGGCCTTGCGCTTGGCCTTTTCCCACTGGCCGCTGCCCAGGCGGTGCAAAGGCGCCTCATCAGCCCCCACGCCGGTGTAGCGGCCGATCAGCTGCAGCTGGCTCACCGGCACATAGAGCACGGCCTTGTCGGCGTATTCGAGGTGCAGGAACTCCATGAGTGCGGGCGTGCCGTCGACGTTCTTCTCGCCCATGTCCAGGTTGATCAGACCGCGGTAGCGGCCGATGCCGTGCGCGATGTGCACCACCGGGTCGCCGAGGTTGAGCTCGGAGAGGTCCTTGATCAGCGCATCGACATCGCTGACCTGTTCCTGTTTCTTGCGCCGGCGCGTGGTGGGGCTGGCGGCGAAGAGCTCGGTCTCGGTGACGAAGTCGATGCCATCTTCCAGCCACGAAAAACCGGTGGACAGTGCGGCGGTGGCGATACCCAGCTTTTCGCTGCTGGTCTGGAACTCCAGCAGGGAGTCAAAGGCCGGCGGGTTGACGCCGCTGGCGCGCAGGAAGTCGAGCAGGCTCTCGCGTCGCCCGTCGCTCTCGGCCAGCAGCAGCACGCGCTGCGCGGTGTTGTGGATATGGCCTTGCAGGCGCGAGAGCGGGTCTTCGGCGCCGCGCACCACAGACAAGTCGCCGAGCTTTTGCGCGAAGGCGCTGTGTTCCTGTTCGGCTTGCACGGGACGCACGGACAACTGCGCGTGCTCATTGGCCCGCGCGTAAAACTGCTCCACGCTCAGGAACAGCGAATCGGGTGGTAGCACCGGACGCTCGGGGTCGCCGTGCACGAGGCGGTAGCGGTCTTTGGTGTCCTGCCAGAAGCGTTGGAACGCCGGCTCCAGATCGCCGTGCAGCACCACCGTGGCGTCTGTGCCGAGATAGTCGAACACGGTGGCGGTGTCGTCGAAGAACAGCGGCAGGTAGTACTCGATACCGGCCGTGGCCACGCCATTGCCCATGTCTTTGTAAATGCGGCTCTTGGTCGGGTCGCCATCGAGCAGTTCGCGCCAGCGGCTGCGGAATTTCGCGCGCGCGCCGTCGTCCATGGGGAACTCGCGACCTGGCAACAAGCGCACCTCGGGCACCGGGTACAGGCTGCGCTGGCTGTCGGGGTCGAAGGTGCGGATGCTGTCGATCTCGTCGTCGAATAGGTCCACGCGATAGGGCACGAGACTGCCCATGGGGAAGAGGTCGATCAGCCCGCCGCGCACCGCGTACTCGCCCGGGCTCACCACCTGCGTCACGTGCTGGTAGCCCGCGAGCGTGAGCTGGCTCTTCAGTCGCGCTTCATCCAGTTTTTGTTTGACTTTGAACTGGAAGGTGTAACCGGCCAGAAACGCCGGCGGCGCCACCCGGTACAGCGCGGTGGTGGCGGGCACCAGCACCACGTCGGCGCCAGTGTCCTTGTCGCGCTGCGAGATGCGCCAGAGCGTGGCCAGGCGCTCGCTGATCAGGTCCTGGTGCGGCGAGAAGGTGTCGTAGGGCAGGGTTTCCCAGTCGGGAAACAGCGCGCAGCGCAGCTCGGGCGCGAAGAACGTCATCTCGTCGATGAGCCGCTGCGCGTCGTTGGCGTCCGACGTGATGATGGCCGTGAGCCGGCCCGCGGCCTTGTCGCGTGCGGCCAGCTTCGCCAGCAGAAGAGCGTCGGCCGAGCCGCCGGGGTGGGGCAGGGTGAAGCGTTTGCCGGGGGTGAGTTTGGGGAGGTCCATGACGGGCGGTGTTTCCATGACGAACACCCCCGGTCCGAGCGAACAGGGGGTGTGTGAGCGCTGATTTTAGAATGCAGCCACCCATGCTTGACGCCGCCCACGAATTGACCCCCCAGACTCCTCCGAAGGCCGGCATCCGCTGCCATGCCTTGCTGCCCTGCGCCGGCACCGGCTCGCGCGCGGGCACCGAGGTTCCCAAACAGTACCAACCCATCCTCGGCTTGCCGATGGTCTTGCACACCTTGGTGGCGTTGCGGGCTGTGAAGCGCCTGGACCGCCTCGTGGTGGTCGCGGCGCCCGGTGACGATTTCTGGAACACCGGCTACCCCGGTGTCACGGCGCTGCGTTGCGGCGGCAGCACACGGGCCGAGAGCGTGTTCAATGGATTGCAGGCCTTGCTGGATGAGGGGACCGATCCCACCGACTGGGTGCTGGTGCACGACGCTGCGCGCTGCCTGGTCACTGCGCCCATGGTCGATGCCTTGATCGACGCTTGCCATCACGACGCCGTGGGTGGCCTGCTTGCCATTCCGCTGCCCGACACCCTCAAGGCCGAGGCCGACGGCCGCGTGAGTGCCACGGTGGACCGCGCGGGCAAGTGGCTCGCTCAAACACCGCAGATGTTTCGTCTGGGTGCGCTGCACGCGGCCCTGAAGGCGACCGCTGCGCAGGGCTTTGCCGGCGTGACCGACGAAGCCAGTGCCATGGAGATGGCTGGTCACCGCCCGCTGCTGGTGCAAGGCAGTGCACGCAACTTCAAGATCACCTACCCCGATGACTTCGCGCTTGCCGAAGCTGTCTTCAGGAGCCGCGCATGAACACCGACCCCACGTTTCGCATCGGCGAGGGCTGGGATGTGCACGCGCTCGTGCCGGGCCGCCAACTCATCATCGGCGGCGTGCACGTCCCGCACGCACAAGGCCTGCTGGGCCATTCCGATGCCGACGTGCTGCTTCACGCCATGACCGACGCATTGCTGGGCGCCGCAGCGCTGGGCGACATCGGTCGCCATTTCCCCGACACCGACGAGCGTTTCAAGGGCGCCGATTCGAGCGTTTTGCTCAAAGAGGCTGCGCGGCGCGTGCGCGAAGCGGGCTTCGAGATCGGCAACCTCGACAGCACCGTGATCGCGCAAGCCCCAAAGCTCGCGCCGCACATTCCCGCCATGGTCGAAGGCATCGCCCGCACGCTGGGCGTGGCGGTCGGCCAGGTCAATGTGAAGGCCAAGACCGCCGAAAAGATCGGCCCGGTGGGACAGGGACTTTCGATCGAAGCTCGCGCAGTGGCCCTGCTGTTCAAGCCGGCCTGAGTCCGCGTTTCAACTGGGCGCGCGCTGCAGCTTGATGTGGGCCGACAGCCCGCCCGTGCTGCTGTTGGCCAGCGCAAAGCGCCCACCCATGCGACCGATGGCCCGGTCCACGATCGCGAGACCCAGCCCGGTGCCGGTGGCCGAGGTGCGCGAAACGTCGCCGCGGAAGAAGGGCTGCGTGAGCTGTTCAAGGATGTCGGGGTCCACGCCCTGCCCATGGTCGCGCAGCTTGATCAGCACCCAGTCGTCCTTGGGCTTGGCGGCGATCTCGACGCGGGCCACCCCGGTGCCGGGGTCGCGGCCATAGCGGCAGGCGTTTTCCAGCAGGTTGGCAAACACGCGCTGCAGCTCGACCGCATCGCCCATCACCGCCGTGTCGGGCGGGATGTTGGTGGTGAACACGTTGTTCTCGTTGTCGCCCAGAGCAAACACCGCCGCGTCCACCACCTGGTTCAGGCTCACCCGCTCGGGCTTGATGTGGTCGGGCCGCGCGTAGTCCAGAAACTTGTCGATGATCGAATTGACCTGTTCGATGTCGGCCGCCATGTGTTCGCGCGCCTGCGGGTCGGCCACGCTCATCTCGGTTTCCAGCCGCAGGCGCGAGAGCGGCGTGCGCAGATCGTGCGAGATGCCTGCGAGCATCAGTGCGCGGTCCTGCTCGATTTTGGACAGGCGCTGCGCCATGCGATTGAAGCCGATGTTGACTTCCCGAATCTCGCTGGTGGCCACGGTCTCATTGAGCTGGCTGGCATTGAAGTCGCCTTCGCGCACTCGGCTGGCAGCAAATGAGAGCTTCTTCAGCGGGCGGTTGATCAGCCGCGCGATCAGCGCTGCACCGGTGAGCGAGAGCAGGGCGGCCGTGCCCAGCCAGATCAGCCAGGTGGTGCCCGCCACCGGACCGATGCGCGAAGGATCGGTGAGCAGCCAGTACGGGTCGCCGTCGATGGTGAAACCGATCCACAGACCCGGTGCACCGTTGACTTCGCGCGCCACCAAGGTGTCTGGTCCGAGCCGTCCGCTCAGGCGCTCGGCCACGTTGCGGCTGAGCACGTCGGTGTCGTACAGGCGGAAGGTGTCGTTGGGCTCGCGGGGCGCGATGCGCAGGCCTTCTTCGTCCGCCAGGGTCTTGATGAGCGAGACGCGGGCGATCGAATCCGAGTGGACCAATGCAGCGCGGCTCAGGTTGACCAGCGATGCCAGTTGGTTCGCGCTTTGAAGGGCGCGAGGCTCGTACTCCAGCGCACGAAACGTTTGCAGCCAGGCCACGATGCAGCCCACCAGAAGCAGAGCCAGGAAAAAGAAGGTGCGCCAGAACAGGCTCACACCCCGGTTGGGGCGCAGCTCCAGCGGTGCGGGGGCCGTCTCCAGCGAGGTGGGCTGGGTTTCAAACGGAACCCGCGATTCGTCCGACATCAGGCGTTGCCGTCGGGTACAAACACGTAGCCCATGCCCCACACGGTCTGCAGGTAACGGGGAGAAGCGGCGTCTTCCTCGATCAGCTTGCGCAGGCGCGAGACCTGCACGTCCAGGCTGCGGTCGAACGGCTCGAACTCACGCCCCCTTGCCAACTGGGCCAGCTTTTCGCGCGACAGTGGCTGGCGAGGATGGCGCACCAGGGCCTTGAGCATGGCGAACTCGCCAGTGGTCAGCGGCAGGTCCGCGCCTTCCTTGCGCAGTGTGCGCAAGCTGAGGTCGAACTCAAAGGGGCCGAACTTGACGACTTCCTGGTCTTGCGAGGGAGCGCCCGGCACCTCGGTGGGCGGGCGGCGTCGCAGCACGGCGTGGATACGGGCCAGCAGTTCGCGCGGGTTGAACGGTTTGCCGAGGTAGTCATCGGCTCCGACTTCCAGGCCCACGATGCGGTCGACGTCTTCGCTCTTGGCGGTGAGCATGATGATCGGCGTGCGGTCGCCGTTGGCTCGCAGCCGGCGGCAGATTGAAAGACCATCTTCGCCGGGCATCATGAGATCCAGCACGATCAGATCGACCGAATCGCGCTGCAGCACGCGGTTGAGCGACTTGCCGTCTTCGGCCAACATCACTTCAAAACCTTCCTGCATGAGGTAGCGCCGCAACAGGTCCCGGATGCGGACGTCGTCGTCGACCACCAGGATCTTGTTGGCGCGGGTGTTGTTTTGTGGCATGTGGGCAACTTCCAGAATATGTAACAAACGCGATTGTGGCAGCGCCAAGTGCTTGTCAGCACTGGATTTTTATTTTCCTGACATGCTGTTACAGATGTTGCCCGCGCGCCCGAACCCTTCACCGATCACACATCCCACAATGAGCCGGTTGTTGATACTCGAACTTCCATGAAAACGCATCTGCCTTTCGGTTTGATCTTGTTGACCCTCGGTTCGGCCTACGCCGGTCCGGGAGATCAGCGAAACCATCCATTGCCATCGAACGCAACGGTCATGGTCATGCCCATTTCGGTGGATGAAGGTGAGCCGCGCAACACCATGCGCCTGCGCGACGTGCTGCGGCAACCGTTTGACGACATGGACGACAACAGCAAGCCCTATCGCTTGTCTGCTCAAGAACGCCAGCGACTGCGCGAGCAGCTGCGAGGCCAATCACCTCACGAGTACAAGTTCAAACAATGATCCCGTCCTCTCAGCGCCGTTCCACTTCCCTTCGATTTCGCATCCTTGTTCTCTCCTCGCTCATTGCCGTCGGTACCCTGGCCCATGCTCAGGGCGTTCAGCCCGTTCCCGCCAACGTGATCAACCTGTCGGCCAGCGGCTTCATGGAGGTGCCGCAAGACTGGCTGAGCATGAGCCTGAGCACCACCCGGGAAGGCGCCGACGCTGTCACCGTGCAGAACCAGCTCAAGGTCGCGCTCGATGCCGCTTTGGCAGTGGCCCGTGCCAGTGCCCTGCCGCAGCAGCTTGAAGTGCGCACCGGCCAGTTCAGCATCTACCCGCGCTACACCGACAAAGGCAAGATCAGTGGCTGGCAAGGCAGCACCGAACTGGTGATCGAGGGCCGTGACTTCGCTCGCATCAGCACCACCGCCGGCAAGATCCAGACACTCACGATGAGCAACATGGGTTTTTCGCTCTCGCGCGAGGCGCGCCAGAAGCTGGAGTCCGATGTGCAGGCACTTGCCATCGAGCGCTTCAAGTTGAAGGCCGGTGAGGTGGCCAAGGGCTTTGGTTTTGCCGGCTACAGCCTGCGCGAGGTGTCGGTGAGTTCGGCCGACCAGGAAGGTCGTCCGTTCCAGCCGCGCGCCATGGCCATGGAAGCAAAGGCCGCCATGTCCGACGCGGCGGTGCCGGTGGAGCCGGGCAAGTCCACGGTCAATGTGACGGTGTCGGGCTCTGTGGAGCTGCGCTGATCAACGTTCCGCCGATCCATGAAAAAGGCCCGCAACGAGCCTAGCCGTTCTGCCTAACTGTTGATGAGTGACTCGAAGGCCGCATCCGCAAAGGATGCGGCCTTCTTCTTTCTGGCAGAGAAATCTCATCCAGCATCAACAGCAAGCCCGCCCGAGTGGCTAGTGTTCTCGGGCTGAGGACCATCTCTTCTATCCCGCGGGCGACAAAGCCGGCGCAGGCTGCTCTCTCGAGCGGGAAGCGGTCTCGACCTGATGGTCAAACCACCGCCGCAGCTTCAAGCCCCACAGCTTTCGGTCCGATCCCAGGCCCCAAGCGACATCTCTCCATTGAGCACCTGCCAGGGCCGTCATGCTCCGCATCGGGGTGGCTGGCAGGTGGGAGAAGACGAGTCGCTCATCAACATGTTTCACAGTGGCCCGGGTTGGTGTGTCTTTTGGCTCG
>JBBQSX010000072.1:0-16139 GCA_038213545.1 Burkholderiales bacterium
GTGGGGTCGATAACCTCGGCCACCACGTCACCCACCCTCATGGTGGCGCCCGGTTTCGCAAGAAACACCAGCACACCAGGCACCGGGGAGCGCAGCGTCTGCGAACCCGCGAGCGGCGTGGGCACGCAAGCCATTGGGGGCAGCGCGGGTGGTGCTGTGGTCGTCAGTGCGCCAGCGTGCTCCAGAAAGGCGAAGATCGCCTGCGCGTCCTGTCGGGCAGTGTCGTGCGACACGTCGCACTCGCCTCGCAGCTCCACGGTGGTGCTGGCGCAGGCCTGGGGCAGGGGAGCGTTCACCCCTGCAGCGCGCAGCGCGCCAGCCAGCTGCCACCACAGACCAGAGAGACGTTCATCGAACGGCCCGCCACCAGACTCTCGCGCCAGCAGCACGGCCTGGCAGCCCAGCAGGCGCGCCAGCGGCTCGAACGGTGGCCAGCAGGCCTCTTCGCTGTAGAGATGCACCACTGCGTCGGTGTCGCAGTGCAGGTCCAACACCAGGTCGGCGTCGTGCGAGAGCAGCAACAAGCGCCGGCGCATGCTGTCAAGCTCGCTGGCGGGTTGCCACTCGGTGAGCCACTGCCCCACCAGTTGGCGCACGGTGGCCATGTTGGCGTTGGCGTCTGGGCCCATGCGGGAGCTGGCATCCGCCAGCACGGCGGCCGCCAGGTCCGGGTAGTGGCGGTTGAAGTTCTGCGATGTGTCGAATTCGAAGCGGCCCATGGCTCGGTGGTCCAGACGCTGGCTCAGGCCGATTGGATTGGCCGCCGGCACCAGGATCACTTCACCTTGGAGCGACCCCGCTTGTTCCGCGTTCTCCAGAAGGCCGCGCAGGTGGTGCGCCACCAACATGCCAGGCAGCTCTTCAGCGTGCAGGCTGGCTTGTATGTAGACCTTGGGACGGGCGCCAGGCAGACCAAACTGAAAACCCACCAGGGTTTTTTGAGTGCCCAAACTTGGACTCAGAAGGGGGTATTCGGTGCGTTTCATGGGTTGGCAGAAACCGCAGCCATCAATGTCCACGTGGTGCCAGGTGGGCCAGGAAGCGGCGTTCGGCCAGCTTGAAGAGACCCACGAGACTGAACGTGATGGTGAGGTAGATGGCAGCCGCGAAAATGTAGGCTTCGAAGGGAAGGTAAAAATCCGAGTAGATGCGGCTGGCCGCGGCAGTGACGTCGAGCATGGCGGGCACGGTGCTGGCCAGGCTGGTGGCGTGCAGCATCATCACCACCTCGTTGCTGTAGGCCGGCAACGTGCGGCGAATGGCGCTGGGCAGAACGATGCGACGCATGGCGGTGGCAGGGCTCATGCCCATGGCCTGGGCTGCCTCGACTTCGCCGGCACTGGTTTCCCTGATCGCTCCCGCGAGCATCTCGGCGGTGTAGCCCGCGGTGTTCAGACTGAAAGCCAGCAACGCGCAGAAGAATGGTTCCTTGAAATGTGTCCAGGGCCAGACGTCATCCCAACGCGCCTGGATCCATTCGAGTTGTCCCAGCCCGTAGTAGATCAGGTAGAGCTGGATCAGCAGTGGCGTTCCGCGAATCACATAGGTGTAGGCACCGACGACCCAGCGCAGTGGCGCTATCGAACTCGTCAATGCCAGCGCAAACAGCACCGCGAGTACCGAGCCCACACCCAGCGACGAGAACAGCAAACACAGCGTCGTTACCAGCCCCTCGCCGTACATGGCCAGGGTGCTGGGTTGAAAGATGACTTCCCATTTCATGGGTAGGTGCTCAGGTGTTGGCGCGCTTCACGCCCATGCTGAAGCGTCGATCCAGCCATCGCAGCGCCCACAGCGAAACGGAGGTGTAGACCAGAAAGAGCGCAGCGGCAAACAGAAAGAACGTGAACGGCTCGCGTGTGGCCGCGCTGGCCTGTTTGGACAGGTAGGTCATCTCCTGCAAGCCGATCAGGCTGACAAGGGCTGTTGCCTTGATCAAGACGAGCCAGTTGTTGGTAAAGCCGGGCAGGGCGTAGCGCACCATCTGTGGGGCGGTGATGCGCATGAAGGTACGTGCAGGACCCATGCCGAACGCCCATGCGGCTTCCATCTGACCCTTCGGGATCGACAGAATGGCGCCGCGGAAGGTCTCCGTCATGTAGGCCCCGTAGATGAAGCCGATGGTGAGCATGCCCGCCAGGAACGGGTTGATGTCCACCGACGATTTGCTGCCCATGGCTTCGAGCAGGTGGTTTAGCCCGATCGTGCCGCCATAGAAGATGAGCAACATCAGCACAAGCTCGGGAACACCGCGCACCAGCGTGGTGTACACCGTGGCAAGCCCCACAAGAATGGGGCGGCCCGACAGCTTCGCCACCGCTCCGAGCAAGCCCAGCAGGACGGCCACCACCAGCGCGGCCAATGAGACGCCCACCGTGAGGAGGGCGCCCTGCAGGATTGAGGCGAAGTAGCCGGACAAAACGCTACGGCTTAGTTGCCGTACACGTCGAAGTCAAAGTACTTTTTGCTGACCGTTTCATAGACGCCATTGGAGCGGATCGCCTTGATCGCGGCATTCAGCTCATCCTTGAGCGCAGTTTCGCCCTTGCGAAGAGCCACTCCAGCGCCCGTACCGAAGTACTTGGCCTCTGCAAGCACCGGACCAACGAAACCGTAGCCAGCGCCTTCAGGCTTGCTCAGGAAACCACCGGTGACCTCAACCCGGTCGGCCACGGTACCGTCCAGACGACCGGACTTGATGTCCAGGTACACCTGATCCTGGGCTTCGTAGGGAACCACGCTCACGCCAGCGGTCTTGAGCTCGCCCATGGCGTATTTCTCCTGGGTGCTGCCTTTGAGCACGCCGATTTTTTTCCCTTTGAGTGATGCGGCGTCGGTGAAAGGCGTACCGGTCTTTACGACGATGCGGCTCGGGGTGTTGTAGTACTTGTCCGTGAAGTCCACAGCTTGCAGGCGTTCTTCTGTGATCGACATCGAGCTGATGATCACATCGTATTTTTTGGCTTGCAGGCCGGGAATCATGCCGTCCCAAACTTGCTCTACATAGACGCATTTGCGCTTGATTTCGTTGCACAGTGCTTCGGCGATGTCCACGTCAAAACCGGTGGGCTTGCCGTCGGCGGTTTTGAAGGTAAACGGCTCATAGGTCGGATCGATCGCGACTTTGAGTTCGGGCAGTTCAGCCGGTGCTGGCGCTGCAGCCGGGGCTGCAACAGGGGCCGGTGCGGGAGCGGCTGCAGGCGCAGGCGTCTCGGTCTTGCCGCAGCCCACCAGGGTAGCGGCGCCAATCAGGCTCAGGGACAGAATGAAGTTTTTCATGGACATCTTTCAATGGCGTTCAAACGGATCGCCAAACAGGTTGATACAGGCGTGTGGATTGTAGGTTGACGCTTCGGGGTGCACCGTTAAAGTGCTGCTGGTGTTTCCCCGCATAGTAGGGAAGCGCGGTCTCGATAAGAGCGGGGAATACCAAGCAAGCTTCAAGCCTGAACGAGATGCAATCTTCAGATAATTAACTATACATAATATACATCGTGGAACATCAAAACCACAGCTCCGCAAGACACAAAAAGAAAGCCCGACTCAAGGTCGGGCTTAACACTGACACTGCCTGGACGAATATCACTCTTCGACGAAGGCCTCTTCGCGTTTCTTCTTGATTGCCGGCAGCAACACAATGGCCAGCAGGAGCAACGCTGCTGCAAGCAACGAGGCAGAAATGGGACGGGTCACGAAAACAGACCAGTCGCCGCGGGAGATCAGCAAAGCGCGGCGAAGGTACTCTTCCATCATGGGACCGAGGATCAGGCCGAGCAACAACGGGGCGGGCTCGCAACCAAGCTTGATGAAGCTGTAACCGATCAAGCCGAAGACCGCCACCATCCAGATATCGAAGCTGTTGTTGTTGGTTGAGTAGACGCCGATTGCACAAAACATCAGGATTGCCGGAAACAACCAGCGGTAAGGCACGGACAGCAGTTTCACCCACACGCCAATCAGCGGCAGATTCAGCACCACGAGCATGAGGTTGCCGATCCACATCGACGCGATAAGGCCCCAGAACAATTCGGGGTTGGAGGTCATGACCTGAGGACCCGGCTGGATGTTGTGGATGGTCATGGCACCGACCATCAACGCCATCACGGCGTTGGGTGGAATGCCCAACGTGAGCAACGGGATGAAGGACGTTTGCGAGCCGGCGTTGTTGGCCGATTCGGGTGCAGCCACGCCGCGGATGTTTCCTTGGCCGAAAGGCACCTCGCCAGGCTTGAGCTTGGTCTTTTTCTCGATGGTGTAAGCCGCAAACGACGACAGCAGCGCACCGCCACCGGGCAGGATGCCGAGGACCGATCCCAGCGCCGTGCCGCGGATCACAGCAGGCAGCATGCGCTTGAAGTCTTCCTTGGTGGGCATGAGGCCATGCACCTTGCCGGTGAACACTTGCCGTTCGCTTTCGTCCTGGGACAGGTTGCTGATGATCTCGCCGTAGCCAAAAATGCCCATGGCGATCACCACGAAGTTGATGCCGTCGGTCAATTCGGGAATGTCGAAGCTGAACCGGGCGACGCCAGAGTTCACGTCGGTGCCGACGAGACCGATCAACAGACCCAGGACGATCATGGCCAGGGCCTTGAGCAACGAGCCCGAGGCCAGAACCACGGCGCCGATGAGACCCAGCACCATGAGCGCAAAGTACTCTGATGGGCCGAAGCTCAGCGCAACCTCGGTCAGCGGTGGCGCAAAGGCAGCGAGCACCAATGTGCCTACGCAACCCGCAAAGAACGAACCAAGGCCGGCTGCTGCGAGCGCAGGCCCTGCCCTGCCTTTGCGCGCCATCTGGTATCCGTCGATCACGGTCACAACCGACGAGGACTCTCCGGGCAGGTTCACCAGGATGGCGGTGGTCGACCCACCGTACTGCGCGCCGTAGTAAATGCCGGCCAGCATGATGAGTGCGGCCACAGGCTCCAGGCCGTAGGTCACGGGCAGCAACATGGCGATGGTGGCGAGTGGCCCGATGCCAGGCAACACGCCGATGAGTGTGCCCAGCAGGCAACCCACGAAGGCATAGAGCAGGTTCTGGAGCGTGAACGCGACACTGAAGCCCAGTGCGAGGTTGTCAAAAAGTTCCATGGGGTATGTCTCCGGTCAGGCGGTCAGGAAGGCAGGCCACACCGGGAACTGCAGGTTGAGCATGTAAACGAAGGCGCCGTAGCTTCCCACCGCCAGAAGGGTGGCCAGCATCAAGGACTCCTTGATGCTGCAATTCGGGCGTGCAAACCCGGCGATGATCACCAGCCCGTAGATGGCCACAATGAAGCCCATGGCGGGAACACCCAGCGAAGGCAAGCCCACCAGCAGTACACCGAAGGCCAGGTTGGCCCCGAGCACGAAACCCAGCGGGCGCCAGGCGATCTTTCCAATGGGATCACCGTCAGGAGCCTTGCTGCGAAACGACTGGATCGTGATCAAAACGCCCAATGCCGTCAGCAGTATTCCAAGCATCAGTGGGAAATACCCGGGTCCCATGCGGGCTGCCGTGCCCACGTCGAAGCCCTTTGCACCTACGGCGAACGAAACGCCCACGATCGTGAACATCAAACCAGAAAAAAAGTCTTTTTGACTTGCCAGCTTCACAGTGTCTCCTCCAATTATTGGGTGTGGCGATTCTGATCCGATCGAGGCAATTGCCCCATGTGGGTTACACCTACAAGACAGGGACGGCATGGGTTGACGATCCCCTGGGGGACACCGTTACCAGCGCCCTTTGGGTTGTTTGGCGCGTACAAAGCTCGCAATGATCTCGGCCGACTCGGCCCGCTGGGCACGGTTGGCGAAGTCGATGGCCGAGAGCCCTTGCTGGTTCTTGAGCAGGGGATCGGCGCCCTCTTCCAGCAACAGTTTGACCACCGCGGGGTAGCCGTAATGGGCTGCCATCATCAGGGGTGTGGTGCCATTGGGCGACTCGGCATCGATGTAGGCGTGGTGTTCCAGCAGCAGGCGCACCATGGGAAGAGCGGATGCGTCGGCGTTGGTGGCTGCGTAGTGCAGCGGGGCCCAGCCAGGCTTGTTGACCTCGGCCTTGCGTTCGATCAGGCGCCGGGCGATCTCCAGACGGCCCTTGAGCGCGGCCATCATCAAGGGACTTTCGTCCTGGCCGGTTCGCGCTTCGACCTGCACCTTGTCCTGCCCGATCAGGAAATTGGACACCTCGGGTGCGTCGTCGCGCAATGCGATGAACAGTGCATGTTCACCCGCCTCGTTGCGTGTGTTCAGGTCAAACCCGCGCTGAACCAACTTGCGCACCGCGCTGACATCATCGCGCTTGACGGCTGAAAAGAAGTCTTCAAACGAATTTGCCCAAGTGCTGGGAGAAATTGCAAACAGAAATGCAATTAATCCAATAAAAACAATGTTTTTCTCAGATATTTTCATGCAATTTCTCAAGAGTCTTTGCTGTGGAAGGTGGGACCACACGGTCGAAAAGGGCGTCGAAATTGGCACTGGTGACGCGCGCAACGTCCGCCGCTGTCAGCCCCCTGATCTGTGCGATCTGCTCGGCCACCCAGGGCACAAAAGCGGGTGAGTTGGTCTTGCCGCGGTGTGGCACTGGTGCCAGATACGGGCTGTCGGTTTCAATGAGCATCCGTTCCATGGGCACGAACGCGGCCACTTCCCGGATGTCGCTGGCACTGCGGAAAGTGAGGATGCCGGAAAACGAGATGTAGAAGCCCAGATCGAGTGCAGCACGCGCCACGTCGATCGTTTCGGTGAAGCAGTGAAACACCCCGCGAGCCAAAGGAAGAGATCCGGCATCGCTGTCAAAGCCGCCCGCCTCTCTCAAGATGGCCAATGTGTCGTCCGATGCACTGCGGGTGTGGATCACCAAGGGCAGATCAGTCCTGCGGCCGGCCTCAATGTGGGTGCGAAAACGGTTCCGTTGCCAGACCATGTCGGCCACGGTGCGCTCGCCCAGGCGGTAGTAATCGAGCCCGGTTTCGCCGATGCCCACCACCTTGGCGCGACCGGCGCGCTCCAGCAGGTCGTCCAGCGTGGGCTCTTGCACGCCTTCGTTGTCGGGGTGCACACCCACAGTCGACCAGAGGTTGGCGTGGTCGCGCGCCAGGCTGTGCACATCTTCAAACTCTTCCAGCGTGGTGCATATGCACAGCGCCCGGTCCACCTGCGCCTGGGCCATGGCACTCAAGATGTCTGGCAGGCGGATTTTCAGTTCGGGAAAACTAAGGTGGCAGTGGGAATCGGTGAACATGCGGACCCTGGGATGGGAGCAACGGCTTGCTGGCCGATGAAGGCCCGATCAACGACGTCACGCGGGTAAGCCGACTCAGAGCGTCTGGGTCGCGCGGTCGGAGCCGATGTTGGCGCCGAGGATTTCTTCGATCTTCAGCTTGAGCATTCGGGACTTTTCATCCGATGGGAATCGGATGCCGACGCCCTGGGTGCGACCTCCCGAAGCCTTGGCGGGCGTGACCCAGGCCACCTTGCCAGCAACGGGATACCGCTGTGGATCGTCGGGCAGGCTGAGCAGCACGTACACGTCATCGCCGAGGCGGTATTCGCGCGACGACGGAATGAATATGCCGCCGTCGGCGAACAAGGGTATGTAAGCCGCGTAGAGCGCCGCCTTCTCCTTGATGGAGAGCTGGATCACGCTCGGGCGAGCTGCGGCCGCCGAGGGAGAAGGGTTTGTGCTCATCGCGCTGAGTTTAGCGGGATTCCACTGCCCGGTGGGTGTCCGTTCACGGCGTCCGCGCGGCGAGCACCTGCCGCGTGCGAGCAGCCCAGGCTTCCTGCATGAGACCCGCGTTGTAAGGGTGCTCCACCGACCGCGCGGCCTGCATGAGCTCGCGCGACCACGCTGCCAGGGTTGTCCAGCGCGGCGCCGTGGGCAGTTCAGCAGCCGGGAAAAACCGGGCAGGAGCGCCGGAGGCGTGGGCCATCAGGTCGTGGCAGAGCTTTTGCAACACCGCGAGCTGCTGGGCGGCGGGCCAGTCGGACAGCACCGCCCAGTCGCCCCGCGCCAGTGCTTTGGGTAGACCCGACCAGGCCTGGGCATTCAAACCGCTCGCGGCCCAGGCCAGGGCGTCGTCGGGGCGCCCGCCAGCGGCCTGCAGCCAGACCGCGGCCTGGGTCGGCGTGGGTGGCGGCGTTTCAGATTTGCCACCCGCCTGCCGTGCGGTCACTTCACTCACCAACCACGCGAGAGCCGCTTGCGTCTCGGGCCAGACCATGGCGTGGGTCTGGCAACGGCTGCGGATGGTGGGTAGAAGCTGGTGGGCCGACTCGCTGGCCAGGATGAAGCGCACCTCACCCAATGGTTCCTCCAGCGTCTTCAGCAACGTGTTGGCCGACTCCATGTTCATGCGCTCGGCCGGGTACACCAGGATCACCTTGGTGTTGCCGCGCGAGCGGGTGGTCTGGGTGAACGCAACCGCATCGCGTGCGGCCTCCACCCGAATGAGTTTGCTGGGTTTGCGTTTCTTGTCGTCGATCTCTTTTTGAGCGCTTTCATCCAGCGGCCAGCCCAGTTCCAGGCTGAGCACCTCGGGCATGAGCACACACAGGTCGGCGTGGGTGCGCACGTCGATGGCATGGCAGCTGGAACATTCGCCACAGGCACCCTGCCCTGTGGGCCGTTCGCAGAGCCAGGCCAGCGCCAGCGCCAGCGCCAGGTCGTATTGGCCAAGCCCGGACGGCCCCGCGAGCAAGAGCGCGTGGCCGCGCTGTGCCAGCAGACCGACCAGTTGGGTTTGCAGCCAGGGAGCCAAAGCTGCTGTGCTCATGCACCCACCTCGGCGCGAAGCCAGCCGCGTTGCTCGAAGGCCTGGCGCACATCGCGCCACACCAGGTCTTTGGGTTGATCCGACGGCACGCGGGCGAAACGCGCCAGGTCTTGCTGCATGCGATCGCCGTATCCTGCGGCCACCCGCTCGAAGAACGCCAGCGGCTGGGACTCGAAGCGGTCGGGCAGACGGGCGCCGGCCAGGCGCTCGGCGGCCACGGCTGGCGGCAGATCGAACCACACCGTGAGGTCGGGCTGGCGCAGTTGGCTGCCCTGCCCGGGCACCGCTTGAACCCAGCGTTCGAGCTGGCGCAGCACCTCCAGATCGAAGCCACGCCCTGCGCCTTGGTAAGCGAAGGTGGCGTCGGTGAAGCGGTCGCACAGCACCACATCGCCGCGCGCCAGTGCGGGCTCGATCACCTGCTGGAGGTGGTCGCGTCGCGCGGCAAACATCAGGAGTGCCTCGCACAACGGGTCCATGGGGTCGTTGAGCACCAGATTGCGCAGCTTCTCCGCCAGGGGCGTGCCGCCGGGTTCTCGCGTGAGCGTGACCACGCGCCCTTGTGCACGAAAGGCCTCGGCGAGACCGGCGATGTGGGTGGATTTGCCCGCGCCGTCGATGCCTTCAAAGGTGATGAAAAGTCCGGCGGTCTGCATGAGGGATGGAGAGGGTCTGCGGTTCAGCGGCGCAGGATGTAGCGCTGCACCGCGGCATTGTGCTCTTCAAGCGTGGCGCTGAACTGGCTGGAACCGTCGCCACGGGCGACGAAGTAGATGGCGTTGGTCTCGCCGGGCTGCACGGCGGCTCGCAACGATGCCGCACCCGGCATGGCAATCGGCGTTGGGGGCAGCCCGGCGCGGGTGTAGGTGTTGTAAGGCGTGTCTGCCTGCAAGTCGTTGCGGCGCAGGTTGCCGTCAAAGCCCTCACCCAGGCCGTAGATGACGGTGGGGTCGGTCTGCAGGCGCATGCCGATGCGCAACCGGTTGGAGAAAACGCCACCGATGCGTCGGCGGTCGCTTTCCAGACCCGTTTCCTTTTCAATGATGCTGGCCAGGATCAGCGCTTCATCCGGGGTGCGCAGCGGCACGGCGGCGTCGCGCTGCGACCAGGCATCAGCCACGCGCTTGTCCATGGCTTGGGCAGCCTGGCGCAACACACTGGAGGCGGCAGCGCGCTTGGCCACGCGGTAGGTGTCGGGGAAAAAGCGCCCTTCCGGATGACGCCCGGGGTAGCCAATGAGCGCCATGATGTCGGCCGGACTCAGGCCCTCCAGGTCTTGTGTGAGGTCGGGTGAAGCGCGCAGTGCCTCGAACACTTGGCGGTGGTTCCAGCCTTCGAGAATCGTGATGCTGCGCACCGCCTGCTCACCCCGAACGAGCTTGGACAGCAGGGTGCGCGGCGTGGTGCCAGGCGCAAATTCGTAGCTGCCAGCCTTGATGTCGCGGGAGCCGCCAGAGATGCGGAACCAGCCGTAGAGCAACACCCAGGGCGTCTGCACGCCCGAGGCCGACAGGTTTTCGGCCACACCGCGCGCCGACTGGCCAGGGGCGATTTCCACATCGAGCGGTTGTTGTTCGCTCACGCTGGCGGGAAACCGCAGGGGTTGATCGACCCACCACACACCGAAAGCGGCCGTGATCAGCAGGGCGACCAGGGGCAGCACGAACAGGAGTTTGAGAAGACGCAACAAGGGGATGTCCTCAGCAGGGTGAAGGCCCGCAAGGGCGGTCCGGAGGGGTGCAGACGATGATAATCGGGCACGTTACAGGCGCTGCCTGCCGCTCGCTCGGCCGCCAGTGCCTTGCATCCTTCGCAGCGCCCGACATGAACACTTCCTTCTCATCCATGACCCCACTTGCAACACCTGTCGCCCCTTCGGACGTTCAAGGCGTCGCCCGCTTGACCCGCCTGGGGGTGATCCAGGTGGACGGAGAAGACGCCGCAAAATTTCTGCATGGCCAGCTCACGCACGACTTCGCTTTGCTGGGCCTGTCTGAAGCGCGGCTGGCAGCGTTCTGCTCGGCCAAGGGCCGCATGCAGGCCAGCTTTGTGGGCTTCAAGCGCAGCCACGACCAGATCTTGCTGGTGTGCAGCCGCGACTTGTTGCCCGCCACGCTCAAGCGGCTGTCCATGTTTGTGTTGCGAGCCAAAGCCAAGTTGATCGACGCCAGCGATGCGTTCGCCGTCCGGGGCCTGGTTGGCAACGCCGTGCCCACCGGTCTGCCCGCCGCGCCGTGGTCACAGCTGCGCGAGGGCGATGCCAGTGTGGTGCGCCTGTACCCCGCTGACGGCGTCGCCCGGGCCTTGTGGGTGGCGCCAGCAGACACCCCTGCGCCGGTGAGCGACGCCATGAGCGAAGAACGCTGGAACTGGCTGGACGTGAGGAGCGCGGTGGCCACGCTCAGCCAGCCGGTGTTCGAGGCCTTCGTGCCGCAGATGCTCAATTACGAATCGGTCGGCGGCGTGAACTTCAAGAAGGGCTGTTACCCCGGCCAGGAGGTGGTGGCGCGCAGCCAGTTTCGCGGCACGCTCAAGCGGCGAGCCTACCTGGTGCACGGACCCGAGGCCATGACCGCGGGGCAAGAGGTGTTCCACAGCAGCGACATTGAACAACCCTGCGGCACCGTGGTGCAGGCCGCGCCCCACCCAACCGGTGGGTTCGACGCCATCGTGTCCATGCAGACCAGCGCCGCCGCCGAGGGCAGCCTGCACCTTGGGGGTGCCAGCGGCGCGACACTCGCCCTGATGCCCCTGCCCTATCCCCTGCTCGACGACATCTGAAGCAGGCCCGGCCATGTGCCTGATCGCCTTCGCGCTGAACGCCGATCCGGCCTGGCCGCTGCTCATCGCGGCCAACCGGGACGAATTCCTGGACCGGCCCACGGCCCCGCTGCACCGGTGGCTGCTCGACGACGGCACCGAGGTGGTGGGTGGTCGGGATCTGCGCGACGGCGGCACCTGGCTCGGCCTGAGCCAACAGGGTCGCGTGGCCATGCTGACCAACGTGCGCCAGTCCGATCCGACCCCTGCGCGCCGCAGCCGGGGTGAACTGGTCACGCGCTGGCTGCAGAGCGACCTTGACGCCGAGCAGTTTGCGGCCGGCGTTGCCCCGGCCGAGTACGGCGCCTTCAATCTGGTGGTGGGCGACTTCCATGCCGGCGCCTGGCATTGGCTGGGCAATCGCCATCCAGACGCCCCGCACGGCTCAACAGCGACCGCTCTGCACCAACGCGCGCTGGGTGCGGGCATTCATGGCGTGTCCAACGCGAGCCTGAACACGCCCTGGCCCAAGACGCAGCGGCTGAAGGCGGCGGTTGGCCAATCGCTGGCCAGCGGTTTGGACTGGCTCTCACCCCTCTCAGGCGCCTTGGTCCACAACGAGCCGGTGCCCGACCCGGACCTGCCGCGCACCGGCGTGCCAGTCGATCTGGAGCGTGCACTGTCCAGCCCTTTCGTGCGTATGGCCGACCGCGCCTACGGCACGCGCACCAGCCAGGTGGTCAGTGTGCGAGTCGCCGCACAGGGCTTTGCTGTGACCGTGCACGAATGGACGCACGATCCGGCCTTGCCCGTGGTCCGGCTGGAGCCCGAACGGGCCCGGCGCGAAACGCTGGTGTGGTGAGCCTTAGAGCCGCTTGAACATGGTCACATGCGGGATACCAGCCTCTTCAAACGCCTTGCCCAGCACCGTGAAACCCAGCCGGTCGTAGAAGCCCTCGGCGCTGCGTTGCGCGTGCAGCACCACCTCGGCATCGCCCCGCTTGCGAGCGACGTCCATCAAAGCCAGCAGCACATCGCGTCCCAGGCGCCCGCCGCGCAAGGTTCGGTCCACCGCCATGCGACCCACCTTGGAACTGCCGGGCTCGTGCGGCAGCAGCCGACCCGTGGCGAGCGGACGACCCAGGCGGTTGTAAACCACGGCGTGCACGGCGGTGGCGTCGGCGGCGTTCCACTCCAGCTCCTTCGGGATGCGCTGCTCTTCCACAAACACGGCGGTGCGCAGGCGCTGGGCGTCGGGGCCCAGTTCGCTCCAGGGACCCACGCGCACCGCGGTCACGGCCTCACCCGCTTCATAGCTGGCGAGGATGTCGCGCAATGCAGCGGGCACCGGGCGCGAGGTCTGCGTGGCCGGGTCGGCAAACACGTAGACGATTTCGCTGGAGATCAGGTGATCCTCGCCCCGGAATATCGCGCCGGTGAACGTGATGGACGAGGTGCCGATGCGGCTGCACTTCATGGCCACCTCGATCTGGTCGTCCGCCCGCGCCGACGCGTGGAACTCCATCGAGGCTTTCACCACATACAGGTCGCCACCGAGCTGCGCCATGCTTTCCTGGTACGGCAGGCCCAGCACCCGCCAGTAGTCGGTGATGGCGGTGTCGAAATACATCAGGTAGTGCGCGTTGAAGACGATCTTCTGCATGTCCACCTCGGCCCAGCGCACACGCAGGCGATGGAAGAAGCGGAAGTCGGTGCGTTTCAAGGTCATGTCATTTTTCCTGGAAGGCTTGGCGCAGCGCGCGCGCCGCGTCGTTGTGGGCGGTCAGTGCCTGGGGAATGGCCCGACCGAAGTTGGTGAAGCCGTGCACCACGCCGGCGTAGATCTCGATGTCCACCGGCACACTGGCGTGCCGCAATCGGTCGGCGAACATCACGCCCTCGTCGACCAGGGGATCGCATTCGGCCAGGCCGATCCAGGCCGGCGCCACGTCGTCGAGCTCGCGCACATGGCCGCGTTCGTCCACGCCATCCAGGGGCGCAAAGCGCCAGTCGTCGCGGTCGGCCGCGCTGCGCAGGTAGTGGCCGAAGAAATAGCTGATGTGTCCTTTCTCCAGCAGGAAGCCTTCAGCAAAGGTCTTGTGCGAGGCGGTGTCTTGGTGACCCACGCAGCCAGGGTAGAAAAGCATCTGCAGCGCCAGCGGTATGCCTGCATCCCGCGCGGCAATGGCAGTGACGGCGGCCAGCGTGCCACCGGCGCTGTCGCCGCCCACCGCGATGCGGTTCGCGTCCAGCCCCAGTGCGCCGCATTGCGCACGCAGGCCCATCAGGCTGTCCCAAGCGTCGTGCACGGCGGTGGGGAACTTCCATTCGGGTGCCAGCCGGTAGTCCACCGACACCACGGCGCAGTGCGCGAGGTGTGCGAGATGTCGGCACAGCGCAGCGTGCGTGGCCACGCTGCCCACAGTGAAGCCGCCGCCATGGAAGTACAGCAAGACCGGCAGAGCAACATCGCTGGCTGGCGCAAACAGCTGCGCGTGCAGTTCAATTCCATCGCGCGCGGTGAAGCGCAGGTCTTGCACGCGGGCGAGTTTGTGCGATGGAATCTCCAGCACGCCGGCACCGGTCTCGTAAGCCAGCTTGGCCTGGGCCGGCGTGAGCGCATGCAGCGGCACGTGCCCGGCTCGGGCAATGCGCTCCAGCACATGGCGCATGGCGGACGTGAGCAGCGAACGGGGATCGGGATGGTGGGACATGAGCGCTGATTGTCGCGGCGCTCGCTGCCGGCTTGCAAAGCTGAAACGGGATGGCCTGTCTTGTGGGTGACCGCGCGCGGGTTGACGCCGTAGGCGGATGGCGGCGCCAGCCGTACAGTGGCCGACACCACAAGAACCGTACCGGAGACCGCCTTGGCCCAGATCCTCTACATCACCAACATCCTGATCGACTTCGGCGTGCTCTCGCAATTGCAGACCGAGTGCGAGCGCGTGGCTATTCGCCGCCCACTCATCGTGACCGACGCCGGCGTGAAAGCCGCGGGACTGCTGGACAAGGCCACTGCTGCCCTGCCCGGCCTACAGCCCGCGGTGTTTGACCAGACCCCGTCGAACCCGACCGAGGCCGCCGTGCGCGCTGCTGTGGCGGTTTACCAGTCGCAGGGCTGCGACGGGCTGATTGCGCTCGGCGGCGGCAGCGCCATCGACTGCGCCAAAGGCGTGGCCATCGCCTGCACACACGAAGGCCCGCTCAAGACCTACGCCACCATCGAAGGTGGCTCTTTGAAGATCACCGACCGCGTGCCGCCGATCATTGCAGTACCCACCACGGCGGGCACGGGCAGCGAAGTGGCGCGTGGCGCCATCGTGATCGTGGACGATGGCCGCAAGCTCGGTTTCCACAGCTGGCATCTGGTGCCCAAGACCGCCCTGCTCGACCCCGAACTCACGCTGGGCCTGCCGCCCATGCTGACCGCCGCAACCGGCATGGACGCCATCGCCCACTGCATGGAAACCTTCATGGCGCCACCCTTCAACCCGCCGGCCGACGGCATCGGCCTGGATGGACTTGCACGCGGATGGGCGCATATCGAGCGCGCCACCAAAGACGGCCAGGACCGCGATGCCCGCCTGAACATGATGAGCGCCAGCATGCAGGGCGCGATGGCGTTTCAGAAAGGCTTGGGCTGCGTGCATTCGCTCAGCCACAGCCTGGGGGGCGTCAACCCTCGCCTGCACCATGGCACGCTCAACGCGGTTTTCCTGCCGGCGGTGATCCGCTTCAACGCCGAGGCCGCGTCGATGAAGAAGGACAACCGACTGCAGCGCATGGCCCACGCCATGGGCCTGAGCAACGGAAGCGATGTGGCCGAAGCCGTCACCGAAATGAATGCCCGCCTGGGTCTGCCCACCGGGCTGGCCGCCATGGGAGTCACGCCCGAGCTGTTCGACAGGGTCATCGAAGGCGCGATGGCCGACCACTGCCACAAGACCAACCCTCGCCTGGCGACAGTCGAAGACTACCGGGCGATGCTGTACGCAGCCTTGTCGTAGGGCGCCAAAGTAGTTGCTCTGACGTACTCGAGAAATCAAGGATTTACAAGACCTCGTGCCACATGGTCGGCCCGGCTCGGGTTGAAGTTGGTGCGACTGGCCTACTTCGCTGTCAAAGTTCTTGCGACTGGACTTCCGGCATGAATACTCTACCGCTCGCGTCGACAATCGGACCCGCGATCAATGCCGGAAAAAGACAAACCACCCCCCGTGAAATGCGGTGCGCTTCACTTTGAAAGCGCAGCAAGCCGTCTGCGAAGTGCAACGCGTCCAGTACACGTCCGGGCTGAGCGATCTGGCTTTGACGCTGGAATCCTGCAGGGAATTGAATGTCGCAGCCAACGCGCTGGTCCAGGCCCGCCGTGATGAAATGGCCGGCCGCGTTTTGGTTCATAAGGCGCTGGGCAGCGGGACACCACTTCGGAGAGGGAACGACGCATGAAGACTCTGGGCGTTCTGGGCGGCACAGGTTGGGAAAGTACCGCGATCTACTACCGACCGTTGACTCAAGGCGTGGCCGCGCGCTGGGGCGGCCCTCACAGCGCTTCGCTGCGGCTTCACAGCGAGGTCTTCGCCATACCTGCGCAATGTGATGTTCCTGCCAGGA
>JBBQSX010000073.1:0-16112 GCA_038213545.1 Burkholderiales bacterium
TGGGTGCGCCCCGACCCGAAGACGCCGGGTCCGATGCGATGGAGAGCCTGCCGCGATTCGGCACGTTGCTCATGAAAAAGGGTCGCATCGACTGGAACGATGCGCTCCAGGATGTGGATGTGATGGTGGCCGTGCAGGGCAGCGAAGGCGATGCCGTGCAAACTGCCGACGCGGGTTACATGGCCACCTTCAGCGGCCGCTACCAGGCCCTGCCGCTCAAGCTGAACGTGCGGGCCGGCAGCACCCTGCCCCTGCTGCAGGACGCGGATGGCGCCGCCGGTGCGCCGTGGGTGCCTCTGCGCGTGGAAGGCAGCGTGGGCACCTCAAGCCTGCTCTTTGATGGCCAGGCCGCTGCACTGCTGGGCACGCCACGTCTGCAGGGTGAGTTTCAGTTCAAGGGCCGCTCGCTGGCCGCTGTGGGCGATCCGCTGGGCATCACCCTGCCGCAGACACCGCCGTTCGATCTGCGTGGCACGCTGGACCACGAGGGTGGTGCCTGGCGCCTGAAAGCCAGGCGCGCCGTCATCGGCAGCAGCCAGCTGGCCGGCGACTTGTTGTTCGACCAGCGTGAGAAGCCGGCCAAACTCTCAGGCCAGCTCACCGGCAGCCGGCTCGCGCTGGCTGACCTGGGCCCCGCCATCGGCGCCAAGGGCGGCGACACGACCCGGGACGACGCCACCGCCCCAGGCCGTGTGCTGCCGCAGCGACGCTTCGATCTGCCGTCCCTCAAGGCCATGGACGCCGACGTGCAGGTGGACATCAACCAGCTGGACTTCGGCACCACCGCCATGGCACCCCTGCAGAACGTAAAAACACGCGTGCGCCTGGCGGGAGGCGTGCTGAAGCTGGACGACCTGAAAGCATCGGTGTCGGGCGGATCGATCGCTGGTTCGACGCAACTCGACGCCAACGCCGACCCGGCCGCCTGGGTGGCCAAGCTCGATTTCAAGGCCATCGACATGGCCGGCTGGCTGCGCGGGCTGAGCACCGAACGCCTGCCCACCACCGCGCCTGCGGCGAAGGGCGCGGCGACCCTGAAGAAAGAACGCAACCAGGCCCGCCAGGGCGGTGACCAGGTGGTGCAGAGCTACCTGACGGGCCTGCTCTTCGGCACCGTCCACGTGCGCGGCGCGGGCCGCTCCACCGCCGAAATCCTCTCCAGCCTGGACGGCCCGGTGCAGCTCACCCTGCGCGATGGCACGCTGTCCCATCTGGCCACCGAGGCCCTGGGCCTGGACGTGGCCGAATCGCTGGGCGTGTTGATCCGGGGCGACCAGCCCCTGCCCTTGCGGTGTGCCCGTTTCGACATGGTCGCCCGCAACGGTGTGCTGGCGCCCACGCTGGCGGTGATCGACAGCGTCGACAGCGTCATGCGCATCACCGGCCAGGTGAGCCTGCGCGACGAGTCGCTGGCGCTGCGCGTCGTGACGCGCTCGCACGACTGGTCGCCGCTGTCTTTGCGCACCCCTGTCACGGTGACCGGTACGCTCGCTGATCCGCAAGTCGGTATCGAGGCGCAGGGCCTGGTTGGTCGGGTGCTGGGTGCGGTGGCGCTGGGCGCGCTGGCCGGGCCGGCCGCCGCCTTGTTGCCCCTGATCGAGCAAGGCTCCACCAGCAAGGTCGACCCCTGCACCGTGGCAGCGGCGCCCGAGCAGGCAACGCCTGCCCCTGTTGCACCTGCACCCGCACCCGCTGAGCGGGCCCATCGCTGAGCGGTTGACTTACAGAAAACGCTCGAGGTATCGGCGCGACATCCGGTCCAGTGCGTTGCGGTCGGGGATGTCGAACACCACGCCGTGTGCGCTGGTGATCAGCAGCCGGCGCTGGCCCGGCAGGCGGCGGATGTCTTCTTCCACCTTGAGCACGAGTTCGGTCGCGCCGCGGTCCGTATCGACCCGCCAGGTGCTGGGCGTTCCGAAGCTGCTCACTTCGCGGATGCGCTGGATCACGGGCGAGAACTCGCGTTGCGCCAGGGCTTGCGCCAAGGCGGCGCGGCGCGTCTCGTCCAGCGCGTCCAGCCGTGCCACGAACACCACCTCGTGCCCGTCTGGGCCAACGATGGAGATCGACTCCATGGGCGCGCTCAGCGGGAACGAGCGCACCACCTGCACGCCCACCTGCGGTTCGGCGCCGCCCACGCGGCACACCCAGCGGCCTTGGGCGTCGGAGAAGAGCTCGAAGTCGGCCATGGCGCTTGTTGTTGTGTTCATGGCGGGAGGTTGCCGGTGTGCGCCGAGGGCTTTGGCAGGTGGTGGGCCAGGGCGTTGTCGATGTGGTCGGGGTCTTCGGCGGCGGCCTGGCGGGCCTGGGCTTCGTGCAGACGCCAATAGTGGCCCTGGCGCGCCATCAGCTCGTCGTGCGGGCCCACCTCCACCACTTCGCCGCGGTCCATCACCACCAGCCGGTCGGCCTTGCGCAGGGTGGACAGGCGGTGCGCGATGGCGATGGTGGTGCGGCCTTGCACCAGGTTGTCCAGCGCCTTCTGTATCTCCTTTTCCGTCTCGGTGTCCACCGCCGAAGTGGCTTCGTCCAGGATCAGGATGCGCGGGTCGATCAGCAGCGCGCGCGCAATGCTGATGCGCTGGCGCTCACCGCCCGAGAGACCCTGGCCGCGCTCGCCCACCAGCGAGTCGTAGCCGTGCGCCAGCCGCAAGATGAACTCGTGTGCGTTCGCCGCTCGGGCTGCGGCCACGATCTCCTCGCGCGTGGCACCGGGTTTGCCGTAGGCGATGTTGTCGGCCACGGTGCCGAAAAACAGAAAAGGCTCCTGCAGCACCAGGCCGATGTGGCGGCGGTAGTCGGCCACGGCAAAGCGCCGGATGTCGTGGCCGTCGAGTTCGATGCGGCCTTCGCTCACGTCATGGAAGCGGCAGATCAGGTTGACCAGCGTGCTCTTGCCCGAGCCGCTGTGGCCGACCAGCCCGATCATTTCGCCGGGTCGGATGCTGAGGCTCAGGTCGCGGATCACCGAGCGGTTGCCGTAGCGGAAACCAATGCCGTGGATGCTCAGCCCGCCTTTCACCTGCACACCTTGAACCGGTTCGGCGGGTTCGGGCACGTTGGACACGTGGTCCAGGATGTCGAAGATGCGCTTGGCGCCAGCCGCGGCCTTCTGCGTCACCGAGACGATGCGGCTCATGGAGTCGAGCCGCCCATAAAAGCGGCCGATGTAGGCGATGAAGGCGGTGAGCACACCGACCGTGATGTCGCCCTTGGCGATCTGCCAGATGCCGAAGGCCCAGACCACCAGCAGGCCGATGTCGGTGAGCAGGGTCACGGTGGGCGTGAACAGGCTCCAGGTCTTGTTGATGCGGTCGTTGACCACCAGGTTCTGCGCGTTGGCCTCGTGAAAGCGGCCCGACTCGCGCTTTTCCTGCGCGAAGGCCTTGACCACGCGGATGCCGGGAATGGTGTCGGCCAGCACGTTGGTCACGTCGCCCCACACGCGGTCGATTTTTTCGAAGTCGGTGCGCAGGCGGTCGCGCACGCGGTGGATCATCCAGGCAATGAAGGGCAGCGGCAGCAGCGTGACCAGCGCCAGCCAGGGGTTGATGGAAAACAGGATCGCCGAGGTCATGAGCAGCATGAGCACGTCGGTGGCGAAATCGAGCGCGTGCAGTGAGAGAAACACCGAGAGCCGGTCGGTCTCGGAGCCGATCCGCGCGATCAGATCACCGGTGCGCTTGGCGCCGAAGTAGTCGAGCGAGAGGCCCAGCAGGTGGTCGAACGCGCTGGTGCGCAGGTCGGCGGCGATGCGCTCGGACACCAGCGCCAGCAGCCAGGTGCGCGCCCAGCCCAGGCCCCAGGCCACGAGCGCAGCCCCGAGCAGCCCCGAGAGCAGCAAGGCCACGTAGCCGGTGTCGATCTGCTGGCCGTTCTGGAACGGGATCAGCACGTTGTCCATCAGCGGAATGGTCAGGTAGGGCGGCACCAGCGTGGCGGCGGTGGACGCCAGCATGAGCAGGAAACCCGCCAGCAATTGCCAGCGGTAGGGCCGTGCAAAGCGCCACAGCCGCAGAAGCACCCAGGTGGACGGCACCTCGGCCGGTTGCCGCGCGCAGACCTCGCACTCCTCGCAGTCGGGGTTCATGGGCGACTGGCAAGTCGGGCAACGTTGGCCCGACTCAGGCGTGGGTGCCGGGCCTCCTTGCAGGCGGTTGATGGCCAGACCGAATTGGCGCACCAGTCGCAGCGCGTCGGGGTTTTGGGCCAGCGTGAAGCGCCAGCGCTGGCGCAGGCCTCCGGCGTCCAGCAGGTCCAGCGTGGCCACGCCAGCCAGGTCGGTGTGCTGCAGGCGCTGCGTGTTGTCCAGCGGCCAGACCTGGCGGCCACCGTTGGCATGCTGTTGCACCAGTTCGTTGGCGGTGAGCAGCAACTCGCCGATGGCGAAGTGGCCTTGGGCGTCCAGATCAAGGGCCATGCGGGCCAGCACGTCCGCGGGGGTGGCGTCGGCATGAGCGGTGCCGAGGGCGGCGGAACGGGGTTGTGCGTGCGTGGTTTGCATGAACCGGAAATTGTGCGCCAACTCGCCGGCGTTGCAGGTGTGACATACAGCCACAATTTGTCGTGCACGGCTCAGCCGCGCATCCCCGGGACGGCGCAGAATGCGGGTGTCGGGGCCAGAGGCACCCGCCACGGCGGCGCCTGGGGCGCGCGCCCACCGTTGACAGCCGGGTCCACTGCCCGGCTTTTGTGTGTTCAATCCCGGGTGTTATGGATTCAAATCGTTTTGCGCTGACCGTGCTTCGCCACCGTTTCCTCGGAGGTCCGAACGTCTGGACCTACCGCTCCACGATGGAAGTGTGGCTGGACCTGGGGGAACTGGAACAACGTCCCTCCCACACCATCGAAGGCCTGACCGATCGCCTGCTGGCCTGGCTGCCCGGCCTGGCCACCCACCACTGCGGTGTGGGCGAGGTGGGCGGTTTTGTGCAGCGGCTGCGCGAGGGCACCTGGGCTGGCCACGTGCTGGAGCACTGCGTGATCGAGCTGCTCAACCTGGCGGGCATGCCCACCGGTTTCGGCCAGACGCGCAGCACCTCCCGGCCCGGCGTTTACCGCATGGTGTTCCGCGCCCGCAACCGCGCCACCGCCGAAGCGGCCCTGACCCACGGCCATGCCCTGTTGCAGGCGGCCATGAACAACGAGCCCTTTGACGTGCCCGCCGCTGTGAAGGCCCTGCACGGCGTGGTCGACGCGACCTGGCTCGGCCCTTCCACCGCGGCCATCGTGAACGCGGCCACCGAGCGCGGCATTCCGCACCTGCGTCTGACCGAGGGCAACCTGGTCCAGCTGGGCCAGGGCGCGCGCCAGCGCCGCATCTGGACGGCCGAGACCGAGCTCACCAGCGCGATCGCCGAGAACATCGCCAGCGACAAGGACCTCACCAAAACCCTGCTGCAAAGCTGTGGCGTGCCGGTGCCCGAGGGCCAGATCGTGGCCAGCGCTGCAGAGGCCTGGGAAGCGGCGCAGGACATCGGGCTGCCGGTGGTGGTCAAGCCCAGCGACGCCAACCACGGGCGCGGTGTGTCGCTCGAACTCAGCGAGCAGGCCGACATCGAGCGAGCCTTCGCCATTGCCGATGCCGAGGGCAGCGACGTGATCGTGGAGCGCCACATCCTGGGCAACGAACACCGTGTGTTGGTGGTCGGCGGGCGCGTGGTGGCGGCCAACCGGGGCGAGAGCCTGTGGGTCACCGGCGACGGCGTGGCCACGGTCAAGACCCTCATCGACTTGCAGCTCAACAGCGACCCGCGCCGCGGAGAGGCTGAAGAATTCCCGCTGGAGACGATCCGCCTCGAACGTGAACCGGCCATGGCGCTGCTGCTGGAACGCCAGGGTCTGGGCGCCGACGCCGTGCCCGCCGCGGGTCAGCGCGTGCTGGTGCAGCGCAACGGCAACATGGCCTTTGATTGCACCGACGACGTGCATCCCGAAGTGGCCTACATGGCGAGCCTGGCGGCGCGCGCCGTGGGCCTGGACATCGCGGGCATCGACATGGTCACGCAGGACATCGGTCGCCCGCTGCACGAGGTGGGCGGCGCCATCGTCGAAGTCAACGCCGGCCCCGGGCTGCTCATGCACCTGCGACCGGCCATCGGCCAGCCCCGCCCGGTGGGTGAGGCCATCGTGGCGCAACTGTTCGACCCCGCCACACCCATGGCCGGGCGCGTGCCCCTGATCGGTGTGAGCGGCACTCGGGGCACGGCCCTGCTCACGCGCGCTGCGGCTTTTTTGCTCGACCTGGCCGGTGCACCTGCCGGTCTCGCCTCCAGCGAAGGCATCCACATCGGGCGCCGGCGCATTGAACTTGCCGGCGCCGACTATTGGGAGCAATGCCAGCGCCTGCTCATGAACCGCGATATCCAGGGCCTCGCGGTCGAGACCCCACCCTCGCTCATTCTTGACCACGGTCTGCCCTACGACCGCTGCCTGGTGGGTGTGGTGACCGACCTCGGTGGCTGGGAAGGCCTGGCACACCACGACATCCTTGATGCGTCGGGCATGCCGCGCGTGCTGCGTACCCAGGTCGATGTGGTGCTGACACAAGGTGCCTGCGTGCTCAACCTGGACGAGCCCGGCGTGGCTGAACTCGCCGTGCATTGCGATGGCAGCAGCCTGGGCTATGGCGCCGGGCCGGTACCGGCCGGTGTGGACATGCCTCGCACCGTGCGTTGGCAAGACGGCGCGGTGTGCCTGATCGACAACGGCGAGGTGATTGGCCGCGCACCGCTGACCGGCATTGCCGACGCGGGGACTGCGCACATCCTGTGTGGGGCCGCCGCAGCTGCCTGGGCCGCCGGCATGAGTCCGGAGCTGGTGGCCGCAGGCTTGCAACGCTTCGACACCCTGCCGCCCGCCTGAGCTGACAACACGGCACCGCACCACCACCGCACCCCAACCGAATTCCGACATCCGCCATGGACATCTCCCGCATCCGTGCCTTGCGTGGTCCCAACCTCTGGACCCGCCAGACTGCCATAGAAGCCATCGTGCACTGCCCGCCCGAAGAGCGCTCGCTGAGCCTGTTGCCCGGCTTTGAAGCTGCGCTGCGCGAACGGTTCCCCCAGCTCGGGCGCTGGCCGCGTCCCGCCGACGAGCTGTCGTTGGCCAACGTTCTCAAGCTGGTGGCGTTGGCTCTCCAAGCACAGGCCGGTTGCCCGGTGAGTTTTTCGCGCTGTACCGAAACCGTGGAGTCCGGCACTTACCAGGTGGTGGTGGAGTACACCGAAGAGGCGGTGGGGCGCGAAGCCTTCAAGGAGGCCGAACAACTCATTGCCACCGTGCGTGGTCAGCACGGGGAAGCCTTCGATGTGGAGGCCGTGATTGCGCGTTTGCGTGAGCTCGATGAAGACGTGCGCCTGGGCCCGTCCACCGGCTCCATCGTCAACGCGGCGGTGGCGCGCGGCATTCCGTTTCGCCGGCTCACGCAGGGCTCGCTGGTGCAGTTCGGATGGGGTTCAAAGCAGCGCCGTATCTGGGCCGCCGAGGTGGACAGCACCAGCGCGGTGTCGGAGAGCATCGCTCAGGACAAAGACCTCACCAAAAACCTGCTGCGCGCTGCTGGCGTGCCCGTGCCCCTGGGCCGCCCGGTGGACAGTGTTGAAGAGGCCTGGGCCGCGGCACAGTACATCGGCCTGCCGGTGGTGGTGAAGCCGCGCGACGGCAACCAGGGCAAAGGCGTGACGGTGAACATCGTCTCGCGCGAACACCTGGAATTGGCCTACCGCGCAGCCATCGAGCATGGCCAGCCCATGGTGGAGAAATACCTGCCCGGCAGCGACTACCGCTTGCTGGTGGTGGGTGACCGGCTGGTGGCTGCTGCGCGACGCGATCCGCCGCAGGTGACCGGCGACGGCGTAAGCACCGTGGCGCAGCTGGTGAACATCGTCAACGCCGATCCCCAGCGCGGCGACGGCCACGGCACCTCGCTCACGCGCATGCGCATCGACGACATCGCCATGGCCCGCCTGCAGATTCAGGGCCACACACCGGACACCGTTCCGGCCAAGGGCGAGCGGGTCGTGCTGCGCAACAACGCCAACCTTTCCACCGGCGGTACCGCCACCGACGTGACCGACGACGTGCACCATGAGGTGGCTGCACGCGCCGTGGCTGCAGCGCGCATGGTGGGCCTGGACGTGTGTGGCGTGGACGTGGTGTGTGAGACCGTGCTCAAGCCGCTGGAGGACCAGAGCGGTGGCGTGGTGGAGGTGAACGCCGCACCCGGCCTGCGCATGCACCTGAGCCCGTCTTACGGCAAGGGCCGCGCCGTGGGCGAGGCCATCGTCGACCACCTGTTCCCGCCCAACCAGAACGGGCGCATTCCCGTGGTGGCTGTGACCGGCACCAACGGCAAGACGACCACCGCACGTCTGATCGCGCACCTGCTGCATGCGCAGGGCCTGCGCGTGGGCATGACCAACACCGACGGCGTGTACGTGAACGGCCGCCAGACCGACAGCGGCGACTGCGCCGGCCCGCGCAGCGCGCGCAACGTGCTCATGCACCCGGAGGTCGACGCAGCTGTGTTCGAGACTGCGCGCGGCGGCGTGTTGCGCGAAGGCCTCGGCTTTGACCGCTGCCAGGTGGCGGTGGTGACCAACATCGGCTCCGGCGACCACCTGGGCCTGAACTACATCACCACGGTGGAAGACATCGCGGTGCTCAAGCGTGTGGTCATCCAGAACGTGGCGCCCACCGGCTACGGCGTGCTCAACGCGGCCGACCCGCACTGCGTCCGCATGGCCGAGGTGTGCACCGGCAAGGTCATCTTCTTCTGCAGCGACGGCCACAACCCCGTGCTGGCCACGCACCGGGCGCAGGGGCGCCGCGCCGTGTGGGTGGAAGGCGGGAACATCATTGCCCTTCAGGGCGAACGCCGCCACGAGGTGGCCCTGGCAGACATCCCCATGACCATGAACGGGCGCGTCGGTTTCCAGGTGGACAACGCCATGGCCGCGCTGGCCGCGGCCTGGGGACTGGGCATTCCGTGGGCGCGCATCCGCAAAGGTCTGGCCAGCTTCCAGAGCGACGCCGCCAGCGTGCCCGGCCGCTTCAATCTGATGAGCCTCAACGGCGCCACTGTGATCGCCGACTACGGCCACAACCCGGACGCCATGCGCGCCCTGGTCTCGGCCGCCGAGGCCATGCCCGCCCGGCGCCGCACCGTGGTCATCAGCGGAGCGGGCGACCGGCGCGATGAAGACATCCGAGAGCAGACCCGCATTCTCGGTGCGGCCTTTGACGACGTCATCCTGTACGAAGACGCCTGTCAGCGGGGCCGCACGGAAGGCGAGGTCACGGGCCTGTTGCGCCAGGGGCTGGAAGGGGCCACGCGCACAACCCGCATCGACACCATCCAGGGCGAGTTCGTCGCCATCGACACGGCGCTGGCTCGCCTTCAGCCTGGCGACTTGTGCCTGGTGCTGATCGATCAGGTGGAAGCCGCGCTGCGCTACCTGCGCGAGCGCTGCGAACCAGCGATTTCAAACCCTGGCTCTATCGTCTGAACTGGCGCGGCGCGCGAGCGTGTGCGGCCCAGTCGGCCCAGTCGCTGCTCCACCCCGTGGTGAAAAGCCGCACCGGCCAGGTTGCAGGCCAGCCATGCGACCAGCACCCCGAGCGTCTGCACCCACGCGTCGGCGCTGGCGTAACGCGTGAACGCTGCGTTCACCACCAGCGCCACCGGGAAGTTGAGCAGGAACACGCCGTATGAAATGCGGCCCAGGTAGCCCAGTGCGAGGCTGCGTGGCCAGGTGTACAGCCAGCCGCCGCGGTGTGCCCAGGCCAGCGCCAGGGCAACACCCAGCGCCAGCGCAATCCGTGTGCGCCAGTCCATGGCGAGTGCCAACCCTGTCAGCAGCGCCATGCCCACCAACCACGCTGTTCCGCTGCGACCGGTGTTGGCGCGGCTCATCCAATAGGCCAGCGCGCCCAGCCCGTAGGCGCCAAAGAAGTAAACGCCCCAGTTGTCCCACTCGCTGTCGAGGTTGAAGTAGAAGAGCGATGCGAGTGCCACGGCCGCCACCAGCAGCGGCGCCGTTTCACCCAGCCGGCGCGCCAGCCACAGCAAGCCCAGCAGCAGCGCATAGAGCTGCACGTCGATCGCCACGTACCACGCCCCCGCCGACAGCGAATCCACCCCCAGCAGGCTGTGCAACAGCAGCGCATGCGCCACGAACTGCCACAGGGTTGGCGGGTCCGGCAGGGAGTCGTGGGTCATCCAGATGCGAGCGACTTCGGTGCACACCATGGTCAGCAAGAGCGCGGCCATCAAGGGCATGCTCACCCGCACAAAGCGCTGCCAGAGCACCGCCAGCGGGCGGTCGGTTCGCAAGTGGCCCTTGGGGGCCAGGCTGCGCGCGGCCAGGAAGCCGGCCACCACCAGGAAGATCTGCACCGCCATGCGCGCGTGCTGGCTGAACCACGCCACCAGATCGGGCGCGAGCTGGTGCGTCCAGTCCGACATGGGGCCGTAGAACGCCAGGTGGTGCAGCACGATGAGTTGGGAGCCGACGGCTTTGAGCGCGTCGATGAAGGGCATGCGTTCGGGGGTGGGCGCGGGGTGGGTGGTCGTTGACACGGAGAGGGAGGGGTCGATGGAGATCGGCGTTGCGCCAGGGGCTATTGTCGTTGCACTGGCGACGCTTGCTCTCGGGAGCCGCGTCAGTCACCGCCCGCAGAGACGGTCTGCTCTGCGTGGCCGACTGCGTGTCTGGCAACGTCATGCGCATCGACCCGCGAGGCCAGCTCTGGGTGGCGGCCAACGAACTCAACGCCTTCGTGCGGATCAGCCGTGACCGAAGCCGCTCGCAATGGCGCTGCAGGACCCCTGGAGTTTCCAGCGGCATTGGCGTTTGTGCGCGAGACCGGCCATGTCGCCAACTTCGACACCCCGCGGCGAGTCAACCTCGATGCCGGCAGCACGGCAACAGCGCGGGAAGGCATCGGCGCATCGATCGCGCGCGTGACACGCTGAGCCAGCCGGGGGGCAAGCGACTCGTCACCTCCTGCTGGCAAATCGGCCCGGCGGTGCTTGAGTCGACCGTCCGGCAGCTAAGCCGGCGGAGGTACCACGCGAGCCTTGGCGGCAGCGTTGTCGGCAGCGGCGGCCTCGCGTGATTCAGGCGGCACGCAGACCTGGTCGCCAGCGAACGCCTCGCGCCGACCGCGTGGCCGACAGGACCAGAATTTCGCCGACGTTGGCGCTGCGGTGCATCCCCCAAAAAGCCATGCGCAACGTTTCCCGAAGGGTTTGTCTGGCCCACGAAACTTGTTCTGCCTGGCACGCAACTGGCTTATAACGAAGCCTCTTCGCTCCCTTCACGGGGGCAGGTGGCGAAAAACCGAGCCTGCCCACCCCACCCGCTTGCAGCAATGTCGCCCACCTTCCACATGATCACCGGCGCACCCGACCCGGTCGCGCCCTTCAGCCATGCAGTCGAATCCGACGGTTGGGTGTTTGTCACGGGTCAAATGCCCTTTGTCGGCACCTCGCTGGACACACCCTATCCCGAGGGCATCGAGGCGCAGACGCGACAGGTCATGAAGAACCTCCAGACCGTGCTGACCGGTTGCGGCCTGGGGCTGGAGCACGTGCTGTCGGTGCGTGTCTATCTCACCCATTTCGAGGCAGATTACGCAGCGATGAATGCGGTCTACGCAAGCCATTTCACAGGCGGGCGTTATCCCGCCAGGACCTGCATCGGTGTGACCGGTCTGGCCAAAGGTGCGCGTGTCGAGATTGACATGGTGGCGCGGCGCAGCGGCGCACCGCTCACGATCCCTCCCAACTGAAAGGCCCACGATGGACTGGCTGGACAATTCGATCATGCGGCAGCGAGGTGTCGCACAAGGCCGTGCGCCCGAGACACATGCGCTCACGGAAGCGAAGCAGGGCAAGTACCACTACACCATTGGCCCCTATTCGGATCCGGTGCTCAAGATCCGCCCCGGTGACCGCGTCGTGGTGGAAACACGCGATGCTTTCGAGGGCAAGGTGAAGACCGAGCAGGACCTGCCGTCTCGCGTGTTGAGCATGCCCTTTGTCAACCCGCAGAACGGCCCGATTCTGGTGGAGGGCGCCAGCAAGGGCGATGTGCTGGCGGTGTACATCGAGAAGATGTCGCCGCGTGGTGCCAACCCGCGCGGCACCTGCGCGATGATTCCCCAGTTCGGTGCGCTCAGCGGCACGTCGCTCACGGCGCTCCTCGCCGATGACCTCCCCGAGATCGTGCGCAAGGTGAACCTCGACGAAGAAGGCGTGTACTGGAGCAAGCGTGTCACGTTGCCCTACCGGCCCCACATCGGCACCTTGAGCTGCAGCCCGGAGATCGATTCGATCAACACACTCACGCCCGACGCACACGGCGGCAACATGGACCTGCCCGACATGGGTCCGGGCAGCATCACTTACCTGCCGGTTCGCAGCGAAGGGGGGCGGCTGTTCATCGGCGACGCCCACGCCTGCCAGGGCGATGGCGAGGTCTGCGGCACGGCGGTGGAGTTCGCCAGCACGACGACGATCCAGGTCGATCTCATCAAGGGCTGGCAGCTCGAGTGGCCCAGGCTCGAGAACGAGGCCATCATCATGGCCATCGGCAGTGCGAGACCCCTTGAAGACGCCACGCGCGTCGCCTACAAGGAACTCATCTTGTGGATGGAGGCCGAGTACGGCTACGACCGCTGGGACGCCTACATGATGCTCAGCCAGTGCGGGCAGGTGCGCCTGGGCAACTTCGTCGACCCGAAATACACCGTGGGCGCCGGCATCAGCAAGAAGTACCTGGCGCCAGCGTGAGCTGGGTGCATTTCAAACCAACCAAGGAGCAGACATGGATCTCGGATTGAAAGGCCTGAAGGCCGTGGTCACCGGTGGCACAAAGGGCATTGGACGTGCCATCGCACAGACCCTGGCCGCCGAAGGCGCGCATGTGGCCTTCTGCGCGCGCAACGCAGACGAGGTGGCGCAGGCCGTGAAAGACTGTCCCAAGAACGGCGGAAAGGTCAGCGGACGGGCTGTTGACGTTGCTGATGGCCCCGCATTGGCGGCGTGGGTGACCGATGTGGCCGCCGAGTTCGGCGGGATCGACATCGTTGTGGCCAACGTCAGCGCATTGGCGATCGCCACCGACGAGGCGGCCTGGCAGCGCGGCTTCGAGGTCGACATGATGGGCACGGTCCGGCTGGTCAACGCCGCCATGCCCTACCTGGAGAAGAGCGGAAAAGCCGCCATCGTCACGATCTCCAGCGTGTCGGGTCGAGAGATCGACTTCGCCTCCGGCCCCTACGGCGCCTTCAAGGCCGCCATCGTGCACTACACGCAAGGCCTGGCTTACCACCTGGCGGGCAAGGGTATCCGCGCCAACACCGTCTCACCTGGCAACACCTACTTCCCAGGTGGAGTCTGGAGCCAGATCGAGACCGGCAATCCCGAGTTCTTCAAGATGGCGCTGGGCATGAACCCGACAGGTCGCATGGGCACGCCACAGGAAATGGCAAACGCTGCTGTGTTCCTGGCCAGCCCGGCGGCGAGCTTCATCACGGGAACCAACCTGGTGGTCGATGGCGCGCTGACCAAAGGTGTTCAGCTGTAACCCGGCCGTGTACCCCAACGCCAGACACGACAACGGCGAGCCCAACGGGCTCAATCCCACCGCAAGCGAACCCATCTCACCCGATGGCACTCCGGTGCCCGGACGGGTGTACGCGGTGCCGGCCCGCAACGGGCGGGCGGTGCGCTTGTGCCAGGGACAGGTCATCCGGATCATCAACACACATGGCTCACAGGTGTGTGACACGTGGGCTTTCAACGCACATGACATGACCGAGTTCATGTCCATGGAACACGTCCGGGCCTGGATCGACAGGATCGTCCCGGTACCTGGCGACGCATTGGTCACCAATCGGCGCCGACCCATCTTGACCCTGTTGAGCGACACCTCCCCTGGCGTGCACGACACGCTCATTGCAGCCTGCGATCTCTACCGGTACCAGTCGCTGGGCGTGAAGACCTATCACGACAACTGCTCCGACAACATGCGCATGGCCTTGCAGGCCGTTGGACTCAGGTCCGGGGAAGTGCCGGCACCCTGGAACCTGTGGATGAACATACCGGTCGACTCGAACAACGCCATTCAGTGGCTGCCGCCCGTCTCAAAGGCGGGCGACAGCGTCGAGTTGCGCGCGGAGATGGACTGCATCGTCGTGATGTCTGCTTGCCCCCAAGACATCATCGCCGTCAACGCGCACAACCCGGTTGAAGTTCACTTCCTGACAATCACAGAGATCAGACGTCGATGTTCCCCGCCCGCAGGGCATTGGCCTCGATGAAGTCGCGGCGCGGTTCCACTTCGTCGCCCATGAGCATCGTGAACACGCGGTCGGCCTCGATCGCGTCGTCGATCTGCACGCGCAGCAGGCGGCGCACGGTCGGGTCCATGGTGGTTTCCCAGAGTTGGGCAGGGTTCATCTCGCCCAGGCCCTTGTAGCGCTGGCGCGCGGTGGTGCGCTCGGCTTCGCTGATGAGCCAGCGCATGGCCACGCGGAAGTCGGCCACTTTTTCTTCTTTCTGTTTCTCGCCCTCACCGCGCATGACCTTGGCGCCTTCGCCGAGCAGGCCGCGGAAAGTCTCAGCCGCGGTGGCGAGTGCGGCGTAGTCTGCGCCGTGCACAAAATCTTGCGTGAGCACGCTGCTTTTGGTGTTGCCGTGGTGGCGGCGGCTGATGCGCAGGATCGGCTTGTCGGTGCGCACGTCGAATTCGGCCGCCACTTCGGCTGGCACGCCGGTGGTGGTGAGTTCGCGCAGCTTGGCCTGCAGTGCGATGGCGCTGACCTCGGCCTGCTCCACCGAGTCAAGATTGAGCGATACGCCGTCGGCGATCGAGCGCAGGGCTTCGGCGTCCATGAAGTTGGACAGGCGTGCGATCACGCTCTCGGCAACTTGGTGCTTGCGCGCCAGCTCGCCCAGCGTGTCGCCCGTGAGCGTGGTTTGGGTGGCGCCACCCGTGAAAACGCTGGCGTCTTTCAATGCGATGCGCAGCAGGAAACCGTCCAGCGCAGCGGCGTCTTTCAGGTAGAGCTCTTCCTTGCCGGCCTTCACCTTGTACAGCGGCGGCTGCGCGATGTAGATGTGGCCGCGCTCCACCAGCTCGGGCATCTGGCGGTAGAAGAAGGTCAGCAGCAGGGTGCGGATGTGTGCGCCGTCCACGTCGGCGTCGGTCATGATGATGATGCGGTGGTAGCGCAGCTTGGCGACGTTGAAGTCGTCCTTGCCATCACCGTTGGCGCTTTCACCACCGGCCTTGCCGATGCCGGTGCCCAGGGCGGTGATGAGCGTCAAGATTTCGTTGGAGGTGAGCAGCTTCTCGTAGCGCGCCTTCTCCACATTCAGAATCTTGCCGCGCAGCGGCAGGATCGCCTGGAACTTGCGGTCTCGGCCTTGTTTGGCGGAGCCACCGGCGGAGTCACCCTCCACGATGTAAATCTCGCACAGTGCTGGGTCTTTTTCCTGGCAGTCGGCCAGCTTGCCGGGCAGGCCCATGCCGTCGAGCACGCCTTTGCGGCGTGTCATTTCGCGGGCCTTGCGTGCGGCTTCGCGGGCACGGGCGGCGTCCACGATCTTGCCGCAGATGATCTTGGCGTCGTTCGGGCGTTCCTGCAGGTAGTCGGCCAGCAGGCGGCTCACGATGTCTTCGACCGGGCCGCGCACTTCGCTGGAGACCAGCTTGTCTTTGGTCTGGCTGCTGAACTTGGGCTCGGGCACCTTGACCGACAGCACGCAGCACAGGCCTTCGCGCATGTCGTCACCGGTGACTTCGACCTTGGCCTTCTTGGCGAAGTCGTTGTCGTCGATGTACTTGTTGATGACGCGGGTCATGGCCGCGCGCAGGCCGGTGAGGTGGGTGCCACCGTCGCGCTGCGGGATGTTGTTGGTGAAGCACAGCACTTGCTCGTTGTAGCCGCTGTTCCACTGCATCGCCACTTCCACGCCGATGTTGGTGGTCGGGTCGCTTAGCCGGTCCCCGTGCGCATGAAAATTGTTGGGGTGCAGGACGGTTTTGCCTTTGTTGATGAATTTCACAAAACCACGCACGCCCCCGGCACCCGAA
>JBBQSX010000074.1:0-16068 GCA_038213545.1 Burkholderiales bacterium
CGGGGGTCGCGGGTTCGAGCCCCGTCCACTCCGCCAGTCAAGAATCAAGTCACCGCTGTCGAAAGACAGCGGTGATTTTTTTCGTCTCTCACCTGCCTTCGTCAGGGGTCAAGTCGCCCTTTCCAGCCACCGCAGTCGTACAAGACCCGTTGACAAGGCAGTGCCGCAGATGATGACCAGACCACAACCCACCATCCACGGCGTGATGGTCTCGTTCAGGAACAACGCGCCGTAGCCCAACGCAAACACCGGCACGAGGAATGTGACGGTGAGCGCCTTGCTGGGTCCTGCCTGTTCAATGATGTGGAAGAACAAGATGTAGGCAATCGACGTGCACAGCAGCGCGACCGCAGCCACTGCTGCCCAGGCCGTGAAACTCACGGGCTCGTTGGGCCAAAACCACAGGGTAGGCAGCGCCAGACCGAGCGCGGCCCCGATCTGGCTGCCGGTGGCAGTGGCCAGCGGGTGGGCGCCGGTGAGGTAACGCTTGGTGAAGCTGGCTGCCAGTCCGTAGCACAGGGTGGCGAGCAGACAGGCGCCCATGGCCAGCAGTGTGATGACGGTGGAGCCCGCGCCGGCCACGCCGGTGGCACTGAAACCCGATTTTCCGATGACCAGCAGCGTGACACCCGCAAACCCGATGCCCAGCCCCAGCATGCGCGAGCCGCCGGGGCGATCCTTCAGCCAGAGCCAAGCGACCAGGGCGCCGGTGAGCGGGACTGTGGCGTTGAGGATCGAGGTCAGCCCCGTGGTGATGTGCATCACGGCGAAAGCGAACAGCATGAACGGTATACCCGAGTTGAGCAGGCCGACGAACAGGATGGCCTTGGCTCGTTGGCGAAAGTCTGCCCAGACGCCTTTGACCAGGAACACCGGCAGCAAAAACAGCGCGGCCAGCAGCACCCTCAAGCCGGCGGTGGGCACGATGCCGAATTCGGCCGCGCCCAGTCGCATGAACAGAAACGATGAACCCCAGAGGGCGGCGAGCAAGACAAATTCCAGGGCGAGGGTGGGGTTCATGGCGTGAAAGTATGCGGGGGCAATGTCGGCGCCCAAGGGTGCCATTGATGTCGAATGGGGCGCGATTGATGCAATGCGCGACTCAATGGTGCGACGCCGGTGAAAACGCAGCACCTTCGAGCGCCAGCAGCGCGGTCTTGCGTTCCAGCCCGCCGGCATAACCGGTGAGCGAGCCGTTGGCTCCCAGCACGCGGTGGCAGGGCACAACGATGCTGACCGGGTTGCGGCCCACCGCCGCGCCCAGGGCGCGCGCAGCAGCTGGCTTGTTGATCGCCGCGCTCAGGCTTCCGTAGCTGGCGGTTGTGCCTGGCGCAATGCGCAGCAACGCCTGCCACACCTGTTGCTGGAATGGGGTGCCGCCCTGCAGATCGAGCGGCAGATCGAAGGTGATGCGCCGCCCCGCGAAGTAATGGTCGAGTTGCTGGATGGCCGCTTGCAACAAAGGGTATGCAGGATCGCGGAGCCAGGTCGAGGTGTCGGGTCCGTGGCGCTGTCCGTCGAACCAGACGCCGCTCAAGCCACGCCGTGTGGCCGCCAGGGTCATGGTGCCGAGCGGGCCTGTCCATGAGGTGAAGACAGTGAGAGGGTCGTGTTTCATGCGGTTTCTCCTGCGTGAGGCGCGATGTGCCCGGCCGACCAGGCCCGTACAACGGCGTAGCTGCGCCAGGGTTTCCAGGCAAGAGACGAGGCTTCGGCTTCGCGCGCCGGGTGCTTGCGGTCTTGCACGCCCAGCGCCTTGTGCAGCGCCACGTCGCCAGCAGGAAAGGCGTCGGGCCAGCGCAGAGCGCGCATGGCGATGTACTGCGCCGTCCATTCGCCGATACCGGGCAGCGCCTTGAGCGCTGAGATGGTGGCCGGCACGTCGGCGCTGCCGTCGAGCACGAGGCCTTGTTCGGCCACGCCCCGCGCCAGCGCCACGATGGCGGCCTGGCGTTGTTTGACGATGCCCAGTTCACCCAGCGCATCGCCACCCGCCTGCGCCAGCACCTCGGGCGCGGGGAAAAGCCGCGAGAGTGCAGCATGCGGTGTGACGATGGCCTCGCCGAAGCGGTTCACCAGCCGTTGCGCGAGCGTGCGTGCGGCCGCCACCGTGATCTGCTGGCCCAGCACGGCGCGAACAGCGAGCTCGAAACCGTCGAGCGCACCAGGTACGCGCAGGCCGTCACCGGCCGGGAACGCGCCATGCAGCACCGCGTTGATCGCGTTGGGATCGGCATCGAGATCGAGTACCGCCCGCAGGCGATGGATCACTTGTGGCAGCACCTCGCGCAGCTCGTCGCTCACGCGCAGCACCAGATGGCAACGCGTTTCATCGAACACGGCGATCAGCCAGCCGTGGTGGCTGCGGTCTCCGATCTTCATGCGCATGGTCTGCCCCATGCGCTGCCGGTCGTCGACGAAGGCCACACCATCGATCACACGTTGCCGGAAGAAAGCCAGCGTGGCCGCCACGTCGTAGGGCGGCCGGTAGCCCAAGCGCACCATGGTGCCCTGGCCTCTGTTGCGAGCGCGGTTGCTGCTCTCGCGCCGCAGCTGCGTCGGGTTCAAGCGGTAGTGGTCGAGAAAGGCGGCGTTGAATCGGCGCACGCTGGCAAAGCCGCTGGTCAACGCGACCTGGGTGATCGGCAGATCGGTGTCGGCGAGCAACTGTTTGGCTGTGAGCAGCTTGCGTGTGAGCAGGTACTGCAGCGGCGAGACACCGAGCTGGTCTTCGAACACGCGGCGCAGGTGGCGGTCACTCACGCCAAGTCGTGCGGCCAGTCGCTCACCCATGTTGCCGTCTGCATCAAACCAGTGCTGGGGGTCGTCAAGCCAGCGCGTGGCCTGCTGATGCAGGATGGCAGAGGCGTCCTCGGTGGACCAGTGGCGGTCCATGGGTGCCAGCTCGGGCCTGCAGCGCAGGCAGGGGCGAAATCCAGCGCGTTCGGCCTGCGCTGCGTGCTCGAAGAAGTGGCAGTTTTCGCGCCGGGGTGTGCGCACGCGGCAGACCGGCCGGCAGTAGATGCCGGTGGAGGTGACCGCGGTGAAGAACTGCCCGTCAAAGCGCGCGTCGTGCGAGCACAGCGCTCGGTAGCAGGCGTCGTCGTCGATGCGGTCTGGGCGGTTCATGGCTGCCATGGTAGGCCGTTCGGATGGACTTGGCTGGCCGTTTCCGGACATGTGGATACAAGCACGGGAAAGTGCACTCCTACAATGGCCCGACCTTTTCGAACCCAGGACACCAGCATGCAAGTCACCCCCTCGATCTTCAAGGCTTACGACATTCGCGGCGTGACGCCCACCGCGCTCAACGAAGACGTGGCCGAGGCGCTGGGTCTGGCGTTTGGCACGCAGGCCATGAAGCTGGGCGAAAAGACGGTGGCCGTGGGGCGCGACGGGCGCTTGAGCGGCCCGGCGTTGTCGGCCGCGCTGATTCGCGGTCTCGTTGCCGCCGGTGTGGACGTGATCGACATCGGCCTGGCCACCACGCCCATGCTGTACTTTGCCGCGGCCACGCTGTGCACCAGTGGCATCCAGGTCACGGGCAGCCACAACCCGCGCGACTACAACGGTTTCAAGATGGTGCTGGCCAGCCGTGCGATTTATGGTGACGACATCCAGTCGCTGCGCAAGACGATGGAAGCCGAATCACACACGCGCGCCGAGGGCGGGCGTGTGCGCCTGATCAATGTGCAGGCGGCGTACCAGGCACGCATCGTCGGCGATATCAAGCTCTCGCGTCGCATGAAGATCGTGGTGGACTGTGGCAACGGAGTGGCCGGTGCGTCGGCTCCGGCGATCTTCCGTGCGCTGGGCTGCGAGGTGGTTGAACTGTTCAGCGAGGTGGACGGCAATTTCCCCAACCACCACCCCGACCCAAGCAAACCCGAGAACCTGCAGGACGTGATGCGCGCGCTGCGCGAGACCGATGCCGAACTGGGCCTGGCCTTTGACGGTGATGGCGACCGCCTGGGTATCGTCACCAAAGACGGCTCCAACATTTACCCCGACCGCCAGATGATCCTGTTCTCGCAGGACGTGCTCTCGCGTGTGCCCGGTGGCGACATCGTGTTCGACGTGAAGTGTTCGCAGCGCCTGGCGCCGGCCATTGAGGCGGCTGGTGGCGTGGCCCACATCTACAAGACCGGGCACTCGTTGATCAAGGCGCGCATGAAGGAGCTGAACAGTCCGCTCGGTGGCGAGATGAGCGGCCACATCTTTTTCAAGGAGCGTTGGTACGGTTTTGACGACGGTACCTACGCCGGTGCGCGGCTGCTCGAGATCGTGAGCCGCAGCCCGAACGCCAGCGACGTGCTCAACGCCTTGCCCACCAGCTTCAGCACACCCGAACTCAACGTGGCCTGCGCCGAAGGCGAGCCGCATGCGGTGGTGGAAAAACTCATTGCCATGGCAAAGTTCGACGCGCCGGCCAAGGTGTCCACCATTGACGGCGTGCGGGTGGACTGGCCCGATGGTTTTGGTTTGATTCGCGCCTCCAACACCACACCGGTGCTGGTGCTGCGCTTCGAAGGCCAGACCACCGAAGCGCTGCACCGCATCGAAGCGGTGATGCTGGCTTTGTTGAAACAGGGCAAGCCCGACGCCGTGGTTGGGGCCAGCGCCCACTGAAGTTCTTCAGGGCGGCAACAGCGCCTGCACGCGTTCGATCACCGCCTCAGCCTGTTCGTCCACCAGGGCGGTGGTGTGTACCGGGCGGTTGGCGCCCCACACCGTGGCCACTTCGCGGACCACATCGGCCTCGTTGTTCACGAGCCGCGCTTGCTGCAGGCGGTCGAGCCGCTCGTAGCTCTCGGCAAAGTTCGACACATTGGGTCCGTGCAGCACGGCGCAGCCCAGCGCCAAGGGTTCGTGCGGGTTGTGTCCACCCACGGTGGCGAACGAGCCGCCCACCAGCGACACCGGCGCCAGCCGGAACCACAGGCCCATCTCGCCGATGGTGTCGGCGATGTAGACAGGGGCCTCGGTCGCGATGTGCGCGCCTGAGCTGCGCAGGGGCACGTCTTTCAGCAAGAGGGTTGACGCGAGCGCGGCTATCTCAGGGCCGCGCGCTGGTGCCCGCGGCGCGATCACGAGCAGAGCACCGGCATGTTGCTCACAGAGCTGGGTGTGGGCGGCAAGTGCAACCTCTTCCTCACCTGGGTGACTCGACGCCAGCAACCACACCGGCCTGTTTGCAAGGGCTTGCCGCCAGGTATCCAGATCATCCGTGTCACAGCCCAGCGGCGGCACCAGCGCCTTGATTGTGCCGCTCACCGTGATGCGCTCACGCGATGCACCCAACAGCACCAGCGCGTCGGCGGTGGCTTCGTTCTGCGCAAACAGGTCGCGAAAACCGGGCAGCAAGGCTTGGTAGAGCCATCTGCCCCACCGCCGCTTGGCCAGCGACTCGGGTGACAGCCGAGCGTTGACCAGCGCTCGAGGAATCGCACGCGCGTCGGTCTCCGCGATCAGCGCGGGCCACAGGTCCATCTCGCACCACAGCGCCAGCGACGGCCGCCAGTGGTCAAGGAAGCGCGAGACCGCCTCCGGCGTATCGACGGGCGCGAACTGGTGCTGACAGCGCTCGGGCAGGCCGGTGCGGCGCAGTGCGTCGCCCGAAGTGCGCGCGGTGGTGGTGATGAGGAAGTTGCAGTCGGGCCGCCGCTCGGCCAGCCGGGCGAACAGCCCGGCGAGCGCCATGGACTCGCCCACGCCCACCGCGTGGCCCCACACCAGCGTGCCGGTGGGGCGGTCGGCGTACTCGCTGCCCAGCTTCTGCCGCACGCTGCGCGGCGTTTCTTTGCCACGCAGCAGACGCCGCTGCAAGCCCTTGCGCCACACCGGCGCGAGCACCTTGGCCAGCACCACGTAGGCACGCAATGCCCAGGGCTGTGAGTGTGGCGGGGGAGGGGGTGTCATCGCGCTTCCAGCCAGGGCACGAGCGTGGCCATGTGTTTGGCGGTGGCGCCGCCATGTTCGGCGTAGAACGCTTCAGCGCCTTCGATGGCGCGGGCGTAATCGGCGGGTGAGGTGAGCAGTTGCACCAGCGCGGCTGAGAGACTGGGGATGGTCATGTGCTGCTGCAAGACACCAGCGGCCAGCGCCTCCACCCCGGGGTACTCGATGCCCCAGATGCTGTGACCCACCATCACCGGTTTTTTGAGCGCCAGCGGTTCGATCACGTTGTGCGCTCCCAGCGGAACAAACGACGCACCGACCACCACCACCTGCGAGAGCGCGAGGTAGAAGTACATCTCGCCCAGCGAATCGCCCATGAGCACGTCGATGACGCTCATGTCGGGTGCATCTGGGGTGGGTTGCAACGCAGCGTCGAGCATGAGGCTGCGGCGCGCCACCCGAAGGCCTGCCGCTTCGAACATCTGCACCACCGTGTCGAAGCGCTGCGGGCTGCGCGGCACGTACACCACCAGCGGTGGTGGCAAGCCGCCAGCCTGCACACCTGACTGCACCTGGCGGATGGCGTCGATGAATTGCTCGTCTTCGCCCACGATGGCGCTGGCAAAACACAGCACGGGCCTGCGTCCTGGTGAGGCGGTGGCGAGCTGCCAGGGTGCGAGCAGGGCCTGCGCGGCTGCAATCTGCTGTGGTGATACGGGCAGATCGAATCGCGTCTCCCCGGCAATCACCACGTGCTCGCAGCCCACATCGCGAAAGCGCTGGGCGTGCGTTTCCGACTTGCACAGCACCAGTTCGTATGCCTGGAAGATGCTCGCGCGAAAACCACCCCATTTCCGGTCGCGCACGATGCTTTTCTTCGGGTACTGAGCATTGGCCATGGCCAAGGGCACACTTTGGCGGCGAATGGTGGCCAGCAGCACCGGCCAGGTGTCGATCTCGGTCATGACCGCCGCGCGCGGGCGCACCCGGCGGATCAGGCGGCGCACCGCCCAGCCCAGTTCCAGCGGCACATAGCTCACCTGCAGGCGCTGCTGCGCCATGGCTTCGGCGAACAAGGTCTGCGCGGCGGTGCGCCCAGCTGGCGTGAGGGTGGTGATGAAGACGGCGTAGCCTGCCTCGAGCAAGGCGCGCACCAGCGGTGCGGCGCCGCGCATCTCGCCCATGGAGGCGGAATGCACCCACACCGGGCGGTCCAATCCGGTCGGCGCGGCGCCAAAGCGCTCGTCCCAGTGCGCTCTGTACAGCGGCTCGCGCTGGCCCCGTTTCCACAAAAACAGCAGGAACACCGGCAGCAGCAGGTGCCACAGCATTTCGTACACGCCGATCAGCACGGACAGCCGCCAGTTGGGCGGAAAAGGGCGGGCGGTGGAGTGCGCGGAAGAGGGGGATGCCATCGGAGGTGACGATACGGTACGGGCGGGGGTGCCAGCGCGTCGCTCCAGGGGCTCCGGTCGAAGGCCATTCAGTATAGTTACGGCCTTGGGCAGGCCCTTATTCAGTGGCCCGCCACTCCACACAGGACACCTCCGATGCCCCTTCCCACGCCGGCCTGGACCGCAGTCATTCCGCTGCGCGCCGGATCCAAGGGCCTGCCCTCTAAAAACATCCGCCCGCTGGCGGGCAAACCGCTGTACCGCCACGCGGTGGACCAGGCGCTGCAGGCCGGTGCACAGCGCGTGATGATCACGACCGACATTCCCGAAGTGCTGTGGGCCGAACTGCCAACCCAGGTGACGCTGGTGGAGCGACCGCCCGAGCTGGCGGGTGACACCGTGCCCATGGCCCCGGTCTTGCAGCATGCCTTGCACACAGCCGAATGCCGCGGCACCGTGGTGCTGTTGCAAGCCACGTCGCCGCTGCGCCTTCCCAGCGACATTGAAGCCGCGCTGGCGGTGTTTGCCGGGGGTTATTTCGAGCTTGTCATGTCGGTCACCAGCGCCGACCGGGGTGTGCTCAAGTGGGGCACGTTGCGCGGCAACCGCTTCCAGCCACTGTCCGACCCGGCGCACTGCTTTGCCAACCGCCAGAGCCTGCCGCCGGTGGTGCGGCCCAACGGCGCGCTGTACGTGCTCAATGCCGAGCGTTTCGTGGCCAGTGGAAGTTTTGTGTCCGAGCGCATCGGCGTGGTGGAAATGCCGGCCGAGCGCAGCCAGGACATCGACTCGCTGGACGACTTCGAACGCTGCGAAGCGGCGCTGGAGGCCGCGCATGGTCAGTGAGATGAACACCGACCACATGGATCTGTATGCCGCGCCCACCTGGCAGTGCGTGATGGTCTGCTGGGGCACGAAGTACTCCACGGCGCTCATCAACAACCTCGTGCGCAGCATTGCCAACAAAGCCAGGTCGCAACCCCGGTTCATCCTGATTTCGGATCGGGAGCGCCCTGACCTGGCGGACCGCATTGAGCTGGTGCGGTTTCCCGAGTACTGGCTGCAGGACCGGCTCAAGACGTCGGGCTGCCAGGCCAAGCTGGTGATGTTCGACCACGGCATCGTGCCCACCGACCTGCCCGCGATTTACGTGGACCTCGACACGATCGTGCTCGGCGACCTGGGCACCGGGCTGGACCTGATGGAGAACCGCCAGACCGTGGCCATTTTGCAGAGTGCGATCATTCCGTTTGGCTGGGTCGGGCGCTCGCTGTACCGCTGGACCAACCGCCGCCGTTACGCGCGCGGCAATTCGTCTTTTGTGATCTACCACCCGGCCGAATGCCACTTCATCGCCGAGCGTTTCAAAGCTTTGCTGGAGCAGAATCCCCGCCTTGAATTCCGCCCCATGGTGGCCGACGAGCGATTCATCAGCTGGGTGGCGCAGCCCCACATGGTGCGCATTCCCAATTCGTTCGCCGTCAAGTTCCCCGGCGAGTTCATGTTTTATTGGGGCTTCTGGCTGTACATCAAAGCCCGCCTGCCCTGGGTGAAAAGCCGGCGCAAAGGCCTGGTGGCCGTGACGCTCAACGGCCTGATGATCAAGCCTGAAAATTTGTTGTCGCTCAAAGAGGGCGATGTGATCGTTGACGAAAAATCCCGCAAGCTGATCTGGAGCGAAAAAACGCTCGGCTTCATGCGGTCCAAAATCCAGGCGTTCTACGCCGGCTCCCTGTAATTCCCTGACGCCACCCGGCAAGAGGCCCTCCATGAAAATCGCCAACCGCGACATCTCCCCCAACCACCCCCCGCTGGTCGTGGCCGAAATCGGCATCAACCACGGCGGCAGCCTTGAAGTGGCCAAAGGCATGGTGCTCGCCGCCCACCGCGCCGGCTGCGAGATGGTCAAGCACCAGACTCACTTCGTCGACGACGAAATGACCGACGAGGCCAAGCAGATCTTCCCGCCCAACGCCGACAAATCCATCTGGGACGTGATGGAAGAGTGCGCACTGTCCAAAGACGACGAGATTTCTCTCAAGACCTACACCGAGTCCCTCGGCATGATCTACATCTCCACGCCGTTCTCGCGCGCAGCCGCCGACTTCCTCAACGACATCGGCGTGTCCGCGTTCAAGATCGGCTCGGGTGAGTGCAACCACGTGCCGCTGATCCGTCACATCGCCAGCTTCGGCAAACCCATCATCATGAGCACCGGCATGCAGACGATTGACGGCATGCGGCCGTCGGTGAAGGTGCTGGACGACTCGGGTGTGGACTACGCGCTGCTCGAGTGCACCAACCTCTACCCCTCGCCACCCGAGATCGTGAGCCTGCAGGGCATCACCGAGCTGAAGAGCGCCTTTCCGCGCGCCGTCATCGGCTTCTCCGACCACAGCATCGGCCCCGAGATGGCGCTGTCCGCCGTGGCGCTGGGCGCCTGCATCCTGGAGCGCCACTTCACCGACACGCGCTACCGCAAGGGCCCTGACATATCGTGCTCCATGGACCCGGCCGAGCTCAAGTTCCTGATCGACCGCTCGCGCGAGATCCACACCGCGTTGCACAACCCCAAGGTGCGCACCGCGCCCGAGGAAGACGTGTACCGCTTCGCACGCGGCTCCATGGTGGCCGACCGCGATCTCGCCGCTGGCCATGTGGTCACCCCCAGCGATATCTGGGCACGCCGCCCTGGCTCCGGTGAAATCTCCGTGCAGCACTTTGACCGCCTGGTGGGCGCGAAGCTCACCCGCGCTGTCAAACGCAATCAGCAGCTGCTGTGGAGCGACCTGGACGGTGTGAGACCCCTGGCCAACAGCTGATTCGTATGAGCGCAGCGCCGGGCCGTTCCCAAGCAAGCTCGCACCGCAGCCCGCAGGGCGAAGGTACCCCAATGACCGCCAAAAGACTGCTCTTCGTCACCGGCACCCGGGCCGACTTCGGCAAGCTCGAACCGCTCGCGCTGGCCGCGCAGCAGGCCGGTTTTGCCGTGAGCTTCTTCATCACCGGCATGCACATGATGCGGCGTTATGGCGAAACGCGGCTGGAGGTGAAGCGTTTCCCCGGCGCCGAGTTCTTCGAGTTCGTGTACCAGCGCGAAGGCGACGCGCAAGACTTCATCCTCTCCAAGACCATCCTGGGCTTTTCGGATTTTGTGCATGAGCACCGGCCCGATCTGGTGGTGATCCATGGTGACCGGGTGGAGGCGCTGGCCGCCTCCATCGTCTGCGCCATGAAGTACATCCCCTCGGCGCACATCGAAGGCGGCGAAGTCTCGGGCACCATCGACGAGAGCATCCGCCATTGCAACACCAAGTTGTGCGCAGCCCATTTCGTGAGCTCGGAGAGCGCGAAGCAGCGCGTGCTCGCGCTAGGCGAATCGCCCGAGAGCGTCTACAACATCGGCTCTCCCGAACTCGACACCCACGCGCGGCCCTCAGGCGTGACACTGGCTCAGGTGAAGGAGCGGTACGCGATTCCGTTCGATGACTACGGCATCGCGATCTTCCACCCTGTGACTTCCGAGGCCGACACCATCGGTGCCCAGGCACAGGCGCTGTTCTCGCGGCTGGAAGCCAGCGGGCGCAATTTTGTGGTCATCGCCCCCAACAACGATCCGGGTACCGAGGACATCTTTGCGGTGCTGGAGAAGTTGCCCAAAGACCGCTTTCGCCAGATACCGTCGATGCGGTTCAACTACTTCTCCGAGCTGATGAAAAACGCTTCGGCGATGGTGGGCAACAGCAGTGCGGGGGTGCGCGAGGCGCCGTTTCTCGGGGTGCCCAGCCTTGATGTGGGTACACGGCAGAACCGTCGAGCCAGTGGTTCATCGATCTCGGCATGCTCTGCGATGGACGCTGGTGTGATCGACAGTTTTCTCAAGAACATTTGGGGAAAGCAGTTTTCATCAGATACCAACTTTGGTGCTGGTCATGCCGCCACCGGCTTTGTGGCTGTGCTCAGCCGCCCGGATTTCTGGCTCAAGCCGTTGCAGAAGGCTTTTGCCGGTGAGTGAAATTTCTGCTGTTCGCGCGCGCTTCGGGTCTTTGATGGACCGCACCGCCAAGGGTGGTGCCATGATGTTGATGCTCGGTGTTCCCACGTCGATTGCATTGGTCAACATCGGCATTCTGCTGATCCTGATCGGCTGGTTTTTGTCGGGTCGATGGCGCTGGAAACTCGATGTGATCCGCTCCCACCCGATCACCTTGCCTGCCCTCATGCTCAGCGCGCTGGTGCTGATCGGCATCACTTACACCGACGCGTCCAGGGCCTACATCGGCCACCACCTGTACGTGTACAGCAAACTGCCGCTCATGCTCATGCTGCTGACCTTGTTTCACGATCCCCGTTGGCAACGGCGTGGTCTGCTGGCGTTTGCCATGGGATCGGTGATCACGGTGACAAGCACTTACGCCAACATATGGTTCGACGTGCCGTGGTCCGAAACACACAACCAGGGGCTGGGGGTCACGCACCATGTGTTCAACGACTACATAGCGCAGGGTCTGGCCATGTCGTTCTTCACCGCACTGGCGCTGGTGATCGCGATCGATGCGCGCGAAAAGTCGATCCGTTGGGCTTGGGTGTTGGTGGCGGCGCTCACTGCCTTCAGCATCACCCACTTGCTGCAGGGTCGAACAGGTCAGGTGGTGTTGTTCGCGATGTTCTGTGTCCTCGCCTCGGTCGCAGTTCCTGCCGCCTGGCGGTGGCGAGCACTGGCTCTGGTGGCCGCGACGACGCTGCTTCTGTTTCTTTCATCGCCGCTGCTGCGCGAACGCGTCACCACGATGTCCGCCGAGTTTTCTCAGTACACAGACGCCGGCGTGTTGACCACCTCGACCGGTTACCGGCTGGACATGTGGAAGAAAGCGCTGGCGATGTTCATGGACAGTCCGATCTGGGGGCACGGCACGGCGGGCTACCGCGTGCTGTCTGAACATGTCTACGCCGACGCGGCGGTCTGTGCAGTCTCTTGTGTGCATCCCCACAACCAGTTTCTTCTGCTGGCGGTCGACTTCGGCGTTCTCGGGCTGGTCGGCTATGTGCTGCTGCTCCAGCGATCTCTCATGGCGGCGTTTGACCTGACCGTGCGCTACCGCAACCTGCTGGTGGCGTTCCTCGCCATCTTGTTCGTCGACAGCTTCATCAACGGGCCGTTCTGGGTAACGACCGAGCGGCATCTGTTTGCCTCCGTGCTGCCCCTGCTGCTGGCAGGGTGGCGCCCACCGGTGTCTGAACCAGACTCGGTGACAGCACTGGAACACTCCGCATGATTCCGGCCTGGAAGATTCGCCGCGAACTGGAGACGGCGCGCCAGCAACTCCAGGCCATCCCCGAGCGCCTGATCGGACCTGCCCGGCAGCGCCGACTGGACCGCCAGTTCCCGAATGCCTTCCGCGTGATGAACGGCACTGCTGTGCTCGGCCCCAAGGTGGCCATTTTTCTGGTGTACCAGCCGCGCGGCATGTCGGCCTCGGCGGTGGCCACCTGTCGCCATCTGAGCGATCGAGGCTATTCGGTGGTGCTGGTCGCCAATTCGCCGGTCTCAGTGGCCGACGAAGAAGCGCTGGGTCGCTGGGTCTGGCGCTTCGTCGAGCGCCCGAACTTTGGTTATGACTTCGGTGGTTACCGCGATGGCATCCGCCTCCTGTGGCACTGGTCTGTGTCGCCCGACAGTCTGATCATCCTCAACGACAGTGTGTGGTTTCCGCTCGACCAGAACGAGACCATGCTGGCCTCGATGGAGGCCTCCAGCGCCGGTTTTCTGGGCGCGCTGCGCCATGTGGACTTGCCAGAGACGGATGCTGAGCATGCCGGCATCTTCCTGTCGTATTTCTTCTTGATCAAACGCGCTGTGTTGACCTCGGAGGTGTTTGTCAGTTACTGGAACGGCTACGTCTCGACCAGCAACAAGCACCTGACCGTGCGGCGCGGCGAGCGTGGTTTTTCGCGCACGTTGTTCACAGCCGGTGTGCCCAGTGAGGGTCTGTACTCCAGAGACCGTTTCATGGCTGCAGTGGAGCAGCAGCCGTCGGCGTTCCTGCGCCAGACCCTGGTGTATGGCGCCTACACCGACCCGTGGCTGGAGCAAGCTCGCGATGCCCTGCTGCAGGCCGATACCACTTCAGAGACCTGGCGGGCGCAGGCCGTCAATCACATCCGCGCGGTGGTGAACAAGCGCAACTTCCACTCGTCGTTCTGTTTCGCCAGCATCCGTTTGCTGGGCATTCCCTTGCTCAAAAAAAACAAGGGGGAGTTGCAGGTGCGCATGCGGCGTCAGTACCTGATGGCGGTGAAGGCGGGCGATTTGCCCGCACCCGAGCCGGCCGTGCTGGCCGAGATTGAAGCCAGCATCCGCTGAGCGGTTTCTCTCAAGGCGCCAGCAACGAATTGACCGGCAGCAGATCCTCAGGCACCAGCTTGCCGCTGGCCTGCTTCAGGCGCAGGCCGCCGAGCAGCACGTTGTAGCGGGCCCGGGCCAGATCGCGTTTGGTCTGGAACAGTTGGCTCTGTGCGTTGAGCACATCGATGTTGATGCGCACGCCCACCTGGTAGCCCAGGCGGTTGGCGTCCAGGGCGCTCTGGCTGGATGCCTCAGCCGCTTCCAGGGCCTTCACCTGGCCCTGGCCCGAGAGCACGCCCAGAAACGCGCTGCGCGTGGCCAGGTCGACGCCGCGTCTGGCGGCTTCCAGGTCGGTGCGGGCCTTGTCTTCGAGCGACATGGTTTCCTTCACCCGGTTCTGGATGGCGTAGCCGGCGAAGAGGGGCATGTTGAACTGCACGCCGACGCTGGCGTTGTTGCTGCGCACGGTGTTCTGGGCGAGCGTGGTGGTGGACGGCGCGCGGGCCACCTGGTATTGCGCCACCAGGTCCACAGTGGGTTTGTGGCCGGCCTCCGCCTTGCGGGTTTCGAGTTGCGCGATCTCCAGGCCGCGAGTGGCCTGCAAGATGGTGGGGTGCGTGTCGTCGTTGAGGGCCACCCAGGCCTGCGGATCGGCAGGCAGCAGCGGTGGAAGCACCACCGGCGCCAGCAACGGCTTTGGTGTGACGGCGGCTCGGCCCACGAGCTGGTTCAGGGTGAGCTGTTTCACCCGCAGGTCGTTTTCGGCGGCGATCTCCTGGGCCACGACCAGGTCGAACCCAGCCTGCGCCTCGCGCGAGTCGGTCACGGTGGTGGTGCCGACTTCGAAGTTGCGTTTGGCGGCGGCGAGTTGTTCGCCCACGGCGGTTTTCTGGGCGCGCACGAAGGCCAGCGTGTCGGTGGCAGCGAGCACGTCGAAATAGGCCTGCGTGGTGCGCACGATCAGGTCTTGCTCGGCCAGGGTGAGGGTGGCCTTGGCCACGTCCACCGAGAGCAGGGCCTGGTCGTTGTTGAGTTTGTTGACGGGGCGGTACAGTGGCTGGCTGGCCGAGAGCGTGGCGCTCTGGCTGTTGCTGGTGGTGTCCGCGCCGCCGTTGATTTCGCGCCGTGCCCAGCTGGCCGCCGCGCCCAGACCCACTTCGGGCAGCAGACCGGCTTTGGCCTGGTCGGCACGGAAGAGGTTGGCCTCGTATTGCGAGCGGGCCGACAGGTAGGTGGCGTCGAAACCGCGCGCCGCTTCATACAGCTCCACCAGGTTTTGGGCCTGCGCTCCCGTGGCTGCGCCCAGGGCCAAACCGGCGGCCACGGCAAGACGGCTCGTGGAGAAAGGTCGGCGCCGTTGCGAAGTGGATGCGTGCGGGGCTGTCATGGAGTTCCTTTGAAACGAATGGCGAGAGACGGTGCGGCCGGTCAATAGACCGGAACAGCGGGGTCGCGCTCCTGCGACCAGGCGTGGATGCCGCCGTGGATGTTCACCACCTGTGTGAATCCCTGTTGGATCAAGAAGTTCGCCACTTGCGCACTGCGCATGCCGTGGTGGCACAGGCACGCAACGGGTTGGTCGCGGTCGAGTTCGGCCAGGCGCTCGGGCACGCTGCGCATGGGGATGTGGCGCAGCTCGAAACCGTCGGGCTTGACGGAAGCGGTCTGCAGCTCCCAGGGCTCGCGGACGTCGAGCACCACCGGCAAACCGCCCGCGGGAGCCTCGCTGGCCACCTGCGTGAGCCATGTATCGAGCTGGCTGGGTTGAATTGCTTTCATGGACATCCTTGATGCAGGCTTCAGAAACGAAAGCTCGAAGGCTCGGGGAATTTGAGCAGGCGCGGCGCCACGGTATCCCACGGTTGTGAGGTCTGGAACGACGCGTCGTTGACGCGGGTGACGATGGTGGCGCGCATCATGGGTTCATGGCCGACGATGGCCGCCAGCCTCCCACCGGGGGCCAGCAAGGCCAGCAAGGCGGGTGGAATTTCAGCGACCGAGCCGCTGAGCAGGATGGCGTCGAACGGACCGCGCGCGCCGCAGGCCGCAAAGCCCTGAGCGGCGGCATCCGCGTGTTGGACCTCTACATTGGTGATACCGGCATTGCGCAGGTTCTCACGCGCCGTGCCGGCCAGCACCGCGTCGATCTCGACCGAGACCACGCTGTGCGCCAGGCTGGCCAGCAGGGCAGCCATGTGACCGCTGCCGCTGCCGATCTCCAGCACCTTGTCGGTGGGCTTGAGGTCCAGGTCCTGCAGCAGGCGGGCTTCGACCTTGGGCGCCAGCATGCACTGCCCTTCAACGGCGGGGTGGGTCAGGGGAAGCTCCATGTCCGCAAAAGCCAGGGCGCGGTGCGCGGCGGGCACGAAGGCCTCGCGGTGGATGCGCGACAGCAGTTCCAGCACCTGGGGGGAGAGCACCTCCCAGGGG
>JBBQSX010000075.1:0-16049 GCA_038213545.1 Burkholderiales bacterium
GACGAACTACGACGACCTCAAGGGCGCGCAACTCGTCATTGAAGCCGCCACCGAGAGCGAAGGCCTGAAGGTCAAGATCCTGCAGCAGCTCGACGGCCTGCTCGCCGCCGACGTGATCGTGGCCACCAACACCAGCTCGATCAGCATCACCAAGCTGGCCGCCGCCACGCAGCGCCCCGACCGTTTCATCGGCATGCACTTCTTCAACCCCGTGCCCATGATGGCGCTGGTGGAAATCATCCGTGGCCTGCAGACCAGCGACGCCACGCACGACGCTGTGAAAGCCCTGGCCGTGGCGCTGGGCAAGACCCCCATCACGGTGAAAAACGCGCCCGGTTTCGTGGTCAACCGCATCCTGGTTCCCATGATCAACGAGGCGTTCTTCGTGCTGGCCGAAGGCCTGGCCACACCGGAAGACATCGACGCCGGCATGAAGCTCGGCACCAACCAGCCCATTGGCCCACTCGCCCTGGCCGACATGATCGGGCTGGACGTGTGCCTGGCGGTGATGAACGTCTACGTGGCCGAGTACAACGACAGCAAGTACCGCCCGGCGCCCTTGCTCAAGGAAATGGTCGCAGCGGGTTGGTTGGGCCGCAAGACCGGACGGGGCGTGTACACGTACTGATCGTCACCAGGGGACGGACAGTCCCTTGTGATCGAAAAATTGCCCGTTGCTGCCCGCCGGCAGCGTGTCGATGACCGCAAGCAAATCGCTTGCGGCCTCATCGGTGGGCCTCACCTGCAAACCCTTTTTCGCGAACGGCTGCGACAAGCCCGTGTCCACCGTGCCCGGGTGCAAGGCCACACACAGCGCCTCCTTGTTGCGCCGCGCCAGTTCAATGGCCGATGTGTGCACCAGCTGGTTGAGCGCGGCCTTGGACGCGCGGTAGGCGTACCAGCCACCGAGCGCGTTGTCGCCGATGCTGCCCACGCGCGCCGACAGGAAAGCAGCCACGCAGCGGCCCTGCTTGGGCAACAGCGGCAGGAAGTGCCGCATCACCAGCGCCGGGCCGATCGCGTTGACAAGGAAGTTGTACTGCAAGGCGTCTGCGTTCAAGTGCTGCCAGGAGCGTTCGGGCTCGGCGCGTTGTCCGCTCACCGTGTCGCCGTGCAGGAACCCGGTGGCCACGATCAGGCGCAGCAGCGGCAGGCCGGTTTGGGTCAACCGGGAGACCACTTGTTCAGCGCAGACCGCCACGGTGGGCTCGGCGGTGTAGTCCAGCGCGGGCTGTGTGCGACGACCCAGGGCCATGACCTCCAGGCCTTGGGCCTGCAGCCCTGCAACCAACGCCGATCCGATGCCACCCGTGCCGCCGATCACCACCGCCAAGCCTTGGATTTCATGTGAGCGGTCGGGCGGTGGTGTGAGGGTCATCGCCGCATTATCGGGATGGCCAATACCCCATGTTGGCGAGGTGTGGCGAGCGCTCGGCGGGGCCCCAGCGCAGCGGCAGGCCGCCCTGCACGCGCAGGGCCTGGGTGACCTCCAGCCGCAGCAGGCGCTGCGCACCCTCGAAGGCCGCCAGCTCGGCGCCGTCCCACACCACGCTGGCGCGCGCCGCGAGGTAGAGCCGGTCACCGCGCTCGAAGTCCATGAACAGCAGACCCGCCATCGGGTGCACCGCGATGTTGCCCAGCGTGTTGAAGAACTGGTTGCCCGCAAAGTCGGGCACGGTCAGCCGCTCACCCTCGACCTTCACGAAACCCGGCGCCCCGCCGCGGTGCGACACATCCACGCCGTGGCGCGGCTCGTGCGCTGCCACCGCTTCAGGGTGCGCCGTGGCGATGAAGAAGGTGTCGGCCGCGCGAATCAGCGCACGCGAGGCCTCGTCCAGCCCCGGCCCTTGGTGCGCTGCGAGTCCACCGGGAATGTCGGGCGTCCACACCGGCTCACGCGCCTGGATGTACTTGGGACAGTTGCCGAAGCTTTGCCCCACTTCGACCACCAGGCCGTCGCCGCTCAAATGCGCCGTGCCGTTCAGGCGGTTGCGCCGGCGCGTGTGTGGCTGGATGCCGAGCAGACCCAGCGCCGCGCCGTCGTGCAGCGTGGTGTTCAGCGGGTCGTGCGGCAGCGGTTGCGCACGGACCTGCAGGCGTGTCGGATCGGGCGAGTGCATGAAGCCCGGCGCGCCCGCGAGCACGCTGGCCCAGGGCTGACCCTGGTCGTCCACGCTGCCCACCACCACGAAGGGCAGCAGGCCGAAGAACTCGCGGTGCTGCTCGGGCATGTGGTCGCGCATCACACGCGGGCCGATCTGCGCCATCTGGGCCTGCACGCCCACACGCGCCTGCAGGGCCTGTTCGCCGGCGTGAAAGGCGGGTCCCGCATTCATGCCGCCAACCCCACCGGCGTCTTCACCATGGGCACAAAACCCGGCAGTGCCTCGATGCGGGCCAGCCAGGTGCGGATGGCCGGGTAGGGTTGCAGTGACACGCCACCTTCGGGCGCGCGCGCCACGTAGGCGTAGTGCGCCACGTCCGCCAACGTGGGGCTCTCATCCACGAGAAAGGCCGATGAAGCCAGCGTCGCTTCCATCAGTTGAAACAGGCCATTGGCGCGCACAGCATGGTTGCCGTCGGCCGGCAACTGGAACAGGTTCGCCACACGCGCTGCAGCCGGTCCATAAGCCAACGGCCCAGCAGCCAGCGACAGCCAGCGTTGCACACGCGCGGCGCCCACCGGGTCGCGCGGCAACCACTGGCCCGGCGCGTGGAGAGCTTCCAGGTAGACCAGGATGGCGTTGGAATCGGCCAGTGTCAGATCGCCATCGCGCAGCACCGGGATCTGACCCAACGGGTTCATGGCAAGAAAGTCGGCCGATTTGTGCTGCTTCTGCGCGAGGTCGACATCGATGCTGTCGAACGGCACACCGAGCAGCGAGAGAAACAGTTCAACGCGGTGGCAGTGGCCGGAGATGGCGTTGCGGTACAGCTGGAGGGTGGGCTTCATGGACGTTCCTGGTTGATGAGGCCGCCATCTTCTTTGCTGCGACCCAAATCACAAATACCCATTCATGCACATCACTGCTCCACAAATCGGTTTAATACGGCATGGACAAGTTCCGCGCCATGGACACCTTTGTGCAGATCGCCGATGCCGGCAGCCTCACAGCCGCCGCGTGGGCCATGGGCGCTTCATTGCCCGCGGTGGTGCGTTTGTTAGCGGCCTACGAGGCCGATCTCGGAGTGCGCCTGTTCAACCGCACCACGCGCCGCATCTCGCTCACCGAAGAAGGTCGCCGCCACCTGGAGAGCTGCCGCCAGCTGCTGAGCGCGATGAAAGACGCCGAGGCCGAGCTGAAAAACGACGCCGCCGAGCCCACCGGCCACCTCACCATCACCGCACCGGTGCTGTTTGGCCAGATGCATGTGGCACCCATCGTCACACGCTTTGTGCAGCGGCATCGTCAGATACGCTGCCGCGTGATGCTGTTGGACCGGGTGGTGAACTTGCTTGAAGAAGGGATCGATGTGGGCATCCGCATTGGTCAGCTGGAGGACTCCAGCCTCGTCGCCCTGCCCCTGGGCGACATGCGTCGGGTGGTGGTGGCCAGCCCGGCGTTTCTGCAAGAGCACGGCCGACCCAGCCACCCGAACGACCTGCTGGCGGCCAACTGCGTGCGCGTGGCCGACCACACGCCCACCTGGGGAACGTTTCGCGACGGAAGCAAGCGCCTCAAGCTCAGTGTGAGCGGCAACCTCGAGTTCAACCACATCGCACCCGCCGTACAGGCTTGCGCCGCGGGCTCGGGTTTCGGCCAATTCCTCTGGTATCAGGTCGCACCACATCTGAAAAACGGAGAATTGCAAACCGTGCTGGAAGGCTTTGAAGACACGCCCCGCCCGATCCATGTGGTCTACCCCCACGCCCGCCTGCTGCCCACGCGCACGCGGGCCTTCATCGATTTCATTCGCCAGGAACTCAAGGGCTTCGCGCCCGGGAACGCAACACCATGACCTCACCCACTTTCGACTTTGACCTTTTTGTGATCGGCGGCGGCAGCGGCGGCGTGCGCGCCGCGCGCATGGCTGCGCAACGCGGTGCGCGCGTGGCGCTGGCCGAGGTGCTGGGCACCGACGGCCTGGGCGGCACCTGCGTGAACGTGGGCTGCATTCCCAAGAAGCTCTACAGCTATGCAGCCCATTTCGCCGAGTCTTTTGAAGAGTCCCACGGCTTCGGCTGGGAAGGTGCCAAGCCCACCTTGAACTGGTCCACCCTCAAAGCCAACCGCGCCAAAGAGATCACGCGCCTCAACGGCATTTACGGCAACCTGCTGCGCGGCTCCGGCGTCACCGTGCTCGACGGCTTCGCCAGCCTCACCGGCCCGCATGGCATTGCCCTGGCCACGCTCAACGCCGACGGTTCACCCGGCCACCAGGCGTTCACGGCACAGCACACCCTGATCGCCACCGGCGGCACCCCGCACGTGCCGCATTTTGTGGGCCGCGAACATGCCATCACCTCCAACGACATCTTCGATCTGGAGCCTTTCCCGCAGCGCCTGCTGGTCGTGGGCGGTGGCTACATCGCCAGCGAATTCGCCTCCATCTTCAACGGCCTGGGCTCGACGGTGACCCAGCTCTACCGCGGCGAGCAGATCCTGCGCGGCTTTGACGACGAAATCCGCCACTTCGTGGCCGCCGAGATGCGCAAGGCCGGCGTGGACCTGCGCCTCAACGCCGACGTGGTCGATATCCGCAAAACCGCCGAAGGGCTGCGCGTGGAGTGCGGAGGCGGCACCGTGGTGATGGCCGACGCCGTGCTCTACGCCACCGGCCGTGTGCCCAACGTGAAAGACCTCGGACTGGAGGCCGTGGGCGTTGCCCAGGGCGCGCAGGGCGAGGTGATCGTGGACGCGAACTACCGCACCAACGTGCCCTCGGTGTTCGCCGTGGGCGACGTGACCAACCGCGTGCAGCTCACGCCGGTGGCGCTGGGCGAGGCGATGGTGGTGGTGGACCAGCTGTTCGGCCCGGCCGCCGGCAAGCCGCCGCGCAGCATGGCTTACGAGTTCATCCCCACCGCTGTGTTCACGCACCCGAGCATCGGCACCGTGGGCTATGGCGAGCAGGCGGCGCGCGCGAGGTTTGGCGACGTGACCATTTTCCGGAGCGAGTTCAAGGCGCTCAAACACACGCTCTCGGGCAGCACCGAGCGCACGCTCATGAAGCTGGTGGTGGACACCGCCAGCGACCGCGTGGTGGGCCTGCACATGGTGGGCGCCGAAGCGGGCGAGATCGTGCAGGGCTTTGCGGTGGCCATGAAGGCAGGCGCGACCAAGGCGGTGTTCGACAGCACCATCGGCATCCACCCCACCGCCGCTGAAGAGTTCGTCACCATGCGAGAAGCCGTGAAGGGCTGAACAAGACTCCGTTCACCCTGGGCCTGTCGAAGGGTTCACCCATCTCCGCGCGTGAACCAGTCTTTCAAAGCACCCAGAGCAAGCCCATCACCAGTACCGTGTGCGCCCAAAGCCCCGGCAGGAACCACATCGCATAGGACCGCCCGCCCACCAGCGAGGCGGTCACGCTCTTGCTCAGGGCGTGCACCGCCAGCTCTCCCATCACAGCCTGATGACCGATGGGCGCGGGCGGGCCGGAGGTGAACACCGCCGCCAGGGCCGAATGCAGGTCGACCAGCGCACCCAGCAGGCTGCCGACGATCAGACCGGTCTCACCCAGCCACAGGCTGAGCGCGTGCACCAGCACCTGAATGCCCGCCAGCAAAGCCGCCACGGCGACAGCGCCCTTCAGGCTGAACATGCGTTCGTCTTTCTCCACCGCCACAGGCGCCGCTTCAGCCGGCGCGCCGCGCACCAGCCACAAGCCCCAGGCCAGCGCCAGCACCGCGCCGCCCAGCGCCGGCAGCGCCAGGTGCGCCAGCCAAGCCGGCTGCACCGTGCCTGCCACCAGCAGCAACTGAAGCAAGGTCGACACACAGCTGATCAGCGCACCGCCGGCCATCAGCCGCGCACCACTGCGGCCCTCGCGCACGGCCAGACCCAGCGTGGCGATGGTGGCCGTGCTCGATACAAAGCCCGATGCCAACGCCGAAAGCGCCACCGCGTTCTGCGCCTGCAGCAGCCGGCGCGCGAGGTGGGCTGCAGCCTGAACACCCAGCAGCAAGGCCAGCAGCTGCACGATCAGGTGCGGGTTGAGGGTATTGCCCCACAAGGGCCGGTCGGGCACCAGCGGCAAGGCCAGCAGCACCAGCGCCGCGAGCACGATGCCGTCGCGCACCTCGGCTGGGCGCAACCATTGCCGCGCAAAACTGTGCAGGCGTTCTCGCCCGGCGAGCATGGCGGTGAGCCCCACCGCCAGGCCGGCGGCCAATGGCAGGCTCCAGAAACACAACACGCCAATCAGGTAGGTCAGCAGCAAGGCGATCTCGGTGGTCACGCCGGGGTCGTCGGATCGGTCGCGAAAGTAGGCCACCACGGCCAGCGCCGCAACGAACACCGCGCCTGCCACGATCACGCCGTTGATTTGCGTGAGCGCGGCGGCCGCACCGGTGACGCAGGTGAGTGCAAAGCTGCGCAGCCCCGCCAGCGCCCGGCCTGGCCCCTCCCCCTTGCGGCGCTCGCGCTCGATGCCGATCAACAACCCACAACCCAGCGCCGCAGCGAGCGTGGCGGCGGCCTGGGGCAGATCGGGAAGGGTGGTCATCGTGTCATGCGGGTTGGTCGGTGCAGCGCCACAATAAGCCCCATGCACAAGACACCCGACTTTACCGCCCCGATCTTTCTCAACGACCCGGCCGCAGCGCTGCTGCAAGTGCAGCGCATCTACAACGACAACGTGGAATTCCTGCGCCAGGCCATGCGCGACTTCGTGGGCGGTGGCGACTTCACCCATGCCCGCGTGCGCGCCTGCTACCCCTATGTGAGGCTGCACACCCACAGCGTGTCGCGCCAGGGCAGCAGCAGCCTGCCGCTGAGCCGCCTGAGCTACGGCTTCGTGGCCGGCCCGGGCCGCTTCGAGACCACCCTCACCCGCCCCGACCTGTACGCCGACTACTACCTGGAGCAGTTCCGCCTGCTGCTGGCCAACCACGGCGGCGAACTCGAGGTGGGCACCAGCACGCAGCCCATTCCCATTCACTTCTCGTTCGCCGAACACGACCACGTGGAAGGCAGCCTGGACACAGCGCGACGCGCTTTCATGCGCGACGTGTTTGATTTGCCCGACCTCACCGCCATGGACGACGGCATCGCCAACGGGACCCACGAGCCCAGACCCGGCGAAGCTCACCCGCTGTCGCTGTTCACCGCACCGCGCGTGGACTACTCGCTGCAGCGCCTGCGCCACTACACCGGCACCGCGCCCGAGTGGTTCCAGAACTTCGTGCTGTTCACCAACTACCAGTTCTACATCGACGAATTCATCAAGCTCGGCCACGCCGAGATGGCCAAACCCGACAGCGAGTACATCGCGTTTGTGGAGCCCGGCAACGTGGTGATGCGCCGCACCGGGTTGAACGCTGTGCCGGGCGACGAACTGGGCCACGCGCCGCCGCGCCTGCCGCAGATGCCGGGCTACCACCTCATGCGCGCCGACCGCAGCGGCATCACCATGGTCAACATCGGCGTGGGCCCGGCCAACGCCAAGACCATCACCGACCACCTCGCCGTGCTGCGCCCGCACGCCTGGCTCATGCTCGGCCACTGCGCCGGCCTGCGCACCAGCCAGCAGCTGGGCGACTACGTGCTGGCGCACGCGTATGTGCGCGAAGACCACGTGCTCGACGAAGAACTGCCGCTGTGGGTGCCGATTCCGGCACTGGCCGAAATTCAACTGGCGCTGGAAGTGGCCGTGGCCGATGTGACCGGCGTGGCGCCGGAAGATGTCAAACGCATCATGCGCACCGGCACGGTGGCCAGCACCGACAACCGCAACTGGGAGCTGCTGCCCGACAACAAACCGCAGCGCCGGTTTTCACAATCGCGCGCGGTGGCGCTCGACATGGAAAGCGCCACCATCGCCGCCAACGGCTTCCGGTTTCGCGTGCCCTACGGCACCCTGCTCTGCGTGAGCGACAAACCGCTGCACGGCGAGATCAAGCTGCCCGGCATGGCCAACCACTTCTACCGCGAGCGGGTCGACCAGCACCTGCGCATCGGCATCCGCGCCATCGACCTCCTGCGCGAGGGTGGGCCGGATCAGTTGCACAGCCGGAAGTTGCGGAGTTTTGCGGAAGTGGCGTTTCAGTGAGGACAAGCCGACGGCCTCATCGGCGACCCGCCTTCACCAGCTCCACCGTCTCTCGCGAATCGATGTTGCCCAGTTGTTCGAGCGAAAACCGGACGACCCTCATGAGCTCAGGCGCGTACCACACGGTGCTTCGGTACCGGTAGGTTGATCCTGCAACCCGGTGAACTGGCATTCGGCCGTTCCAGCCTTGAATGTCGATTCGCACAGCGTTGTATTGCCTATCTCCCACGCGAATGGGCTGCAGCGCTGAAGCTACCGCAGTGATGTCGAAATTCACGGAATCACCGCGCATGATCCTGTTGAAATTGAAAGACTTGGTACCGCTGAAGACCTTGCCGTCCGGCGCCCACCCGCCGGGCGGCGTGACCAAGTCCAACTCCCCCAGCGCAGGCGAAGAAGACTCCAGCAAAAGGCCCGAAGCGTCCTCCACCCGGGAGCCCCCATTGAAGATAATCCGGTCAGCATCCACGCGATCTACCCTCAGATTCACCGTGGACTTCAACTGAGTTCGCTGGTCGGTGGTCACATACTCGAACCAGTCACCGGCTTGACGTTGCGCGGTCAATTCCATCGCTTCAACCGGCGGGACGCTCGGGCTGACCGGGGCTCTCGACGCCGTACGCTGTTCCAACAGTGCACGCCCTCGCTCGGTCAACTCGGAAATTCGGTACGCCGGCACAGCAAGGTTGATGTTCTGAGCCTCAAGTCGGGTGAGGGTCGTGATGCCGATCAGACGGCCTTCGGCGTCGAACAAGCCCCCTCCACTTGAGCCGGGCGAAATGGGTGCTGTTGTCTGCACGAACAAAAGTTGTCCGCTGTCGCTTCGACGCAGGCCCGACAGAAGGCCATCGCTCAAGGTGGTCTCCATCCCCTGTGGCGTGCCGATGGCATACACCCGCGCACCTACCCGCAAGGTGTCTTGATCAGCCAACTCGACAGATGGGGCGTTGAAGTTGTCCACTCGGATCTGGCAGAGATCGTTTTCCGGGTCGGGAAACTCCAACTTGGCGCCGTAGCTCACGTTGTCCTTGGCCACCTGAAAGCGCGACATGCGCGCCAGCACATGGCAGTTGGTGACCAGACGCCCAGGCCCGATCACAACGGCACTGCCTTGGGATGTGTTCCGGCTCTGGGCATCGCTGGCAATCACCGTCCAGACACTGGGTGCCAGTCGTGCAAACAAGACAGAAGGTTCGATGGCATGGACGGAAGCTGTCGCCAGTGTTCCCACCATCACCAACCAGCCAAGCCGGCTCAACGTGACGCTCCTGCTGCCGGCGGCAGAAGCAGTTCCAGATCTGCCATGGTGACGCGACCCCTAGTTGAGCGTGAACCGGTCGATGGGAGGCCAGTTGGCGGCGACGCACCGGAAGGCTCTGCGACCAGCATGTCTCTGCCTGTGTATCGCAAGGGCGACAAGTCGGACAACGCCACCGTCTCGGGTTTGAGCTCCAGTTGTATCCGTCCCACCAGAATCCCCAGGCCAATACTTGAAGCGATGTAGACCGTTCCTCCTGGTTCCAAGTCGAATTCAAGCTTCGCCTCGCTCTCGGTCTGCGAAGAGGCCACATGTCTTCCCGCCGAGGTATCCACAAAGAAAAAACCACCGGGCTGGGACTTGCCCACGACCTGGTGGTCGAGGCGAATCTCGGGCTGTAATGCCACGCCCATCATCGAATCGGTCCGGTAAAAAAAGACGCGGCCACCTTCGCCCTTCAATGGCGGGATGGAACTGGACACTGAAAGATAGTTCTGGCCGGTCGCAGCGCAACCCGTCAGCAGCAAAACAACCAGGCAGACTGACATGCCTGCCCAAATTCGGATTCGAGTCATTCCTCTCCCCAAAAGCTGTCGTCTACGAATGCTACCGATCAGTAACAAGATGAGAGCAGGGGCTTTCACCAACCCATCGAACACGCTGACACCCATGAGACAGCCATGAGGCCTCAACTAAGCCGCCTGCGGTGTGTTGTCCCCACCTGCCCGTCAAAGCTGAACCGACCGCCCGATGAACTGGATCGGCCCGGTGGGCCGTCCGGTGGGTGAGCCGTTGTACGGCTCCACGGTGATCTCGAACAGCTGGTTGGGCTGGATCGGGGGCAGCTTGTCGAGCGGAATCTCGATCGGTTTGCCCGGCTCCACCAGACCCAGTGAAACCGGCGCGCTCCAGCTGTCGGCCTTGGTCCAGAACTGCAGCGAACGCTGCGCGGGCACCGGCTCGGGCGCCACGGGAATCAGCTTCAGGCGCTGCGGGCCGCTGGTCTGAACCACCCAGCCCGGGTTCGTGCCTTGCGGCGCCACCAGGACCACCATGAACTGCGGGCGCGCCGGGGCGAAGAGGCCCGCCGTGGGGGCGATGGCCATCACGCTGGCGGCGGCAAAACCGGTGGCAGCGGCAAAGCGCCAGAAGACCACGCTGTTCCACCAATGCCCCAGACCGCCCTGCTTCAGCGCGGGGGCCGTGCGCGGCTTGGCAGGCAGGCTGCTTTCAATGCGCTGCCACAGCGCGGGTGAAGGCTCGACCGGCTCCACCAGTTGCGTGAGGGGTTGCAGTTTCGCTTCCCAATGCTGCACGGCGGTGCGCAGCATCGCGTCCCGGGGCAGGCGCTCTTCGACCTCGATGCGCTGGCCGGCAGACAGCGTGCCAAGCACATAGTCGGCGGCGAGTTGTTGCACGGGATCAAGGCTCATGCCAGACACTCCTTGAGTGAAGCCATGCCGCGGCGGATCCAGGCTTTCACCGAGCCCAGCGGTGCGCTCAGGCGTTCGGCAATTTCGGCGTGGGTGCAGCCATCCAGGTACGCGAGCAACACGCAGTTGCGTTTGGCCACGTCCAGGCGTTCCAGGCAGTGGTCGAGCTGACCCAGCGTGGAGCGCATGGAAAAGGCGTCGAGCATGTCGGGTGCGGCCTGGGGGTCGGCGTCCTGCAAATCGTCCAGAAGTTCTTCGTCTGCCGACACGGTGCGGGCACTGGCGCGCACCGCGCTGAGCGCGCCGTTGCGCACGATGCTGCACATCCAGCCGCGGCCTTCGCCACGTGCGGGATCGAACGTGGAAGCCCGGTTCCAGATGGCCATGAAGGCGTCGTGCAACACGTCCTCGGCAGCGGCGCGGTCGCGCACGATGCGCAGGGCCACGCCCATCAGGAACCGGTGCTCGCGTTCGTAAAGGGCTCGAAGGGCAGTCTGATCGCCGCGGGCGCAGGCGGCCAGGGCGGCGTTGTGGTCGAAAGGCGAGGGATCGTTGGTGGGCACGGGCGTCGGTCGGACCAGCTGATCGATCGGACGCCGGGCACTTCGGTGACGGGATACCCGGCGGGGTTGCCATTGATGGTACCCGAGGGTCTGCCTGGCCAGCGCCACATGACGCCGGCCAGCGTTCATCAAACGGCCTTGTAGAAGATGTAGTCGGCCTGGTACTTCACGATCTGCTTGGCTCCCATGTTGGCTGCACCACAGGCCGCAGCCGGTGCAACACCACCCACGGTGGCCACGCGCTGCACGTAGGTCACGCCAGTCATGGCACCAGTGCCCATGGCGGGGTTGGCTTTCACCAGTTGCAGCGGGATGGCGCCGGCGGCGGCCGGGGCCACGGCCACTTGTGTGCCGGTGAACTTGGAGCCGTCGTTGCTCTGCCAGGTGGCGGGTGGGCCGTAGTAGGTGCCCACTTGTTTGCCTGAACGGTCCATCAACCTGGCGTCAGGACCGACGAACACCCATTCAAACTGCCCAGCCATGTTGGCTTTGGCGCGGCATTCGTAGGTGATGTCACCAGCACCCACCGTTTCCATGACCACCTTGTGGCCCATGGGCACCTGCACGGCGGCCGGCAGCATGGCCTGCGAATACATCATGGGCGCGGGGCCGGTGGCGCAGGCGGTCAGGGCGAGGGCGGCCGCAGCGGCCAGGGTGGACTTGAGCATCATGGGTAACTCCTGATTGAGGTTGGGGGGAACGGAACAGCACAAAACGGCGGCTGTTGCAGGTACTACGTGTGGAGGCGGCTTCTGGATGCACCCCGATCAAAAAAATCTTTACGTTTGTGCGTGCGGTTCCGAACTGTGCGTAGCAAAGGCACTGCGTAGGCTCCTGTTTCATGAAATTGGACCTTGACATCTCCGACATCCAACACACGCCCGCCACCCAATACAAGGCAGGGCTTCCGCTCATGCGCCTGACGGGCGCAAGCAAGCGGTACGACAAAGGCAGCTGCATCCGGGAAGCGCTGCACTCGGTGGACCTGGACATCCACCTGGGCGAGTTCGCGGCGATCGTCGGGCCGAGTGGATCGGGCAAATCGGCCTTGATGAAAATGCTCGGCTTGCTGGAGGCGCCCACCAGCGGTGGCTACAGTTTTCAAGGGGTTGCGGAGCAGTCGCTGTCGACCGAGCAACGGCTGTGGCTGCGGCGTCGGTTCTTCGGCTTCGTTCCTCAGGAATTCAACCTGCTGCGCTGCACTTCGTTGCAAGGCAACGTGGCACTGCCCCTGATGTACCGGGGTCTGTCGGCAGAACGCTGCCAGTCGGCCGCCATGCGGGCGCTGGCGGTGGTGGGTCTGGAGGACCACGGCCACCGCATGCCCGATGAACTGGACAGCACCCAGCACGGCAAGGCCGCCATCGCGCGGGCCCTGGTTTGCAACCCCAGCGTGTTGCTGGTGGACAGCGCCAGTCGGCCAGCAGCCCAGCCCCTGTGCCCTGCCATCGGCGGACTGCTTCGCACACTCAACACCGAGCACCTGATCACGGTGGTGCTGGTCACCGAGCTGGCCAGTGCAGGCCACTGGGCTCAGCGAACGGTGTCACTCAACGGCGGCGCGGTCGAGCGGGATATCAGCCGCGCAGCTGCCAGCGCCCTGCATTGACGGCTCTCAAGTGGCGCGCGGTTTCACGAGCGCTGCCGCCTGCTTGGCACGCGCGCGGGCCAGTTCCACGTCGGCATCAAACGCCAGCGCCACGCCCATGCGGCGCTTGGTGAAACTCTCCGGCTTGCCGAACAGGCGCAACTCGGTCTGCGGTACACGCAGGGCATCGTCCACACCGTCGAACGCGATGCCGGTGGCGTCCACACCGCCGTAGATCACGGCACTCGCCCCCGGGCTCTTGAGCGCGGTGGAGACCGGCAGGCCCAGGATGGCGCGGGCGTGCAGTTCAAACTCGTTCTGCCATTGCGTGATCATGGTCACCATGCCGGTGTCGTGCGGGCGCGGGCTCACCTCACTGAACCAGACCTGATCGCCTTTGACGAACAGCTCCACGCCGTAGAGGCCCTGGCCGCCGAGATCGTCGGTAACGGCCTTGGCCACGCGGCGCGACTCGGCCAGCGCTGCCGGTGTCATGGGGTGGGGCTGCCAGCTCTCCACATAGTCACCGCTCACCTGCACATGGCCAATGGGGTCGCAGAAGTGGGTTTCGACCTCGCCGCTGGCGCCAAGTGCGCGCACAGTGAGCTGGGTGATTTCGTAATCGAAGGCAATGAAGCCTTCGACGATGATGCGACCCGGGCCGACCCGACCGCCCGACATGGCGTAGTCCCATGCCTTCTGCACGTCGCCCGGGCCATCGATCTTGCTCTGGCCCTTGCCGCTGCTGCTCATGACCGGTTTGACGATGCAGGGGTAACCAATCCCTTTTCCGTTCACACCGTCGATCGCAGCCTGCAGCTCGTCCAGCGAATCGCAGAACTTGTAGGGGCTGGTCGGCAATCCCAGCGTTTCAGCGGCCAGGCGGCGAATACCTTCGCGGTCCATGGTCAGGCGCGCGGCACGCGCGGTGGGGATCACGCGCACCACGCCGGCAGCTTCCAGCTCCTGCAGCATGGGCGTGGCAATGGCCTCGATCTCGGGCACCACCAGGTGCGGGCGCTCGGTTTCGATCAGCGCCCTGAGCTGTGCCGGGTCGCTCATGGTGATGGTTCGAGCGTGGTGCGCCACCTGCTGGCCGGGTGCGTTGTCGTAGCGGTCCACTGCGATGGTTTCCACGCCCAGGCGCTGCAGTGCGATCAGCACCTCTTTGCCAAGTTCGCCGGAGCCGAGCAACATGACCTTGGTGGCCGAAGGAGACAGCGGGGTGCCGAGGGTGGTCATGTGGAGGCTCCAGAAAAAAGAACTCAGAGGGCGGTGCCCATGGCTTCACCCAGCCGCACGGTGTTGCCGGGTGCCCAGTCGGGGTTGAAGGCGAGGATGTCGCGCGGCCAGAGCAGAACCACCGTGGAGCCCAGCAGAAAGCGGCCCATCTCGTCGCCACGCTGGAACACCACAGGCGCGTCGTCGTAGTTCCAGGTGCGAACCTCACCCGGACGCGGTGGATTCACCACACCGTGCCAGGTCGTGGCCATGCTGCCGACGATGGTGGCGCCCACGAGCACCTGCACAAACGGCACGGTGGTCTCGCCCACCTGCAGGTCAAACACACACACCACGCGCTCGTTGCGCGCAAACAGGCCGGGCACGCCCAGTGCTGTGGCCGGGTTCACCGAAAACAAATCGCCCGGCACATGGATCATCTGGCGCAGTCGGCCACCGGCCGGCATGTGAATGCGGTGGTAGTCCTTGGGGCTGAGGTAGATGGTGGCGAAGGCGCCGTGGTCGAACAACCCCGCCAGCTCGGCATCGCCGCCCACCAGCGCAAGCGTGCTGTAGGTGTGGCCCTTGGCCTGGTAAATCTGGTCGCGCGCAATCGCGCCGAACTGGCTGATGGCGCCGTCCACCGGGCACACAAAAGCGGCGTCGGCCAGCGGCCGCGCACCAGGCTTCAGGGCGCGGGTGAAGAATTCGTTGAAGTTGGCGTACGCGGTGGGGTCCGGGTTCGCGGCCTCGGCCATGTTCACGCCGTACTTGCGTATGAAGCGGCGGATGATCCACTGCGTGATGGCACCCCAGCGGCCGTTGGCCACCCAGCCTCCAAATTCGGTGAGCGCACGCTTCGGTAACAGGTATTGCAATGAAACGGCGAGGGACATGGGGATGACGCTGTGAAGACAAGACCCCGAGGGGCAGCCCCGCATTGTAGGGGTGGCCCCCTGCGGCAGGTGGCCACGGGGGCACAATGCCGCACCATGACGCCAGCCTTGTTTGAATGCCACCACCTCATCAAACGCTACGGCGAGACCACGGTGGTGAACGACCTGAGTTTTTCCATCGAGCCCGGTGAGTGCCTGGGCGTGATCGGGCCCAACGGCGCCGGCAAGACCACCACCATCCGCATGTGCCTGGGCTTGACCGCGCCCGACGCGGGCAGCATCACCGCCTTTGGCCTGGACATGCCGCGCGACGCGCTGGCCATCAAGGCGCAACTCGGTGTGGTGAGCCAGATGGACACGCTGGACCCCGACTTCGACTGCGCCGAAAACCTGCTGGTGTACGGCCGCTATTTCGGGCTGCCCGCAGCCCAGGTGCGCGCGCGCATTCCACAGCTGCTCGACTTCGCCGCGCTCTCGCACAAGGCGCAGGCCAAACCGGGCGAACTCTCGGGCGGCATGAAGCGGCGCCTGTCGCTGGCGCGTGCGCTGGTGAACGACCCGCGTCTGCTGATGCTCGACGAGCCCACCACCGGTCTGGACCCACAGGCCCGCCACCTGATGTGGGAGCGCCTGCAGATGCTGCTGCAGCAGGGCAAAAGCATCTTGCTCACCACCCACTTCATGGACGAAGCCGAGCGCCTGTGTTCGCGCCTGCTGGTGCTGGACCACGGCCGCAAGATCGCCGAAGGCCGCCCGCGCGAGCTGATCGCCCAGCACCTGGAGCCCGACGTGGTGGAGGTGTATGGCAACGGTGCACTTGCGCTGGCACACGATGCAGAACACGCGGCGCTGCGCTCGCTCGCGGCGCGGGTCGAA
>JBBQSX010000076.1:0-15845 GCA_038213545.1 Burkholderiales bacterium
ATTCAGTCATCCCAGACCTCTGCGTCAGATGGCAATACCGGCTCGGAATAGTCCACAGCGCTTTCTCCCAAACGTGATCGGTCCATCGTAGCGAATTCGGCATTGCTTTGGCGCTGTGACTGCCGACGGGCGGCTTTTGTCTTTGCCGTGGCATTGGCGATCAAAGCGCGCTGTGCGACCACGGCCTTGAAGATGGCCGCCTGAGCTGGTGCATTGTCACCGTCACCACGCAAATAAGCCACAGCGGCCCGCTGTTCCCACAATGTAATCGGCGGCAATGACAGATCGGCGTAGGGAACCGGGTGATAGCGTTGGTCCGGGCCAATGACATAAATCCTGGACAAATTACGCGGGTCATAGCGAACGGTGAGCGGCGCGCCAAGTTGCACGATCGCTGGCAACACGTTGTCCCAGTACCGGATGTTGAAGACATGCAGCCCATCACGGCGCAGTTTGCGTTGCAAAAATGGCAGGAAACTGATGGTGAATTGATCTGGATGAGGAGGCAAGGAGCGGGGGACTGCATCGTCGGCATTGGCCGCCGTCTGCCATGCGGCCAAGGGGCTTTGGCCAATTCCTTTGTGGATGCGCCGGTGGTATTGCTCGCATATTTCAAGTGTCAACCACTGCTCTAACTCGTTCAGGGTCATTCGTGCCTGCGCTTCCGAGGGATAGGCGCCCTTGTCTTGCGGATTGGAGCCGGTGGTTCCTGGCAAAAGATGAACCCGGCCCATCAGGGTTCCGATCAGGCGTTCGATATGCCCCCCGTAATGGGGCGTCGCGACCGGGCGAAGAATCAACCGGATGCCGTGTTCGTCACACCCTCGGCGCAGTGCTGCTGCGGTGAAGTCGGCGCCATTGTCGGCATGCACCGCCTGAGGCAAACCCCAGACGGGCCAGTTGCAGTCGAGGCCCCGCTGCTTGAGCCAAAGCTCTTTGGACAAAGTTGCGTGACTCAGGCACAGCGCCACGGAGGTCGATGATGGCGCCTCCAGAGACAGGTAAAACCCGACAATGACACGGGTTGCAACGTCCACGGCCAGCGTCAGCCATGGCCGCCCTATGGGCAGCCGCCTTGCTTCGTCAACGACGATCAGGTCGACAAGCGTGTGGCCAATTTGTACGACGCCAAGAGGCTGGTTGACTCGGTACCGTCCTGGCACAAAGTCGGTCAGCGATGCAGCCTCGCCCGGCTGCAGTCTTGCCTTGGCCACTTCTCTGGGGTCGAGAGCTCTGAGTCGGGCAAGGATGGGTTTACGGGAAGGCGGCTTCAAGCCCTGGGCGGCACAGCGCAAATGCACCATGCGCACGACCTCCTCCTTTTTTGCGCGCACCTTTGTGAGATAGACATCATTGATGACCTCGGTGATCAAGCGTTCAAGGTGCGCGTCAATGCGCCTGCCGCCCACAGGTGGGCCCATCGGGCGGTGCAGCAAGGCAGATGTCTGTGGCGTTTCTCGATACACGGCAAGCCATCGAAAGACGGTGCGCCGTGACACACCGAATTCAGCGGCGACGCGCGAGACATGTTGAGCCACATCGTTGGTCTGGAGAATCGCGATGACGGCTGACTCGCGGCGCCGAGCGTCCTCCCACTGGGCTTGCGTTGCTTCATGAAGGGCTGTAGCGCTATCTGCGCTCAGACCAGATGCAATGGGCGGCGCGCTAAGCGCTACCGCGCTTGTTGTCAGCAATTGGCCATTTACCAGATCACGGATGGCGACTTTGCCATCGCTTTGTATGCGCACGATGGCAACCAGTCGGTCGGCACAAACCGCCACTGCATCCGGTACCACCGACAATTGCCTCATTGTTGATCCTCTGACAGACTGGTCGGCACATGGTGACACACTTAAGGTGTAAGGTGCTTTATGCAAGGCATGTGACATCTGCAGGGTGCCAATTCTCAAAGCTGATCAATTCACGATCACTCATCGTGGTGAGCAGTCAATCGCCCGATTGACCGCATTGGCTGGAGGATCTCTCCACGTTGGAACTATTCTTTTGATGTCAAGTTAAGGTGTAAAAGTGACAGACTTAAGGTAAACCGACAGCCTGGGCGGTTTGCTCGGCGCGGGGCAAGTCGCTGCTCAGAATGCCGGCCATGGGTTTGCTGGTCAGCCGTTCGGCCAGGGCCTGGGCTTGCCTGATGCCATGGGCCTACAAGGGAGTGTTGGCGGGTTGCAGAATGCGCACGGCGTTCAGCGCCGTTTCGCCGTGGCGCACCAACCAGATTGTCATCGCTGAATCCTCTCAAATTCGCCAGAGGCAAGGCTGGCGGGGTATAGCTCGTCAATACACGGCGGCATTCGGCACCTTGACAGTGGTGAATTCGATGCGACCCTGTTGCAGCGCACCGGCTTTGGGGCCCACGCCAGGCGCAGTGCAGACGAAAAGAGTGCGCCCATCGTTGCCGCCGAGCACGCAAGCGTAGCTCTGATGCTCGCCGGTGGACACCAGCTCAACCACGCCCTGACCTTCCACCACGCGCAACACGGCCTGGCCGCGCGCGTCGGCCACCCAGACAGCGCCTTCGGCATCAAGGCACAGGCCATCGGGGAACACCCCTGGCAATTCAGAAAACACGCGGCGGCGGTTCAGGCTGCCGTCGGCCGCGATGCGGAAGGCGGTGAGGCGGTTGCGAAAGGTTTCGGCCACGATTAGGGTCTGGCCATCGGGCGTGATCGCCATTCCATTGGGGAACCACAAGTCGCTGGCAACCGAGTGCACGCTGCCGTCCAGATCCAAACGAAGCAGGTCGGTGCTTTTGACTTCTTCGCGGGCGTAAAGATCGAAGCCAAAGTTGCCCACATAGGCGCGGCCCTGAGCATCCACCACCATGTCGTTGCAGGGACCACCCGCATGGGCCGACAGATCAGCCACCGTTTCCAGCGCGCCACCGCGCCAGGCCAGTAATTGCTGCTCGTGCATAGACACCATCAGCAGGGTGCCATCGGGGCGCCAGCCCAGCCCGCTGGGGCTGTCAGCCAGCTTGAACTGCACTTCCATTTCCCCTTGCGCTGTGACGGTGATCACCTCCTGGAGAAAGAAGTCAGAAAACCAGAGGCGCCCGTTGTGCCAGCGTGGCGCTTCCGGGAAGCAAAGGCCTTCCAGCAGGGTGGTCATTGGGGCGAGTGGGGCGAGTGGGGCGGACATGAAACCTCCAGAAACTGGGGCAGTAACCCAAACAACTGCCGTGGTGCGCCCAGAGCGGGTGGGTCTTCAACCCCGTGTCGGGCAGCAACACTGCAGGGTTTAACGAGCGAAAAAAGGGCTGCCGGCACCTTGTGAGGCGGCGGCAGCCCGAACCCTTCGAAACACTTACTTCACCAGTTCGCTCAGCTTCACTTGCTTGATCTTGCCACCTTCGACGATGGCCACCAGGGTGTCCATGATCGAACCACCTGCCGCGTCGATGCCGTCGTAATTGGCAAGGTTCTGCGCCTCGGGCAGCGCCTTGATCGCCGCATCGAGCTTGGCGCGGATAGCCTTGGCGTCGCTGGTGGTGCCTGCGAGCTTCATGGCGTTGGCTGTGGCGATCATGGCCGTGTAGTTGTAGGTGGCTTCAGAGCCTGGCTCGCGGCCGGGGTACACCTTGTTCCAGCGCTGAACGAACGCCTTCACCGAGGCCTGTGGATCGTCCACCACTGGCAACACGCCAATGGAACCTTCGAGCGCGGCGTAACCGCCCACGATGGATTTCATCTCGTTCATTTTGGCTTGGTCCATGATGACGAATCCGCCTTTGAAGCCCAGCTCGCGCGCCTGCTTGGCCACCAGAGCGGTGGGTTCGGAAGCGCCGCCAATGAACAGCACATCGGGTTTGTTGGCCAGGGCCTTGCTCACACCGCTGTAGAAGTCGGTCGAGCGGTTGTAGCTCATCGAGTTCTCGGCCACAATCTTGCCGCCAGCGGCTTCCCAAGCCGGCTTGAACAGCGCCGTCCAGGCCTTGGCGTAGTCGTGATCGGCGTTGGCAATGGCCAGATTTTTGCCGAACTTCTTCATCGCATAGGCCACGAAGGGCTTGATATAGGTGGAGAAGTCGGGCGGGATGCGCATGGTCAGCGTGTTGCCGGTCTGGGTGATCTTGGGCACGCTGGTGTACGACAGCAGCAAGGCGTTGAGGCGCTCGTTGCTGGTCTGGATGGCGTATCCGCCGCCAGAGTGGGGGCACATCACCACGGGGGTTTTGCTCTCCTGCACCAAGCGCTGGAAATTGATGGCGGTCTCGCTCGGATTGTACTTGTCGTCCAGCGCCACCACCTCGAATTTCACCTTCTTGCCGGCCACTTCGAAGCCCGTGGCGTTGAGCTCGTCGATGGCGAACTTCAAGCCGTCCAGCGTGTTCTTGCCGTACTGCGCCGCGCCGCCGCTCAAGGGACCGGAGTAACCGATCTTGACCACCTCCTGCGCCATCGCCGGGGTGGCAAACAGCAAGCCGCCGAGGGCCAGCGCGCTGGCGAGTTGGGTGAATTGTCTTCTGATCATCTTAAATGTCTCCTGCGGAACGGGGTGAAAAACAACGGGGAAATGGGGGCTCGGCGTCAGGCGCCGATGTAGGCTTTACGCACGGCTTCGTTATGCAACAGGCTTTGCGGATCGCCTTCAAGCACGATGCGCCCGCGCTCCAGCACATAGGCGCGGTTGGCGATCTTGAGCGCGGCGTAGGCGTTCTGTTCGGCGAGCAAGACAGTGGTGCCGGCCTTGTTGATGCGTTGAATGACTTCGAACACCTGCTTGACCACAAGCGGCGCCAGGCCCAGCGAAGGCTCGTCGAGCAACAGCACCTTGGGCCGGCCCATTAGCGCGCGGCCGATGGCCACCATCTGTTGCTGGCCGCCGCTGAGGGATCCGGCCGCGTCGCCCTTCTTCTCATCGAGGATCGGGAACATGGCCAGCACCTCTTCCAGGCGCGTGCGGTTGCCTGCGTTGTCGCCGCGGTGCACATAGGCACCCAGCATCAGGTTTTTCAACACCGACATCTGCGGGAACAGCTTGCGGCCCTCCGGGCATTGCACCAGGCCGGTCGACACGATCTGCGAGGGCTTGCGGCCCACCAGCTCTTTGTCATCGAAGCGGATGCTGCCGCCGGCGGCCTTGTGGATGCCGCTGGCAGTCAGGAAGATGGAGCTTTTGCCGGCGCCGTTAGCGCCCAGCAGCACCACCAGTTCGCCGGTTTCGGCATGCAGGTTGACACCATCCAGGGCCAGAAAGCTGCCATAGGACAGCGACACGTTGTCAAATGTCAGCATGGTCGCTCCCCAGGTAGGCGTCGATCACGGCCGGGTTGGCGCGCACTTCGGCGGGCGTGCCTTCGGCGATTTTTTCGCCGTAGCTGAGCACCAGGATCTTGTCGGCCAGGCTCATGATCATGTCCATCTTGTGCTCGATCAGGCACACTGTCAGGCCATGTTTCACCATCTTGCGGATCAATTCGGCCAGGCCCAGCGTTTCGTCCGGGTTCACGCCACCGGCCGGTTCATCCAGCAGCAGCAGCTTGGGTGCGGTAGCTAAGGCCAGCGCAAAGGCCACGCGCTTGCGCTCTTCTTGCGTGATGTCGCCGGCCACGCGGTGCTCCAGGTGGGCCAGGCCCACGAAGTCGAGCGCCTCGCGCGCCTTTTCCCGGCACACGCGCTCTTCTTCCTTCAACCGGGCCGTGCCCAGCAGCACATCGAGCAGCCCCGAGCGGGTGCGCAGTCGGTGGCCCACGATCAGGTTGTCGAGCACGCTGGCGGTGTCGAACAGCGTGGTCGCCTGGAAGGTGCGGGCAATGCCCAGGCGCGCCACTTCGTCGGTGCGCAGCGTGGTGATGTCGCGGCCCTCAAAGGTGATGGTGCCTTCGGTGGGTTTGTGCACCCCGCTGATAAGGTTGAAAAACGTGGTTTTGCCAGCGCCGTTGGGCCCGATGATCGCGTTGATCTTTCCCTTGGCGATCTGCGTGCTCACCCGGTTGACAGCGGTGTTGCCACCAAAACGCATCGTCAGGTGTTCGATATCAAGCACGTGCCGACTCCTTTGAGGCTGATGCCTTGGGGGCTGTTGGCGCCTTGGCGGCGTTGGCGGCGTTTGCCGCGGTGGCGGTGGCGGACGCCTTGCGCGCGCGCCAGGCGACCCAGGTGCCCACGACACCGTTGGGCAGGAAGATCACCAGGATGATCAACACCGGGCCAAATATCAGGAAACGGAATTCCTGCAGCGCTTGCAGGTACTGGGTGATCCACGGCACGGCCAGCGCGCCAAGCAGCGGCCCGAGCACGGTGCCCAAGCCGCCGATGATCATGTACATGGTCATGTCGAAGGCGTGTTCAGCGCCCGCAAGATCGGGCCCCAGAAAGCGCACGAAGCCGGCATACAACGCGCCCGCCAGACCTGCGTACAACACCGACAGCAAGAAGGCTATCAGCTTGTTGCGCATGAGGTTGATGCCCAGCGCTTCGGCCAGGTCGTCGCCATTGCGAATCGCCATGAAGGTGCGCCCCATCAGCGAATCGACGATGCGCCGCATGACCCAGACGCCCAGCACCAGGAAGAAAAAGATCAGGTAATAAATTGACTTCGGGGTGTCGAAGCTGATGGGGCCGATGGCGGTTGGGGCCGGAATGCCCATGATGCCCACCGTGCCGTGGGTCAGGCTTTCCCATTTCTCGATCACCAGAAACATGATGGTGCCCACGCACAGTGTGAAGATCGAGAAGTAGTGCCCGCGCAAACGCAGCGAAACAAAACCCAGCGGCAACCCTACCAGCACGGTGACCACGCCCGCCAGCACGAAGGCCAGCCAGAACGGCACGCCGTGGTCTACGGTGAGAATGCCCAGCGTGTAGGCGCCGACGGCCATGAAGCCGGCATGGGCCAGGTTGAACTGGCCGGTGTAGCCGGTGATCAGGTTCAGGCCCAAGGTGGCGATGGCAAAGATGTAGGCGGTGGACATCACCGTGAGGTGGTAGTCGTTGCCAGCCAGCCAGGGGAACAGCAGGCCGGCCACGCACAGCAGCCCCCAGCCCAGTTTGCCTTCCAGGAGTTTGATCATGGTGTCAGCGAGCTCCGTTGGTGAAAAGCCCTTGCGGGCGCAGCGAAAGAATCACCACCAGCAGCGCGAAGGAGATGATGTCCTTGTAGTCGGTGGAGATGTAATAGGCGCCAAACGACTCGGCAAAGCCGATGATCAGACCGCCGACGATGGCGCCCGGCACGCTGCCCATGCCGCCGAGAATGATGATCACGAAAGCCTTGGTAATCACCAGATGGCCCATGGCCGGGTAGACCAGGTTGATGGGCGCGTACAGGGTGGCGGCCACCGCGGCGAGCGCGCCCGAGATGCCAAAGGTCAGCATGGCCACGCGGTTGGCATCGATGCCGACCAGCGAGGCGCCATCGCGGTTTTGCGCCATCGCCACGATGGTGGAGCCAGCCACTGTGCGTGTCAGAAACAGCTGCAGCACCGCCATCAGCGTGAAGGCGCCCGCGATGATCATCAGCCGCTGCACCGGCGCGGTGACACCGGCGATCTCGATGATGCCGGTGAAAGGCGTGGGCATGCGCAGGAAGTCGGCGCCCCACAGGGCCTGTGCGCCAGCTTCCAGAAACAACAGCAGACCAATCGCCGCGATCATCGGATGAAGACCCGCATGGTGGCGCAGCGGGTGGAACACCAGGCGCTCTGCCAAAGCCCCGATCACACCCACCACAGCGGCCGCGCCGATCATGGCGATCCAGTAATTGACCTCCCACCCGGTCATGAGCTTGAGGGCCACGAAGGCACCCACCATGTAGAAGGCGCCGTGGGCGAAGTTCGGGACGTGCAGGATCCCGTAAACCAGAGTCAAGCCCAGCGCCACAAGGCTGTAGATCCCGCCCAGCGTCAAGCCGTTGAGCACCTGTTGAAGAAAGATATCCACTGTAAATAGGCCTCTGTAGGGGTTGTGAGAAGAAGCTTCGATCCACCAAACAAAATCGCTCGTTTTCGAGACTATAAACTGCATGGTGGAATTTAATACAGCGGGTTAACCCTCAACTTGTTTGGTTGGCGACACCCCAATATGGCGCTTTCAACACCTTATTTTCATAGGGTCTTTTGACTTCCAGGCGAACTTTCGATCGGGCTTTTCACATGTTTCGCTCGAACGCACTGAAAGCATCGGGGACTGCTGTGCAAAACAGTATGGCGATCGAACGATGAAGGAGGCGGCCATGCCCGCCGGCATGGCCCAACCACCCATTTCCTTGCGCTCCACGGCAAAAGTGGCGAGGCACTGCGGCGCAAACAAAATCTAGATCAGCAGAGACAAGCCGGTTGCGAGCGACCAGTCGGATGCTGTCAAAGGCGCCAGCGCCGAACCCACTTCATTACCTGATTACGATATTGCGTAAATAGTGCCCAACGCGGCCACCATCACCTCGCGCGCCACCAACCCCGGAATAAACGCCACGACAATCTGCCAATTGAAGCCAATGAGCGCAAACAGTCCGGCCAAGGTCTGGCCGATGCGCCCCGCAATGCTGTATTCGATCGGGCTACCGTTAAAGCCAGCAGGCGCCTGCGGAAAGGTCGAGAGAAACCACAGGATTACGGTCAGTAACAGGATGATGCCGCCCACGTTACGAACGAACATGCTGACGCGTTGCCACAAACCAATCAGCACGTCTTTGGGGCACGGCCAGTGGTAATCGGGCAGCTCCATCATCAGTTACACCGGCTCACCCGCACCGATCTTCTCGGTGGCCGACTTATGGTCTGGAGGCCGACCTGTTCGTGGCCGTGCCTGAGCTAGTCAAGGCGCTGTAACTCGGGCTCGTGCTGGGGGATGGTGGTTAACCCCCATTGATCTCTGGCGGCCAACGCGCTGCAATGCTTTACAGTTCACAGCTTCATTTGCAGAACGGAGTTCCATTTTGAGCGCAGATGCAGCCACCCATCTCCCGGTGGAGCCGGCCGACACGCCGGTCGCTACCGACAGCCCCAAAAAGCGGGCAGCGCAACCGCGCAAGCCCAAGGAAGACCGTCACTTCGTGACCGCGCTGGCGCGTGGCCTGGAGGTATTGTCCTGCTTTCGCCATGGCGAGATTACACTGAGCAACCAGGAACTCGCCCAGCGCTGCAAGTTGCCCAAGTCCACCGTGTCGCGCCTGACCATGACGCTGACCAAGCTGGGCTATCTGATTCACGTCGAAGAAAGTGGCCGCTACCGGTTGGGCACAGCCTGCCTGGCACTGGGCAGCGCGCTGCTCAACAAGCTCGATGTGCGCAAAATTGCGCGGCCCATGATGCAGGAGCTGGCCGAGTTTTCTGGCGCATCGGTGTCGCTGGGTGTGCGCGACAAGCTCTCGATGATCTATGTGGAAAACTGCCGCAGCAGCGCCGCACTCACGCTCACGCTCGATGTCGGTTCGCGCATGCCGCTGGCTGCGTCGGCCATCGGCCGCGCCTGGCTGGCTTCGGTATCTGAATCCGATCGACTGAGCGCGCTGGAACAAATCCGCGAACTCGATCACCTCGCCTGGCCAGGCATCAATGCGTGCGTTGACAAGGCGCTGGAAGACTACCGCACACTGGGTGTCACCTGCTCGTTTGGCGACTGGAACAAAGAGGTCAATGGCATCGCCCGTGCTTTTGATCCGGGCAACGGCCTGCCGATCATGGCGGTCAACGTGGGTGGCCCTTCTTACAACCTGTCGCCCGAGTTCTTGCTCAGCGAAGTGCGCCCGCGATTGCTGGAAGTCGTGCGCGCAATCGAAGACACCCTGCCGCGCTGAACACTTCGAAGGCGCTCAGCCTTCGGAAAGCGTTTTGCGGCGCACGCGCGTCACGCTGGCAAAGATGCCCGTCGCGCGCAAGAACTCCCGCTCGTCCGCGCGAAGCACACGGTCACCCAAAGCGAGCTGTCTGCCCAACTTGCGCGGAGTCACATGGGCCTCGATCCAGTCGCCCACCTTGGCAACGGCCAGATAGTCCAGGCTCAGATTCACGCTCACCATGTTCGGCCGTGGCTGACGCGCCAGATGTAAATTGATCCCCAGCGCCCCATCGGCCAGCGTGGCCAACATGCCGCCGTGCGGAATGCCGAGCCGGTTGCAATGGCGCGGCTGCAGGCGCAGGCCGAGCACCAGCAAGCCGTTGGCCTGCGCGCTCGCACAGAGCTCGCCCAGCGTCTGGAAATAGGATTCGCCTGAATAGGGGTAGTGCTCAAATCCGGCAGGGATATCGGTGGGCGTCATGCCGTGTGTTCCTGCTTCAGAACCACTCGTCGCGCATGGCGCGGTGGCTGTCGTCTTTCGAGCGCAGCAGGGCCAGCTGCTGCGCCACTTTGGGCAATTCCCAGCGAAAGAACCACTGGCAAGCCTGTAGCTTGCCACGGTAGAAAGCTTCATCGGTCGCGCTCACGCCATCGCCCTCCAGCGCGCATTGCGCCACGCTGGCCTGCCGCAACCACGACCATGCCAGCACAGCATGGCCAAACGCTTCCAGAAAGAGATGGGCATTGGCCATCACGGCCTCGGCGTCTTCGCGCAATGCGGGGCGCAACTCGGCCACCGTGTCCATCACATCGCACCAGGCGACCTGCAACTGTTGCGCCGCCTCGCGCAACGCGGGCGCCGTCGCTGCCTGCTCGACGGCCGCACCCACCTCCTTGTCAAAAGCATTCAGCGCGGCGCCATTTTTCATTACCACCTTGCGCCCGAGCAAGTCGAGCGCCTGAATGCCGTGGGTGCCTTCGTGGATCATGTTGAGGCGGTTGTCGCGCCAGTATTGCTCCACCGGAAACTCGCGCGTGTAACCGTAACCGCCCAGAATCTGGATCGCCAGCGAGTTCGCTTCCAAACACCATTGCGACGGCCAAGATTTCACCACCGGCGTGAGCAAGTCCAGCAGCAACGCCACTTCCTGCTGCCGCTCTGGCGACTCGGCGGTGCGCGATTCGTCCACCAGCCGCGCGGCGTACAGCGCCAGGCTGTAAGCGCCTTCCACATAGGCCTTCTGTGCCAGTAACATGCGCCGCACATCGGCATGCGCCACCAGCGGCAGCTGCGGCGAGAGCGGATCTTTGTTGACCGGCGGGCGCCCCTGCACCCGCTCACGCGAGTAGCGCAGCGACGCCAGATACCCCCGATAGCCCAGCATGATCGCGCCCATGCCCACGCCGATACGTGCCTCATTCATCATGTGAAACATACAGGCCAGACCTTCATGAGGCAGGCCCACGAGCTCGCCCACGCAGGCATCGTTTTCCCCAAACGATAACATGGTCGAGGATGTGCCGCGCCAGCCGCATTTGTGGATCAACCCGGCCAGCGCCAGGTCGTTTCGCGCGCCCACGCCGCCATGCTCGTCGGTGTGGAATTTGGGCACGGTGAACAGCGATATGCCCCTCACGCCAGGCGGTGCGTTGGGCAATCGGGCCAGCACGAGGTGCACGATGTTGTCGCTGAGTTCGTGGTCGCCACCTGAGATAAAAATCTTCTGTCCCTTGATGAGGTAACTACCGTCTTCAAGCGGCGTGGCGCTGGTCTTGAGGTCGCTCAGGCTGGAGCCGGCCTGCGACTCGGTGAGCGCCATGGTGCCGAAGAAGCGCCCTTCGCGCAGCGCCGCCAGATAGCGCGCCTTTTGAATCGGCGTGCCAAATTTTTCGATCACATTGGCGTTTGACGAAGTGAGGCTCACATAGGAAGTGGTCGCCACGTTGGCGCTGCGAAACACCGACAGACAGGCCTGCGCCACCAGCACAGGCAGTTGCATGCCGCCCGAGGCTTCGTCCGCCGTCGCCGATAGGAAGCCCGCATCGCAGTACGCGCGCACAGCCTCCTTGACGCCGTCCACCAACTTCACCCGCCCGTCCACCACGCGAGGCTCCTGCTCGTCTGCCGCGCGGTTGTGCGGTGCAAACAACGCTTCAGCCATGCGGCTCGCGGTGTCCAGCACCGCATCAAAGGTCTCCCTGCTGTGCTCGCTGTAGCGGGGTAGCCGAATCAGGGCTTGCGCATCGTGCACTTCGTAGAGCTGGAACAGGATGTCGCGGTGGGCAATCAGTGTGTCGTTCATGAGATTGTGGATCTGCAGTTTTCCGCGTATTATCCGTTTAGAATTGAAACTATGTTCTGCACTGCAGTTTATGGTTTACCCTAGGTCGATCCGAAATGCCTGCTATGGCGCCCTGCGACGCCAACCAATTTCCCTACTATCCAATGACGGAGACCCCCATGAACCCGGTGGACTACACCCAACAAGGCTCGGTGGCCGCGCTCACTTTGAACAACCCGCCGGTCAACGGCCTGGGTCATGTGCTGCGCAGCGGCATCCTCGTCGGGCTGGATCAAGCCTTGGCCGAACCGGCCGTGACTGCCATCGTGCTCACCGGCGGCGAAGAGATTTTCTCTGGTGGTGCCGATGTCAAGGAGTTCGGCACGCCAAAATCGTCCCTATCTCCCAACCTGTCCGATGTGATCCGCGCGCTCGAATCATCGTCCAAGCCAGTTGTGGCCGCCATGTCAGGCCACGCGCTGGGCGGTGGCTTGGAACTCGCGCTCGGCTGCCATTTCCGTGTCGCCAGGAAAGACGCCATGCTGGGTCTGCCCGAGGTCAAACTCGGTTTGCTGCCCGGTGCCGGCGGCACGCAACGCCTGCCCCGCGCCATTGGCATTGAAGCTGCACTGAACATGATCGTGTCCGGTGCGCCGCAAGAAGCGGCGGGCTTCGAGGGCACCGCGCTGATCGATGAACTGGTGGAAGCGGACGTGGTGAGTGCTGCAGTTGCCTTCGCCGAGCGCGCCGCACTTGAACAGAACCCCCTGCGCCGCCTGCGCGATGTGAATATTCCCACCGCGGGCGCAGACGCCTTCTTGCAGTTCGCCCGCAACAGCGTCAAGGCGGCTGCCAAGGGCCTGCCCGCGCCGGTGCAATGCGTGGAATGCGTGGCCGACTCGGTCACCCAACCGTTTGACGAAGGCCTCAAGCGCGAGCGCGCCGCCTTCTTTGCCTTGATGGCCACACCCGAGTCGCGAGTCGCGCGCCATGTATTTGCCGCCGAGCGCGCCGCCGGCAAGCTGCCCGACATCCCCGCCGACACGCCGCTGCGCCCCATCAAGTCCGTGGGCGTCATTGGCGCGGGCACCATGGGCGGCGGCATCACCATGAACTTCCTCAACGTCGGCACACCGGTGGTGCTGCTGGAAACCGCGCAGGAAGCCCTGGACCGCGGCCTCGCCACGATCCGCCGCAACTACGACAACAGCGCCAAGCGCGGCAAGCTCACGCAGGAGCAGGTCGAGCAGCGCATGGCCCTGATCACGCCCACGCTGGACTACGCCGCCTTCAAGGATGTCGACCTGGTGATCGAAGCCGTGTTCGAGCAGATGGATGTGAAAGAGAAGGTATTCACCCAGCTCGACGCGGTGTGCAAACCCGGCGCGATCCTCGCGTCGAACACCTCCTACCTCGACATCAACAAGATCGCCAGTTTCACCAAGCGCCCGCAAGACGTGCTGGGCCTGCACTTCTTCAGCCCGGCCAACATCATGAAGCTGCTGGAGATCGTGCGGGGAGAGAAGACCGCCAATGATGTGATGGCCACGGCCCTCGCGCTGGGCAAGCAGATCAAAAAGGTGGCGGTGGTCTCCGGCGTGTGCGACGGCTTCATCGGCAACCGCATGCTGGCACGCTACGGCGCCGCCGCACATGCGCTGGTGGTGGCGGGCGCAGCGCCCCAGCAAATCGACAAAGCCATGGAGCGCTTTGGCTACGCCATGGGCCCCTTCCGCGTGGGCGACCTTGCAGGCCTGGATATCGGCTGGGCCACGCGCAAGCGCAAGGCGGCCGAAGCTGGCGTGCCCCACGAGCCCACCATCGCCGACAAGCTCTGTGAGCTGGGCCGCTTCGGCCAGAAAACCGGCGCGGGTTGGTACCGCTACCAACCCGGTGTGCGCGAGCCGCAGGCCGATGCGATCATTGACCAGCTGATCGCCGACTATAGCAGCGCCAAAGGCGCGACACCGCGCAAGGTGAGCGACGAAGAGGTAGTGGAGCGCTGCATCTATGCGCTGGTCAACGAAGGCGCGCGCATCCTTGCCGAAGGCATCGCCATGCGCGCCTCCGACATCGATCTGGTCTACCTCAACGGCTACGGTTTTCCAAGCCACCGGGGCGGCCCCATGTGCCACGCCAACGAAGTTGGCCTGGTCAACGTGGTGCGCGCTCTGCGCCGCTTCGCCGACGAGCCCGGCGCTGATGCTTGCTGGCAACCCGCGCCGCTGCTGGTGCAGCTGGCCGAAGAAGGCAAGTCCTTCCAATAACAACAAGACCCGGAGAATCCCATGATCGACGCAGTGATCGTATCCACCGCCCGCACCGGTCTGGCCAAGAGCTGGAAGGGTGCCTTCAACATGACTTACGGCGCCACACTGGGCGGTCATGCCGTCAACCACGCCGTGGCGCGCTCGGGCATCGATCCCAACGAAATCGAAGACTGCATCATGGGCGGCACCTTTGGCGAAGGCACGACTGGTGGCAACATCGCGCGCGCCATCGCCCTGCGCGCCGGTCTCCCTGTGACCGTGGGCGGCATGAGCGTTAACCGCTTCTGCTCCTCGGGCCTGCAAACCATTGCCATGGCCGCGCAGCGCGTCATCCTCGAAGGCTGCCCCGCCATCGTGGCCGGCGGTGTAGAGAGCATCAGCTGCGTGCAGAACGAAGCCAACACCCACATGCGCCGCGACCCTTGGCTCGTTGAACACAAACCCGAGCTGTACTGGAGCATGCTGCAGACAGCCGAGACAGTCTCCAAGCGCTACAACGTGAGCAAACAGGCACAAGACGAATACGGCGTGCGCAGCCAATTGCGCGCCGCCGCGGCCCAAGCCGCCGGCAAGTTCGATGACGAAATTGTGCCCATGACCACCACCATGGGTGTGGTCGACAAGGCCACCTGCCGCGTCACCACTAAGGAAGTGACCATCGCCGCCGACGAAGGCATCCGCCCCGACACCACCATTGAAGCCGTCTCCAAAATCCGCGCCGCCCTGCCCGGCGGCGTGGTTACCGCCGGCAACGCCAGCCAGTTTTCCGACGGCGCCTCAGCCTGCGTGGTCATGAACGGCAAGCGTGCCGAGCAGCTTGGCATCCAGCCACTGGGCATCTTCCGCGGCTTTGCGGTGGCGGGCTGTGAGCCCGACGAAATGGGCATTGGCCCGGTGTACGCCGTGCCGCGCCTGCTGCAGCGCGCTGGCCTCAAGGTGGAAGACATTGGTCTGTGGGAACTCAACGAAGCCTTTGCCTGCCAGGTTCTCTACAGCCGCGACAAGCTCGGCATTCCCGATGAGTTGCTCAACGTGAACGGCGGCGCCATTGCGGTGGGCCACCCCTATGGCGTGAGCGGCGCGCGGCTGACCGGCCATGCGCTGATTGAGGGCAAGCGGCGCAGCGCGAAATATGTGGTGGTCACCATGTGTATCGGCGGTGGCCAGGGTGCGGCCGGTCTGTTTGAAGTCTGCTGAGTGCCCCACAAAAAACCTAAACCAAAGAACACATAATGAGCGTCAAACAACTGTTTCAACTCGACGGCCAGGTGGCCCTGATCACCGGCGGCTCGCGTGGCCTGGGCTTGCAGATGGCAGAAGCCTTGGGCGAGATGGGCTGCAAGGTGGCCATCAGCGCGCGCAAGGTCGATGAGCTCGCCACGGCCAAGGCACATCTGGAAAGCAAAGGCATCACGGTGCTCCCGGTGGTGAGAGACTTGCAAAAGACCGACCGCTTTCCCGCACTGGTCGATGATGTGGTCAACGGCCTGGGCCCCTTCGACTTCCTGGTCAACAACGCGGGCGCCACCTGGGGCGCCCCGGCCGAAGACTATCCCGAT
>JBBQSX010000077.1:0-15839 GCA_038213545.1 Burkholderiales bacterium
GCGCTCGAAGATGGCCGCAATCCCCTGTCCGCCACCGATGCACATGGTGACCAAAGCGTAGCGGCCCTGCACGCGGTGCAGTTCGTGGATGGCCTTCACCGTGATCAGCGCGCCGGTGGCGCCGATGGGGTGGCCCAGCGAAATGCCCGAGCCGTTGGGGTTGACCTTGGCCGGGTCCAGGCCGAGGTCGCGCGTGACGGCGCAGGCCTGCGCGGCGAAGGCTTCGTTGGCCTCGATCACGTCCAGGTCGTTCACGGTGAGGCCGGCTTTCTCCAGCGCGATCTTCGTGGCCGGAACAGGGCCAATGCCCATGTACTTGGGGTCCACGCCGGCGTGCGCATAGGCCACCAGGCGCGCCAGCGGCTTGGCGCCGCGCGCCTTGGCCGCACCGGCTTCCATGAGCACCACAGCCGCGGCCGCGTCGTTCAGGCCCGAGGCGTTGCCGGCGGTCACGGTGCCGTTCTCTTTCAGGAACACGGGTTTGAGCTTGGCCATGTCTTCCAGCGTGCAGTCGGGGCGGAAGTGTTCGTCGGTCGCCCAGGACACGTCGCCCTTGCGGCTCTTGAGTACCACCGGCACGATCTGGTCCTTGAAGCGGCCCTCGGCCGTGGCGCGCTGCGCGCGGTTGTGGCTTTCCACCGCGAGCTTGTCCTGGTCGTCGCGGGTGATGCCCCACTTGGCCGCGATGTTCTCCGCCGTCACACCCATGTGGATGGTGTGGAAGGGGTCGTGCAGCGCGCCGACCATCATGTCGACCATCTTGGTGTCGCCCATGCGGGCGCCCCAGCGCATGTTGAGGCTGGCGAACGGCGCGCGGCTCATGTTTTCTGCACCGCCGCCAATGGCCACGTCGGTGTCGCCCAGCAGGATGCTTTGTGATGCCGACACGATGGCCTGCAGGCCCGAGCCGCACAGGCGGTTGACGTTGAAGGCGGGCGTGCCCTCGGCGCAGCCGCCGTGGATGGCGGCCACGCGCGAGAGATACATGTCTTTGGGCTCGGTGTTGACCACGTGGCCGAACACCACATGGCCCACATCCTTGCCGTCCACGCCGGCGCGTGCGAGCGATTCGCGCACCACGAGCGCGCCGAGTTCGGTGGGGGGTTGGTCCTTCAGGCTGCCGCCAAAGGTGCCAATGGCGGTGCGCACGGCGCTGACGACAACAACTTCTCTGCTCATGGGACGTCTCCTGGTTTGGGGGTGACCATGATCGTAGCCCCCGAACCTTTCCCGGCGTTGACTTGGGTCAGAAAGTCTGTCGCGCGAGCACGCGCAGGCGCGTCGAGTCTTTGTCCTGCGTGCCGGGCCGCGTCACGAAGACCTCGCCCATGGCCAGAAACTCACCGGTGAGCGCGGTCACGTTCACCTGGTGTGTCACCAGCATCAGGTTGCGCGGCGCCTGCCAGCCCTGCACGGCGGCCAGCACTGCGCGGGTCTGTTCGTCCTGGCCGCCGGCACCAAAGAAGGAGTTGATCGGGGGCCACACGGTGTGCTGCTTGAAAGCCAGCATGGCGGTGTCCACGCAGCGACACCAGGCGCTGGAGCGCACCTGGTCGAGCTTGACGCGTTCGCGCAGAAAGGCTGCACCCACGCGCCGGGCTTGCTCACGCCCGGCCTCGCTGAGGTTGCGTTGCGTGCTGCATTCGCCGAGCTTGAAGTTGGGTGGGTCGCCCACGCCGGGGTCGGTTTGCGCGTGGCGCATGAGCACCACGCAGCCGCCTTCGCGGAGCAGGTCCCAGAATCCCGGAGCCTGTGCACGGGCGGGCAGCGCAATGCCTCCCAGCGTCATGGAGGTGGTGAGGGCAAATTCGCGTCGGTTCATGGGTGATTCCGGTTGAATGAAAATTCAGCCACGCACGTCGGCCACCGGCTGCTCGCCGAAGTCGGCGCGGTCCAGATAAGCCAGGATGCGCGCAGCCGCAGCGTCCGGGGATGTGAGCTGACCCTGGCGCTGGAGTTCCACAAACCGGCTCCGGTCGGGAAACGCCGCCGGGTCGCCCGCGCGCAGCTGCACCTGCATGTCGGTGTCGATCACGCCGGGCGCCAGCGACACCAGCCGCGCGCCGTGTTCGCGGTGGGCTTCGTCCAGCGCACTGCAGCGGGTGAAGTGGTCCATACCGGCCTTGGCCGCGCAGTAGGGCGCTTGTGCGGCCATGGCGCTGCGGCCCAGGCCCGATGAAATGTTGAGCACCTTGCGAGGCCCGCGCCAGCCCGCGTCCACCCACGCTGTAGTGGCGCGCAAAAAAGCCGCGGTGAGCTGCATGGGGGCTTCCAGTCCCACGCGCAGCGCGTTGGCCAGATCGTCGGGCGGGCACTGGTCCAGCGGGCCGATGCGCGGGATCACGCCCGCGTTGTTGATGAGCGTGGCGCTGGCCCATGTGCTGGCAGGCTGGCTGTCCAGAAAGGTCTGCAGCCGGTTGGCGGCACCGGTGGTGTCTGCCAGGTCTTGCGACCATTGGGTGAGCGGAGCGCCCAGGGTCTTGGCTTCAGCGGCCAGCGCGTCGTTGACCTTGCGCGAAATGCACAACAGGTGGCGCGTGGAGTCGAGCAACTGGCGCGCCATGGCCAGGCCCATGCCGCGCGAGGCGCCGGTGAGGATGGTGAGGTGTTGTGGCGTCATGGTGTGTTCAGAAAGGGCAGGGGCTGTGAAATTCCAGGGGCTGGCCGTGGCCGGGGTGCGGCAGCGATAGCCAGTGGGCGTGCAGCAGCAGGCGGGAGGCCAAGGCCTGTTGGTGGGGCGCAGCGTACAGCGCATCGCCGACCATGGGATGTCCAAGGGCTTGCAGGTGCACGCGCAGCTGGTGGGTGCGGCCGGTCACGGGTTCGAGTTCGAGACGGGTGGTGCCGGGGGCTGTGTTGCCCGGCGCAATGCGCCAGCGGGTGGTGCTGGGTTTGCCGTGTTCGTGGTCCACCTTCTGCAGCGGTCGGTTGGGCCAGTCGGCCATCAGCGGCAGGTCGATGGCGTTCCAGCCGTTGTCGGGCACGGGGTTGACGAGGTCACCGGCGACCACGGCGGTGTACCGTTTGTGAACGCGGCGTTCTTCAAACGCGAGGCTCAGTGTGCGTTGCGCCTCTATGCCTCTTGCCATGACCACGAGGCCGGAAGTGGCCATGTCGAGCCGGTGGACCACGAGGGCGTTGGGCCATCTCTTTTGAGCCCTTGTGCTCAGGCAGTCCTGTTTTTCTTGGCCTTTCCCGGGTACTGCCAGCAGTCCTGCGGGTTTGTCCAGTATGAGGAAGTGTGGGTCTTCGTGGACCAGGGAGATATCACTCACAACGACCTCGCTGGCTCGCGGACGCATGGCGCTCTGCTCCGCGAATGTCCTCCGGCGGCTGGTGCCGCCTCCCCCTTTATTTCGCTGCGCAGAGCGCCATGCGCCCGCGAGCTGAAGTGAGGGTTGCGCACAACTCGGCGCGTACCAGCGAGGGCATCGGAGGCCATGGGGTACGGCGCAGCGGCATAAAGGAGGAGGGGCCGAAGGCCCCGGGGGACAGCCGCGGAGCCGTGCGCCGTGGTCGCCGATGACCGGACTCGCCGGAGAAAAAAGCACGTCATGCGACACATTCTCCCGGCAAAGGACAATACCCTCCATGCTGTTGCTCGCCCCCATGGAAGGTTTGCTCGACGCCACCCTGCGCGATGTGCTCACGCGCACCGGCGGTATCGACCGCTGCGTGAGCGAATTCATCCGCGTCACCGACATGCTGCTGCCCGAGCGCGTGTTCGTGCGCGTGGTGCCCGAGCTCCTCAACGGCGGTCGCACCCGCGCAGGTGTGCCGGTGCGCGCACAACTGCTCGGGTCCGACCCGACCTGCCTCGCTGAAAACGCAGCGCGCCTCGCCGGCCTGGGTCCGCACGGCATCGATCTGAACTTCGGTTGCCCCGCCAAAACCGTCAACCAGAGCCGCGGCGGCGCCGTGCTGCTCGACGAGCCCGAACTCATTGGCCGCATCGTGGCCGCAGTACGCCGCGCCGTGCCGGCACACGTGCCGGTGTCGGCCAAGATGCGGTTGGGCTTCAACGACGACACGCGCGCGGAAGAGTGCGCCCACGCCATTGCACAAGCCGGGGCCGATGAGCTCGTGATCCACGCACGAACCAAGGCCCACGGCTATCGGCCACCCGCATATTGGGACAGGCTGGCCGAGGTGCGCCAGTCGCTGCCGCCTCACCTGCGCCTGCCGGTGATTGCCAACGGCGAAATCTGGACCGTGGCCGACGCTGTGCGCTGCCGCGAAGTCACCGGCTGCGAGCACCTCATGATCGGGCGCGGCATGGTCACCGACCCCGGCCTGGCCTTGGCCATCAAAGGGCAGGGCGGTGTGCCCTGGGATGTGTTGCCGCCGTTGCTGCAGGTGTTCTGGCAGCAGGTCAGCGCACGTGTGGAACGCCGCCACCGTGCCGGGCGCCTCAAACAATGGCTCAACTACCTGCGCAAGCGTCACCCCGAGGCGCAGCGGGCCTACGACGATCTGCGCCTCTTCAACGAGCCAGCACATATCGAAGCCTGGCTGCATCGGCAGACAGAGCCTCAGGCCTGCCCGGCCTGAGGCCGCTCAGTCCCAGGCCGGCGCCAGGCTCTCGGGGTTGACCATGCGCCCGCCCTTTTCAAGCGCGGCGATGCGCGCCATCTGATCGTGGCCAAGCCGCAGGCGGGTGGAGAGCAGGTTGCTCTGCAGGTTCTCGCGTTTCGTTGACGAAGGAATCACCGCGTGCCCCAGCTGCATGGCCCACGCCAGCACCACCTGCGCGGGGGTGGCGTCAAGCTCCTTCGCGATGCCCTGCACAACCGGGTCCTTCAGCACCTCGCCGTAGGCCAGCGTCATGTACGAGGTGGTGTGGATGCCCTGGCTGTTGGTGAACGCCACCAGCGTTCGGTTCTGAAAGTAGGGATGCAGTTCGATCTGGTTGGTGGCGATCTCGCCAGCGCCCACTGCGCCCATGGCCTCGCGCAGCAGTGCGATGGTGAAGTTCGAGACACCGATCAGGCGCGTGAGGCCTTGGGCCTTGGCCTCGGCCAGGGCGCCCATGAATTCGGCCACCGGCACTGCGCCCTTGGGCGATGGCCAGTGGATCAGCGTGAGGTCCACATGATCGGTACGCAGCTTGACCAGACTCTCCTTGAGGCTGGGCACAAGCTTGTCTTGCGCGAAGTTCTCGGTCCAGACCTTGGTGGTGATGAACAGGTCGCCTCTCGGCACGCCGCTCTCGGCGATGGCCTGGCCGACTTCAGCTTCGTTGCCGTAGATCTGCGCGGTGTCGATCAGGCGGTAGCCCAAGTCGAGGCCGTTTTTCACCGAGTCGATGACGACCTGGTCCTTGAGTCGGAAGGTGCCCAGGCCAAAGGCGGGGATGGTGTTGGGCATGGTGTGCTTTCGTGGTTGAAGACCCATCATGAACCCCATGCCCGGTCTTGATCGGTCCTCCAGCGTACGGTCGCCAGCAGAAATGGCCCAGCCGTGTTAACTTCCGGCCCCGGACCCGCAACACGACCCCTGTATGACCTCTCTCAATGATCGGCTGAACGCCCTCTCGGGTGAACGCCTGCGCGGCATGCGCCGCGGCCTTGAAAAAGAGAGCCTGCGTTCCCAACCCGACGGCAAGCTGGCCCTCACGCCGCACCCCGCTGCTCTGGGTAGCGCGCTGACCCACCCGCACATCACCACCGACTACAGCGAATCGCAGCTCGAGCTCATCACAGGGGTGCACGAATCGGTCGAGTCGTGTCTCGCCGAACTCACCGAGGTCCACCAGTACACCGTGCGCAGCCTGCACAACCTGCAGGGACGTGTGGGCGACGAGATGATGTGGGCATCCAGCATGCCCTGCGGCCTGCCCACCGACGAGACCATTCCGCTGGGCCGTTATGGCTCGTCCAACGTGGGCCGCGCCAAGAGCGTTTACCGCATGGGCCTGGGCCACCGCTACGGCCGGCGCATGCAGACCATCTCGGGCATCCACTACAACTGGTCGCTGCCCGGTGTGAGCAGCGACGAATACTTCGCCACCATCCGCAATTTCCGCCGCCACGCATTCTTGTTGCTCACGCTGTTCGGCGCATCGCCTGCGGTGTGTTCGTCGTTTGTGGAGGGCCGCGAGCACGAACTGCAAAAGCTCAGCGATCGCACGCTGTACATGCCGCACGGCACCTCGCTGCGCATGGGCCGCTTGGGCTACCAGAGCGAAGCCCAGGCCACGCTGGCCGTGAGCTACAACGGTCTCGAAGGCTACGCGGCCTCGCTGCACGATGCGCTCACGCGGCCCTGGCCGGCTTACGAAGCGTTAGGCATCCGCAACCCGGGTGGCGACTACAACCAGCTCGCCACCACGCTGCTGCAGATCGAGAACGAGTTCTACGGCACCATCCGCCCCAAGCGCGTGATCTACCCCGGCGAGCGTCCGCTGCACGCGCTTCGCGAACGCGGAGTTGAATACATCGAAGTCCGTCTGATGGACCTCAACCCGTTCGAGCCCATCGGCATCGGTGCGAGCACGCTGCGTTTCCTTGACGTGTTCCTGCTGCACTGCCTGCTGTCCGACAGCCCGCCCGACACGCCCGCCGAAATCCGCGAGCTGGCGCACAACCAGCACCTGACCGCAGCGCGCGGGCGCGAGCCTGGTCTGAACCTCATGCGCGAAGGCCAGGCGGTACCGCTCATGCGGTGGGCCGACGAGATACTGACCGAGCTGGTGCCGATTGCCGAGGCGCTGGATCTGGCGCATGGCGGCATCGATCACGCCAACGCCGTGGCACTGGCCATCGCCCATCTGCAGTCGCCCGAGCTGCTGCCGTCGGCCCGTGTGCTTCAAGCCATGCACGCGCACCACGACGATTCGTTTGTGGGCTTTGCACGTGCGCAGTCCCGGGTCACGCACCAGCACCTGCTCTCGCTCGAATGGAGCACCAAGCAGCAGGCCCGCTTCGAGGCCATGGCGGCCAAGTCGGTTGAAGACCAGCGCGCCATCGAAGCGGCGGACACCATGCCGTTCGAGATCTACCGGCAGGAATACACCTCGCCCACGCGCCTGGGGCGGCCACAGGTTCATTCCACCACGGTTGCGGCCTGAAGCGAGGGCAGCCGCGCGCTGTCCGCTTTACAAATCAAAACCCGCACGTTGCGGTGGTGTTTGAGCTTGCGGCCCGGGCCGCGTCTATCCTGCACGCTTTGCCACAGGATCCTCCATGACACGCCTGACCGCGGCCGACTTTGATCAAGAGTTGCTGATCCTGTTTGACGCCTACGTGCACGGCGACCTGGATCGCCGCGGTTTTCTGGACCGCGCCAGCAAGTTCGCGGTGGGCGGCATGACGGCTGTCGGTCTTCTGGCCGCACTCAGCCCCAACTTCGCTGCTGCGCAGATGGTCTCCAAGGACGACGCGCGCCTGAAGACCGAGCTGGTGGACGTGCCTTCACCCTCGGGCTACGGCACCATCAAAGCCTATGTGGCCAAGCCGGCCAATGCCAGCGGCAAGCTGCCCAGCGTGCTCGTGATCCACGAGAACCGCGGCTTGAACCCGTATATTGAAGACATCACACGCCGCATCGCGCTCGATGGTTACCTGGCGCTGGCGCCCGATGCGCTCAGCCCGCTGGGCGGCTATCCCGGGGACGAAGACAAGGCACGAACGCTGTTTGCCACCCTCGACCAGACCAGGACCCGGCAGGACATGCTGGCCGCCGCAGCCACGCTCAAGGCGCGCCCAGACAGCAACGGCCGCGTGGGCGCGGTGGGGTTTTGCTATGGCGGTGGCATCGCCCACATGCTGTCGACGCAACTGCCCGACCTGGCCGCCGCCGTGCCGTGCTACGGCAACCACCCGCCGGTGGAAGACGCGGCCAAGGTGAAGGCACCGCTGCTGATCCATTTCGCAGCGGTCGACGAACGCATCAACGCCGCCTGGCCTGCTTATGAGGCCGCGCTCAAGGCCGCCGGTGCCCGCTACACCGCCCACCTGTATCCGGGCACGCAGCATGGCTTCAACAACGACACCACGCCCCGCTTTGACGCAGCCGCCGCCAAGCTGTCGTGGGACCGCACCATGGCGTTTTTCAAAGAGCGTTTGACGGCCTGAAGGCCCGCCGGAGGCGGACCTTCAGGCCTCACCGCCGAAGCGTTTGATCAGGTTGTCGATGTACTTTTCGACCAGCTTCTCGAACTCGCCCTCGACCACCGGAGCCACGACCATCTTCATCAGCCCCGGCAGCGGCACTTCGATCTCACCCTGAATCGCCAGCGTCACGTTGGTGGACTTTTTGTTGTCCACAACCTTCCAGTTGCCGCCCACCTGCGCGTTGCCGATGCCCTTGACCGGCGTCCACTTCACCGTGCCCTTGGCTTTGTCGCTCACGTACTTGCTGGCATAGATGGTCTGAATGTTCACCTGCGCGGTGCCGACCTTCTCCATGTCCCACTGGTACACGCCGCCCCCCAGGTCGGTGAGCTTCTCGACCTTGGGGAAATGGCTGACCGAGTCGGGCACGTTGGAGAGCACCTCGAACACCTCGGCTGCCTTGGCCTTGACGTCGAATTCGTAGCCCAGATCGATTTTCACGGTGATGGCCATGGCGCTCCTCGGGGGTTGTCGTTGTGGAAATTCATTGTAGGCAGGGGCACTGCCTGCGCACCCCGGGAAATACACCAAGGCACAATCGCCGCTTCGCCCATCTCTTCCAGACCGTTTTCTCATGAGCATCCAGTGGTTCCCCGGGCACATGCACCTCACGCGCAAGGCCATCACCGAGCGCATAAAGGACATCGACGTCGTGATCGAGATGCTCGACGCGCGCCTGCCGGGGTCCAGTGCCAACCCACTGCTGGCCGAGCTCACCGCTGGACGGCCTGCGCTCAAGGTGGTCAACAAGCAGGACATGGCCGATCCCGAGCGCACCGCGCTCTGGCTGGCGCACTACAACGCGCAGCCCAACACGCGCGCCATCTCGCTCGACGCCAGCATCACCGCCCCGGCGCGCGCCATCATCGCGTCGTGCTTTGAACTCGCGCCCTTGCGTGGCGGCATGGTCAAACCCATGCGGGTGCTCATCTGCGGCATTCCCAACGTGGGCAAAAGCACGCTCATCAACACCTTCATGGGCAAGCGCGCGGCCAAGACCGGTGACGAGGCCGGCATCACCCGCACAGAACAACGCATTGCACTGGCCGACGACTTTTATTTGTTTGACACGCCCGGCATGCTGTGGCCGCGCATCGTGGTGCCCGAGAGCGGCTACAACCTGGCGGCCAGTGGCGCGGTGGGTCGCAATGCCTACGACGACCAGGAGGTGGCGCTGGAGCTGCTCTCCAAGCTCAAGGCCACCTATGGCGCGCAGCTCGAAGCCCGCTACAAGCTCGGCCTTCCGCTGGACACCGTGGCCAATCTGCCCGACGAGGAGTTGATGGCGGCCATCGCGCGCAAGCGAGGCGCCATTGGCTCCGGCGGCAGCATCAACTGGCAGAAGGTCGCCGAGCTGCTGATCGCTGACTTCCGCAGCGGGGTGCTCGGTCGCATCACACTCGAAACCCCCGAGCAGTTCCTGCGGTGGCTCGCAGCCGGCCAGCAGGCCGACGACGAGCGCCAGAGCAAGAAAAAGGCGCGCGCCAACAAGCCGCGCAAGCCCGACCGGCGCTGAGACGCCGGCTCGCGGTGTTGATCCGCGTCAAGGTGGCCTCCAGGCTGGGGCGACACCATGGAGTTCCCTCATCCGATGGAGCCCGCCATGACCCTCTCCCGCCGTATCCTGCTGATCGAAGGTCACCCCGATACGAGCGCCGAGCGACTCAACCGGGCGCTGGTGGACGCCTACGCCGCCGGTGCCACAGCCGCAGGTCACGAGGTGCGCCGCATTTCGGTGGGCGAGATCGCCTTTCCGTGGCTCAAGTCGGCCGATGCCTGGCAACACGCTGCGCTGCCGCCAAGCTTGCAGCCCGCGCAGGACGGCATCTCATGGGCCGAGCATGTGGTGCTGTTCTTCCCGCTCTGGCTGGGTGACATGCCTGCTCTGCTCAAGGCCTTTCTGGAGCAGGTGGCCCGCCCGGGGTTTGCGGTGGGACCCGAAGGCGCCAAACCGTTTGGCCGCAAGCCGCTGAGCGGGCGTTCGGCGCGGGTGGTGGTGACCATGGGCATGCCGGCGCTGGCCTACCGCTGGTACTTCCGCGCGCACAGCGTCAAATCGCTGGAGCGCAACATCCTGGGGTTTGTGGGCTTTGCCCCCATCCACGAGACCTTGATCGGTTCGGTGGACAACCTGGGTCCTGCAGGCGTGGCGCGCTGGTTGAACAAGCTCAAGAAGCTGGGCGCCCAGGCCGCCTGAGCGGCCCGCCGCGCCCACCCTTCACTTCACCGTGATGGTGATGCGCTCGCTGATCACCACCGGGTGGTGCGGGATGTGGTTCTGGTCGGCCACGATGAGTTGCAGCGTGTGGGTGCCAGGCTTGAGCTCCACGCTGGTCTCGGTCTGGCCCAGGCCGAAGTGGCGGTATTGGTCGTTTGCGGGCAGCGGTGCGTTGGCATCCACGGTTGCCACGTCGACCAGCAGGTGGTGGTGGCCGGTACCGGCTTTCTCGACGCCGGCCGGTGCCACACCCATGCCGCTCAGACCGAACATGACCTTCACCGGGCTGGTGACGGTGGCGCCGTTGCGCAGGTTGGCGAAATAGACCTTCGCTTCCGGCGCTGCAGCCACCTTTTTGTAGCCCGAGCTCAGCGTGGGCGTGCTCTCGGTGATGGTGACAGGGGCGGTAGGAGTGGCGTTGCTCATCATGCCGCCGTGGTGCATGGCATGCATGGCTGCGTGGTCGTGGCTTGCACAGCCGCCCAGCACGAGCAGGGCGGTGGCCATCAGGCCGGTTTGCGAAGCGCGCAGGGAAAAGGTCATGGGAGTCTCCTGGGGTGGTTGTTGTGCCACGCAGGATACGCCCGGAGGCGTTTGCGCAAGGGCAGTCGCCCAGTGCTGGCCGGGGTCATTGCAACCCCGGCGCAACGCATGTCAGGGCTCGATCTTCACGCCTTTCCAGAAGGCGACTCGCCCCCGGATTTCGTCGGCTTCGGGCTTGGGGTCCGGGTAGTACCAGGCCGCGTCGGTGTTGAGTTCACCGTTGACCAGCAGCGAGTAGTAACTTGCCTGACCCTTCCAGGGGCAGCTGGTGCGGTGGTTGCTGAAGGTCACGTGATCGCGGTTGAGCGAACTCTCGGGGAAGTAGTGGTTGCCTTCCAGCACCACGGTGTCGTCGCTCTGCGCGATCACGGCGCCGTTCCAGGTGGCCTTCATGCCAGGCTCACTTGTTCTTGTCCTTGCCGCGCGGCACCACCGCAGTCACGGGCGGCATGGGCCTGTCGGACGTGACCGGGCCCTTGGGCGCGGAGGTGTCCTTCTTGGGTTTCTTGGACAGTTTTTCGTTGCGCTGCTCTTTGCCCATGGGGGCCTCCGTTAAACAGCCGCGAAGGCGGCTCGACTGGGCGATGGTAAGCCACAAAACAGCGCTTCAAGGCTGTCCGAGACCGAGGAAACTGGCCAGCGCCACGGTGTCGTTGGCACCGGCCTGCATCACCACCTGGCCGCTGCGCTGGTGGCGCGCCACGATGTAGGGCACCGAGGTGGCGCCCAGTCGCTCCAGCAGGACGGTGTTGGTCTTGATGGCGGCCAGCACGTCGGGTGCGATGTTGGCCGAGGCTGCGGTGCCGCCGCTGCCGGCCAGCAGCGACGTTTCGTGCGCTGCCATCGCCTGTACCGGGTTGGTTGCGGTCATGATGGCCGCGCCCTGCGGCGCGCTCTTGGCGTTGATGATGGCCACCGGCAGCCAGACGAACTTGACGCTGGTGTGCAGCGGCATCGAGGCTTCCCACAGCCGCGCGCAGTGTGGGCATTGCGGATCGAACAGCACATAGACCGCGTTGGTGCTGAGGATCTTGCCAGCGGCAAATCCCTTGCCTTGTGCCGCCAGCACGTCCAGCGCCTGCGTGGCGTCTATCGGGGTGGTGACGGCTGATGCAGAGGTCGCTGGCGCGCCTGCGTCTTCTTTCGAGCAGGCTGACAGTAGGGCCAGCGAGGCGAGCAGGGGCAGGGCGAGGTGGCGCAGTTTCATGGTGGGCAATCGGGGTTGGGCCGAGGTCTGGATCATCTCAGACACGCGACTGCAATGAAAAGGCGCGGCGCCCTGTGCAAGAGGTCGCCGCGCCCGGGTCACCGGCAGGACCGGGCGAGGTCAGTTGTTCAGGATCAGGTTGACGATCAGGCCGGTGGCGATTGCCACCAGCACATAGTCGCTGCCGACCTGCACCCATTGATGGCCGCGCGGCGGCGCGTACAGGCGGTGCTGGTACGGGTTCACCACCACGTACTGGTGGCTGCGGTACTCGACGGGAATGTAGCGGCCGCGCTGAAACTGCGGACCGCGCGCCTGGTAGTAGCGCACTTGAGGACCATGGCGGTATTCATGGTGGTACTCGTGGCGGTCGGCGCGGCGGTCGTCGCGGAAGTCACGGCGGTCCTCACGGCGCTCCTGGCGGAAGTCGCGGCGGTCTTCACGGAAATCCCGGCGGTCGTCGCGCCGATCGTCCATCCGCTGCAAGGTGGGCTTTTCGAAGCGACCGCCGTTGGGGTTGCCTTGTGCGAAAGACAAAGTGCTCACGCTCAGCGTGGCGGCGACGATCGCATACACAACAAGGTGTCGGGGTTTCATGGAGTGGACTCCTGAGGGTTGGTGAGCCTTGATGGTGTTCCCACCATGTATCGGATTGGTAAATGCGCTGCGCATCGCCGGCAAAGTTGGGTTGCGGGTTGTGTGGAGCGGGCCGGTGTCAGCCCCGTGAGGCGGCCTGGGCGTGCAGCTTGGCCGCGATGTATTCGCCGTGCGTCACATGCAGCAGACCGGCCACTTTGCTGATCACGTGGTGCTCACTGGCGTCCAGGTGCTTGTCGGCAAACGCCACTTCCCACATGGCCTCGACCACGCTGATCTTTTGCTCCTGGGTGAAGCGCTCGTTCATCAGACCGGTGAAACGCTGGTAATCGTAGGCGGTGCGAGCGGTCTCATGCGCCAGCTCCATCAACCGATCCAGCTCATCGTCGCTCAGGTCGAACTTTCGCCGCAGCGCGATGATGACCGCGTCGCGCTCGCTCTCCTTGAGGTCTGGCTCGGCCCGCATCACCTCCACCAGCAGCACCGCGGTGGAGAGCTGCAGGGTATGCGCCTGTTCGGCGGGCATTTGGGCTCCGGCCGGCGCGGTGAGGCTGGCAGCGAGGTTGTCGAACAGGTCTTTGAGGCTTCTCAGCATGGGGTGTGTGTTCAGCAAAGGCGGAGGACCAGGATGGAGTTCATGCCGGTGCCTCTGGTTCCCGGCCCCACACCAGCAACAGGTTGTTCGCTGGCATGGCGTGGCGTTGGCGCAGGTGCAGGCCCGCCCGCCGAGCTTCGGCCGCCACGGCCGCCAACGGCCGGATGCCCCACTCGGGGTGGGTGTTGCGCAGGCTTTCGTCGAATGCGAGGTTGCCGGGCGAGGTGGGTACGCCGTCTTCCAGGTAGGGGCCGTAGGTCACGAGCACGCCGCCTGGTGCCAGCACCCTCGCAGCGCCCTGCATGAGCCCGGCGCATACGGCCCAGGGTGCGATGTGCAGCATGTTGGCGCAGTACACCGCATCGAAGGTTTCGCCAAAGGCCTCGCCGAACAGATCACTCTCGTCGGGCCACTGCGCCGAGGTCACGTCCAGCCGCATGGGCGGCAGCACATTGCGCACCCCTGACTGTTCGGTCCAGGCAGCGATGGTGGCCATGGCGCTGGCCTGAAGGTCGGTGGGCTGCCACTGCCAGCCAGGCAGGCCGGCGGCGAACCAGGTGGCGTGTTGGCCGGTGCCGGAAGCGATCTCCAGCGCCATGCCGCGCTCGGGCAGCACCCGCTGCAGGGTCTCCAGGATCGGCTGCTTGTTGCGGTCGGCGGCGGGGCTGGCGGGCAGGGCGGTCATGGGCGCATTGTGGGCCAGTCTGCGTCCGATCCCGGCTCGCCCGGGGGTTATCGGCGCTGCGCGCCCTGCCAGGGAGTGACGCGTGATAGATTGCTGCCTCGTTCGGCGTGGGAGACCAGTGCCTCAGAGCCCTGCATCCTTCCCCGACATGCCCCACCATTCCGCCCCCGGCGCCGACCGCATCGACATCGTCTACCTCTGGGTTGATGGCAACGACCCGCACTGGCGCGCCAAACGACATCAGGCTGCACGCCGGCACGGCGCGATTGATCCAGGCGCCATGGCGCTTTACGGCAATGTGGAAGGGCGCTTTCGCGACAACGACGAACTGCGCTACAGCCTGCGTGCGCTGGAGCGCCACTGCCCCGATCACGGTCATGTGTACATCGTCACCGATGGCCAGACACCGTCCTGGCTGCGCCCTTGCAGCGGCCTCACGCTGGTGGACCACCGCGAACTGATCCCCGAGAGCCAGCTGCCCACGTTTGATTCGGCCCACATCGAGTCGTACGTGCACCGCATCCCGGGCCTGTCGGAGCGTTTCTTTTATTTCAACGACGACGTGTTCTTCGGCGCGCCGGTGCAGATCGACGACTGGTTCTGGCCCGGCGGTGTGTTCGCGACGTGGTCCGATGACCCGGTGGTGGAAGGCATCGACCTGCATCCCGATGAAAACGCGCTGGAGAACGCCAGCCGGCTCTCGGCGCAGTGGCTGAGCCGCCTGCCTGGTTACCGGCACACGCCGCGCACCTTTGCCCATTCGCCCCGACCGCTGCTCAGGTCGCTGTTGCAGGCCGCCGAAGACGAAGCGCCCGAGCTGTTTGCGCAGGTGCGCTCCACGACCTTCCGCACCTGGGCCAGCCCGACGCTGGTGTCGGACTTCGTGTTGCGCCGGGCGCTTGCCCATGGTCAGGTGCGCATGCGCGAATGCGCGCACCAGCATGTGACCACTGGCTGCGACGATCAGGCGCAGCAGCTCGAAGCGCTGATCGGTGCTGCAGGTACGCTGGATTTTTTCTGCATCAACGACACCACCGACGACGCCCACGGCCACGACCCCCGCCTTGCCAAGGTGCGCGCGGCGCTGCAGCGCCTGTTTCCGATGGCTTCCCGTTTCGAGCAGGAGCCGACCACTGCGTTGCACACTCCGATGCACGCACCGAACCGCCACGCCGGTCGGCTGCGGGGTACCCATCAGCTAGCATGAGGCGATGAGTACCCAATTCGAAAGCCTGCAGCTCGCGAGCCACTACCCCGACGCCTTTGATGTGCCCGCACCCGACAAAGCGGCCGGGCGCGACGTGTGGCCACGCAAGCCGGGCGTGTTTGTGCGCCTGGTGGCCACAGAACCCGCGGCCGAAGGGGCCGAGCCTGAAAAGCCGGTGTTCGAACTCGCCAGCGGCCAGTTCGGCCTGGTGCCCACCTGGGTCAAGTCGGCGTCGGACGCCAAGCTGCGCTCGACCAAGCTGGTCAATGCGCGCTGCGAGATCGTGACCACCTCCAACAACTTCCGCGATGCGTGGCTCGGCGCGCAGCGCTGCATCGTGCCCATGATGTCGTTCCAGGAAGACGACCTGCGCAGCGGCAAGCCCGTGCCCACGCGCATCACGCGGGTGGACGGCAAGCCCATGGGCGTGGCGGGTTTGTGGGAACGCTGGAAGGGCGCTGGCGACGAAGAGATCGTGAGCTTCTGCCTGCTCACGGTGAACGCAAACGCCCACGCGCTGATGCACCGCTACGGGCAACCCGGCAGCGAAAAACGCATGCCCGCGATCTTGAATGAGGGCGCCTACAGCGCCTGGCTCACCGCGCTCCACCCGGAGAAGGCGCGCGAGTTCATGCGGGCCTACTCCGCCGCATTGCTGACCGCGAACCCGATA
>JBBQSX010000078.1:0-15757 GCA_038213545.1 Burkholderiales bacterium
GCGCCCGCGAGCCCAAGAGGTGGAGGCAAAAAACCGAATTCACCCCATCCCAGGCAACTTGGGCATGCCCTTCATGCCGCCCATGCGTTTCATCATCTTCATCATCCCGCCGCCCTTCATCTTCTTCATCATGTCCTGCATCTGCTCGAACTCCTTGAGCAGGCGGTTGACCTCCTGCACCTGCACGCCCGCACCCGCTGCGATGCGGCGCTTGCGCGTGGCCTTGATGATTTCGGGCTTGCGACGCTCCTTCAGCGTCATGCTGCAGATGATGCCTTCCTTGCGCTGGATGTCCTTTTCTGCACGACCCATGTCGACCTGACCAGCCTTGGCCGCCATGGCGGCAGGCAGCTTGTCCATGAGGCTGGAGAGGCCGCCCATCTGCTTCATCTGGCGGATCTGGTCGAGGAAATCGTTGAGGTCAAAACCCTCGCCGCTCTTGACCTTGGCCGCCAGCTTTTGCGCCGCCGCCATGTCCACCCCCGCCGTGACCTGCTCCACCAGCGCAAGGATGTCGCCCATGCCCAGGATGCGCCCGGCGTGGCGCTCGGCGTCAAACACCTCCAGGCCGTCGATCTTTTCCGACACACCGGCAAACTTGATGGGTGCGCCCGTGATGGCCCTCACCGAGAGCGCTGCACCACCGCGCGAGTCGCCGTCGAGCTTGGTCAGGATGATGCCGGTGATCGGCAGCGCGTCCTTGAACGCCTTGGCTGTGTTGATCGCGTCCTGGCCCTGCATGGCGTCCACCACGAACAGCGTCTCCACCGGCTTGAGCACGGCGTGCAGCTCCTGGATCTCGCGCATCAGCGCCTCGTCGATGGCCAGGCGGCCTGCGGTGTCGACCAGCAGCACGTCGAAGTAATGGCGGCGCGCGTAGTCGATGGCCGCTCGCGCGATGTCCACCGGTTTCTGGTCGGGCGTGCTGGGAAACCACTCGGCGCCGGCCTGTGCGGTCACGGTCTTGAGCTGCTCGATCGCAGCCGGGCGGTACACGTCGCCCGAGACCGTGAGCACCTTCTTCTTGCGCTTTTCAATCAGGTGCTTGGCCAGCTTGGCCGTGGTGGTGGTCTTGCCCGCGCCCTGCAGGCCTGCCATGAGGATCACGGCGGGTGGCTGTGCTGCAAGGTTGATGTCGGTCACACCGTCGCCCATGGTAAGCGCGAGTTCGCGGTTGACGATGGCCACCAGCGCCTGCCCCGGCGTGAGAGAACCCACGACCTCCTGGCCCAGCGCCTTGTCTTTCACGCGTGCGATGAAATCGCGCACCACCGGCAGCGCCACGTCGGCCTCCAGCAGGGCCATGCGCACCTCGCGCAGCATGTCGGTGACGTTGGTCTCGGTGATGCGGGCCTGGCCGCGCATTTCCTTGACGATGCGTGAGAGTCGGTCGGAAAGGGCTGATGCCATGCTGCGCTCGGGTGGTGGGAGAAAAGCCCGCAGGCCGCTGGGTTCGCGCCGGCTGGGGTGGGTGTCGGGCCATTGGCCGGGGAACCGGCGGCTGGGAACGGTCAAGGCCGTTAAACTCCGCCCATGATTTTAGCCGCGCCCACCCCCAGCCCGCTGCGCGCGCCACAACCCCTATGAACCTGCTGCCCTCGCTTGCAACCAACCTGCCCGCGGTGGTGCTCTCGGGCCTGGCGGCGCTGGCCTACGCCGTGCTGGCCTGGGTGCACCCGCGCGCATCGGCCATGCAGAGCCGGGCCTTGCTCACCGTGGCCTGGCTGCTGCACCTGGGGGTGCTGGTGTTCGGATTGTTCGAGCACCCTGCGCGCTTTGGCTTCGCACCGTCGCTCTCGGTCACGGTCTGGCTGGTGCTGACCGTCTACATGATCGAGAGCCGCCTCTACCCCCAGCTGCGCGAACGCTGGACCCTCGCCTTGCTGGGCACAGCGGTGGTGCTGCTGGCCCTGGTGTTTCCAGGCACGCCATACCCCGCCCTGCGCTCGAACTGGATGCCCCTGCACTGGGCGCTGGGTATCGCGTCTTATGGCCTGATCGCGGTGGCGGTCGGGCACGCGTGGCTGATGCAGCGGGCCGAAAAGGCCATGCGCCTGGGCACTTCAGCCGAAACCGCCATGCCGCTGCTCACGCTGGAGCGGCTCACCTTCCGCTTCGTGGCCGCCGGCTTTGTGCTGCTCACCGCCACGCTGCTGGCAGGCTGGTACTTCTCCGAGCTGCTCAACCACCGCTGGGTGTGGGACCACAAATCGGTCTTCTCGGTGCTTTCGTGGATCACCATGGCCGTGCTCCTCTGGGGGCGCTGGCGCCTGGGCTGGCGCGGCCGCTTTGCGGCGCGCACCCTCTACCTTGGCGCCGGCTTGCTGCTGCTGGGTTATGCAGGCTCCCGCTTCGTGCTTGAAGTGTTGCTGCAGCGCAGCTGAACGAACGCCACCATGAAATACCTGCTCGTTCTGGCCGTGGTGATGGTGGCCTTCTATGTGTGGCGCAACAACCGCGTCACCGACCGCTCGCAGCCGCGTCCGCCGCCATCGCCCGGGGCAGCGCGCCTGCCAGTGGTGATGGTGGCCTGCCAGCACTGCGGGACCCACCTGCCGCTGGCCGATACGGTGCGGGGCGCCCTGGGTCCCTATTGCAGCGCAGACCACCGCCGACTGAAGGAAGGCGGCCCGGCGTGATCGCACCTCGCCCGGCCCTTGCCGTCACACCCCATTCGCGGAACTGAAATGGCCCGGGAAGACAGCTCGCAGTTCGCCCCTTCGTGGTTCGTCGCCTACGAGACGGGCAACAACCAGGGTCGCGATCAGGGCCTGCGCGCCTTCGTGCGCCTGTGGGTGGCCTTCATGCGCGCGCGGGTGTTCATTGCCGTGGTGCTGCTGTGCCTGCAGATCTTCATGGTGGTCACCGCCACTGGCGGGCCCGATTGGCTCGTGCTGCTGACCGCCGTCCACCTCACGGCTGCCTTGGTGGTGCTTTACGCCTGGCGTCCGGTGGAACAGGGCAAACCGATCCAGCTTCAATGGCTGCTCACCATCGGGGTCGACGTGGTGGTGTTTGCGCTGCTGCAGTTTTTCCAGATCGGTTCGATCAACTACACGCCCCTGTTTGCGCTGCCGGTGCTGCTGGCCTCCATCCTCGGGCCGCTGATGCTGGCCCTGGCCACCGCTGCTTCGGTCACGCTGTACCTGCTGTGCGAAGCCGTGCTGAGCGCGCCCTTGTTCAGCGACGCCGCCACCGCGAAGCTCCTGCAGGCTGGTCTGGCCAGCACGGGTTTCTTTCTGGTGGCGGTGCTGGCCAACCAGCTGGCGATTCGTCTGGCGCGCGAAGAGGCGGTGGCCTCCAGCAGCCAGGCCGCAGCACGCACGCAGGCACAGGTGAATGAACTGGTGATTGAAAGCCTGAGCGTGGGCGTGCTGGTGGTCGATCCGCACGGCGTGGTGCGCAACGCCAATCCGGCCGCGCAGATCATGCTCATGGGCGAGGCCTACCCGCAGGCCGCCAAACTGCTGCTTTCAGCCCGCCCCAGCTGGAGCCACCTGTCCGATCTGGTGACCGAAACCTTTGCACTGGGCCAGGCGCTGGAGACCGAAACCACCATCGACAACGAAGACCGGCCCAGCCAGCGGCTGCACGCGCGCACGAGACTCACGTCGCGCGGCGGGCGCAGCACCGGTTTGTGCGTGCTCTTTCTCGAAGACCTGCGCGAGGTGGAAGCCCGCGTGCGCACCGAAAAGCTCGCCTCCATGGGCCGCATGTCGGCTGCCGTGGCGCACGAAATCCGCAACCCGCTCTCGGCCATCACGCAGGCCAATGCCTTGCTGGACGAAGAAGTGAAAGAGCCCGCGCAGAAGCGGCTCACCCACATGATCGAGCAGAACGCACAGCGGCTCTCGCGCATCGTGGACGACATCCTGAACGTGGCGCGCGCCCAACCCGTGCGCGGTGACGGCTCGACACCGAGCCTGCCGCTGGATGCCATGGTGCGCCAGATCACACTGGACTGGCTGCGCCAGAACCCGGCCAAAGGCGTGCTGGGCGTGCACCTGCACGCGCCCGCTGCGGTGGTGGAGTTCGACCCCGAACACATGCGCCGCCTGCTGGTGAACCTGCTCGACAACGCATTGCGCCACGCCAGCGGCAAACCATCGTCCATCCGCGTCGTCACACAACCCAGCGGCGCTGATCACAGCAAGCTCTCGGTCTGGAGCGACGGCCAGCCGCTGGAAGCCAGCGTGATGCGTCACCTGTTCGAGCCCTTCTTCTCATCCGAGAGCCGCTCCAGCGGCCTGGGCCTCTACATCTGTCGCGAACTCTGCGAGCGTTACGGCGCCCAAATCGCCTACCAGCGCGTGCGTCTGGACCAGCAGGAAGGCAACGAGTTCTTCGTGTCCATCCCCAACGGGCATCCGGGTCAAGCCCATCCGGTGCAGCAAAACCTGACGTACGCGGGTGGCGAATCGCGGCCATTCAGCACCCGGTTCAGCCCGACGCTGGGCGACCCACCGCCGGCTCCCGGTTGAGCCGCGAGCGCGCACGCCCACCCATGGCCTCCAGTCCCAACGCCACTTCCGTCTCGGCTTCCGTGCTCGTGGTTGACGACGAGCCCGACCTGCGCACGCTCTACGAGCTGACCCTCCTGCGCGAGGGTCATGCCGTGGTGGCGGCGGCCGACCTGGCGCAGGCGCGCGAATGGTTGGCCCAGCAACGCTTCGACGTGCTGATCTCCGACATGCGCCTGCCCGACGGCCTGGGGCTGGATCTGCTGCGCGAACTGACCGACGCCCAGCGCACGGAAAAGTGCATCGTGATCACCGCCTTCGGCTCCGCCGACAACGCGGTGGAGTCGCTCAAGGCCGGCGCGTTTGACTACCTCACCAAACCGGTCGACCTCAAGCAGCTGCGCAACGCGGTGACGCAAGCCGTGCAAAGCCAGCGCCATCCGCTCATGGGCAATCTCGCACGCGCCGGCAACGAATCGGCAGCGGGTGCGGAGCCCATGCGCAGCGCACCCCCGCCCCCGTCGGGCTTGAAGTCGCTCGGACGCATCGTCGGCCGCGCGGCCAGCATCGTGCAGATCAAGGGTCGCATCGAGAAGGTGGCCACCAGCATGGCGCCGGTGCTGATCCTGGGCGAGTCGGGCACCGGCAAGGAACTGGTGGCGCGCGCGGTGCACGACTGCAGCCACCGCAGCGCCGGCCCGTTCGTGGCGGTGAACTGCGGCGCCATTCCCGAAAACCTCATCGAGGCCGAATTCTTCGGCGCGCGCAAGGGTGCCTACACCGGCGCCACGCAAGACCGCGAGGGTTACTTTCAGGCGGCCAAAGGCGGCACCCTGTTCCTCGACGAAATCGGCGACCTGCCGCTGGCCATGCAGGCCAAGCTCCTGCGCGTGATCCAGGAACGGCGCGTGCGCGCGCTCGGTGGCGTGCAGGAAGAGGCGGTGGACGTGCGGCTCGTCAGCGCCACGCACCGGGACCTGGTCGCGCTGGTGCAGGCGGGGCAGTTCCGCCAGGACCTGTTCTACCGGCTCAACGTGATCGAGCTGCGCACACCCTCGCTGCGCGAGCGCCGCGACGACCTGCCCGAACTGGCGCGCGCCCTGCTGCAACGCATCTGCGTCGAATCGGGCCAGGCCACCCCCGAACTCTCAACGCGGGCGCTCGACTGGATCAAGGCGCGCGACCTGCCCGGCAACGTGCGCGAGCTGGAAAACCTGCTGCAACGGGCCCTGGCCCTGAGCAGCGGCGACCAGTTGGAGCCCGAAGACTTCGGCGACACCGACGACACGGACGAAATCCCCACCCAACCCGACCAGCTGCCCGACTCGGTGCTGGCCATTCCACCGGCCATGCGCGCGGTCGACGAGATTCCGAACGACCTGCAGTCCTACCTGGACGAACAGGAAAAGCAGGTGCTGCTCAAGGCCCTTCGGGAATGCGACTTCAACCGCACCGCCGCGGCAGCGCGGCTGGGCCTGAACCTGCGGCAGATGCGCTACCGCATCCAGCGACTGGGCATCGCCATGCCCTCCAGCGACGACGATGCAGCCTGAATCGCCGGCAGGTTCCTGGGTGGGCGGCTGGCTGGCCACAGCCCGCCACTGCCCGTCGCCCAACCACGGCCTGCGGCCCGAGGGTGCGCAGATCGACCTGATCGTGTTGCACTCGATCAGCCTGCCGCCCGGCGTGTACGGCGGCCCCGAGGTGGAGCAACTCTTCACCAACACGCTGGACTGGGATGCCCACCCCCACTTCGGGCAAATCCGCGGCATGGAAGTGTCGGCGCATTTTTTCATCCGCCGGGATGGTGAACTGGTGCAGTTCGTCGACACCGATGCACGCGCCTGGCATGCGGGTGCGTCCTGCTGGCGCGGCCGGGACAACTGCAACGACGACTCCATCGGCATCGAGCTCGAAGGCCTGGAAGGCGAGCCTTTCGAGGCCGCGCAGTACGCCACCCTCAGCCCGTTGTGCCGCCAGCTGCAAGCGCGTTATCCGGTGATCCACATCGCCGGTCACGAGCACATTGCACCCGGCCGCAAACAGGACCCGGGGCCCGGATTCGACTGGGCGCGTTTGCAACACGACCTGGGCTGGTCGCCGGCGTTTTTCCCCGAGACATTGACGGGCGCGAACCCTCCGGGCGCCTGAAGTCGCAGACCGGACTGGACCAAGTGCGGCCAGGCCACAAGCCGGTGGCGGCATGCACAAGCAAATCGCGCCACAAGGCCCGCCGTTGCTGCGTCCGAAATGCGAGGCCCAGTTTTTTCGGGCACTCCAGCGCGACGCTGATCCGCCCCGGAGCTCGCGCTGATCCGGCGCTTGGAGACTTCACCAAAACGGGGCTTTCAGCATCGGGGTGGTTTTTTCTCAAACACTACCTGTAGTGGCTTGAAGACCACCCACACACCAGATATAGTGTGTATTCTGCGTTTCCAGATTCGACACAATCCTCGTTGTTCCGGCCCGTTTTCACCCTGCCGGGCACGCTCCGGCAGCCCGAACAACGCTGCGAAGTCGAACTGAAACCGAACGTCTTGCTCTCCGACCCCATGCCTTGCGAGCAGGCCCATCACAACAAATGAAAGAGGAACCATGCTGACCGCTTCCCCCACTCCCGCCACACCGTCCGCCTCCCAGAAGCAGCCCATGGGTTCGTCCACCTCGGCGCCCGCCGCCACCAACAGCTCGGTGTTCGCCCAGTACCAGATCATTCGCCGCAACGGCGCGGTGGTGTCCTTCGAACCCAGCAAGATCGCTGTGGCCATGATGAAGGCTTTCCTGGCCGTGCACGGCACCCAGGGCGCGGCTTCAGCCAGCGTGCGCGAGACGGTGGACGAACTCACCGGCGCGGTGGTCAAGGCGCTGATGCGCTCGCGCCCGGGTGGCGGCACCTTCCACATCGAAGACGTGCAGGACCAGGTCGAGCTCGGCCTGATGCGCAGCAGCCACCACGAAGTCGCGCGCGCCTATGTGCTCTACCGTGAGCGCCGCACACAGGAGCGCGCTCACCAGGCCGAAGTGGCCAAGCCGGTGGAAGCCACGCTGCACGTGATCGACGGCGGCCAACGCGTGCCGCTCGATCTTCAGCGACTGCAAGCCCTGATCGCCGACGCCTGCAAAGGCCTGGGCAAGGACATCCAGCCAGACCCGATCGTGGCCGAGACCAAGCGCAACCTGTACGACGGTGTGCCGATCGAAGAGGTCTACAAAGCCTCCATCCTGGCCGCGCGCACGCTGATTGAAAAAGACCCCGACTACACCTACGCCACCGCGCGCCTGCTGTTGCACACCATCGTCAAGGAAGTCATGGGCGAAGAAGTGCCCTCCTCCGAGATGGGCGCCCGCTACGCCGACTACTTCCCTCAGTTCATCAAGAAGGGCGTGGACAACGACCTGCTCGACGAACGCCTGATGCAGTTCGACCTGGCCCGTCTGGGTGCTGCGCTCAAGCCCGAGCGCGACCTGCAGTTCGACTACCTCGGCCTGCAGACGCTGTATGACCGCTACTTCCTGCACGTGCGCAAGACCCGCATCGAGTTGCCCCAGTCCTTCTTCATGCGCGTGGCCATGGGTCTGTCTCTCAACGAAATCGACCGCGAAGCGCGTGCGATCGAGTTCTACGAGGTGCTCTCCTCGTTCGACTTCATGTCGTCCACCCCCACCCTGTTCAACAGCGGCACCCTGCGCTCGCAGCTCTCCAGCTGCTACCTGACCACCGTGCCCGACGACCTCGACGGCATCTACGAGTCGATCAAGGAGAACGCGCTGCTTTCCAAGTTTGCCGGCGGCCTGGGCAACGACTGGACCCGGGTACGCGCCCTGGGCAGCCACATCAAGGGCACCAACGGCGAATCTCAAGGCGTGGTGCCGTTCCTGAAAGTGGTGAACGACACCGCCGTGGCGGTCAACCAGGGCGGCAAGCGCAAGGGCGCGGTCTGCACCTACCTGGAAACCTGGCATCTGGACATTGAAGAATTCCTGGAGCTGCGCAAGAACACCGGCGATGACCGCCGCCGCACCCATGACATGAACACGGCGAACTGGATTCCCGACCTGTTCATGAAACGCGTGATGGAAAAAGGCGAATGGAGCCTGTTCTCGCCCAACAGCGTGCCCGACCTGCACGACCTGTTCGGTGCCGACTTCGAAAAGGCCTACGTGGCCTACGAAGAGAAAGCCGCACGCGGCGAGATCAAGCCTTACCGCAAGGTGCCGGCCAGCGACATGTGGCGCAAGATGCTCTCGATGTTGTTCGAGACCGGACATCCCTGGATCACGTTCAAGGACGCCTGCAACGTGCGCAGCCCGCAGCAGCACGCCGGCGTGGTGCACAGCTCCAACCTGTGCACCGAGATCACGCTCAACACCAGCGACACCGAGACCGCCGTGTGCAACCTGGGCTCGGTCAACCTGCTCAACCACATCAAGCACACCGACGACGGCGTCAAGGTGCTCGACCACGACAAGCTGCAGGTCACCATCAAGACCGCGATGCGCATGCTCGACAACGTGATCGACATCAACTACTACGCGGTCAAGAAGGCACGCGACTCCAACATGCGTCACCGCCCTGTGGGCCTGGGCGTGATGGGCTTCCAGGACGCGCTGTACGAACTGCGCATCCCCTACGCCTCCAACGATGCGGTGGAGTTTGCCGACCGCTCGATGGAAGCCGTCTGCTACTACGCCTACTGGGCCTCCACCGAACTCGCCCGCGAGCGCGGCCGCTACGCCAGCTACAAAGGCTCGCTGTGGGACCAGGGTGTGCTGCCACTCGACACGCTCGACCTGCTGTCACGCGAGCGCGGTGGTTACGTGGACGTGGACCGCTCGGTCAGCATGGACTGGGACGCCCTGCGCCGGAAGATCGCCACCGACGGCATGCGCAATTCCAACTGCGTGGCCATCGCCCCGACCGCGACCATCTCCAACATCATCGGTGTGGACGCTTCCATCGAGCCGTGCTTCGGCAACCTCTCGGTCAAGTCCAACCTCTCTGGTGAATTCACCGTCATCAACGGCTACCTGGTGAAAGACCTGAAGCGCCTGGGCCTGTGGGACGACGTCATGGTCATGGACCTCAAACACTTCGACGGTTCGCTGCGCCCGATCGATCGCGTGCCGCAAGAAGTGAAGGCTCTGTACGCCACTGCGTTTGAAGTCGAACCCCTGTGGCTGGTGGAAGCCGCTGCACGCCGCCAGAAGTGGATCGACCAGGCACAGAGCCTGAACATCTACATGGCCGGCGCTTCGGGCAAGAAGCTCGACGACACCTACAAGCTCGCCTGGCTGCGCGGTCTCAAGACCACCTACTACCTGCGCACCACGTCGGCCACGCAAGCAGAGAAATCCACCGGCCGCGCTGGTCAGCTCAACGCCGTGTCGCTCGACGCGACCACAGCCGGCATGGCCGCCACCACCGCTGCACATGCAGCCGCAGCATCGAGCGCAGTCTTGTCTGAAGTACCCGCCACCGACATCAAGTTTTGTGCGATCGACGACCCTGGTTGCGAAGCTTGTCAGTGAAAGACACGTCGCTGTGTTGTTTGTGCTGAGTCGCATCGGTCTTCAATCGATGCGACACAGCAACACAAACACAGCGCAGCAAGCACGATCACTTTGCAATTCATGCAGACACTTTGATAATCCGAGGAATTGGAAACACCTATGTTGACCTGGGACGAACACACCACGCCCTCCACGAAGCCAGCGAACAACCCCATGCCCACCGGCATGCAGGGTCTGCAAGCCTCACTGTCGAGTGAGCGCACCGCCTCCGCTGCAGCCGCATCCCTCGCGCCCTCTTTCTCTTCGAACGCAGCGCCCGCCAAGGTGCCAGCCGCAGCCACTGCAGGCCACCGCGTCAACGCTGCCGACAAACGCATCATCAACGGACAGACAGACGTCAACCAGCTGGTGCCGTTCAAGTACAAGTGGGCTTGGGAAAAATACCTCGCCACCTGCGCCAACCATTGGATGCCGCAGGAAGTGAACATGAGCCGCGACATCGCGCTCTGGAAAGATCCCAACGGCCTGACCGACGACGAGCGACGCATTGTCAAACGCAACCTCGGCTTTTTTGTCACCGCCGACTCGCTCGCCGCCAACAACATCGTGCTGGGCACCTACCGCCACATCACCGCGCCGGAATGCCGCCAGTTTTTGCTGCGCCAGGCCTTTGAAGAAGCCATCCACACCCACGCCTACCAATACATCGTGGAGTCGCTGGGCCTGGACGAGTCCGAGATCTTCAACGCCTACAACGAAGTCCAGTCGATCCGCGACAAGGACGAGTTCCTGATCCCTTTCATCGAAGCGATCATGGATCCGAACTTCCACACCGGCACGCCCGAGACCGACCAGCGTCTCCTGAAGAGCCTGATCGTCTTCGCGTGCCTCATGGAAGGACTGTTCTTCTACGTCGGCTTCACGCAGATCCTGGCGCTGGGCCGTCAGAACAAGATGACCGGCGCCGCCGAGCAGTACCAGTACATCCTGCGCGACGAATCCATGCACTGCAACTTCGGCATCGATCTGATCAACGCGATCAAGATGGAGAACCCGATGCTGTGGACAGCCGAGTTCAAGGAAGAGATCAAACAGCTGTTCCTCAAGGCCGTCGAGCTCGAGTACCGCTACGCCGAAGACACCATGCCACGCGGCGTGCTCGGCATGAACGCATCCATGTTCAAAGGCTACTTGCGCTACATCGCCAACCGGCGCGCCACGCAGATCGGGCTGGAGCCCATGTTCCCGAACGAAGAGAACCCGTTCCCCTGGATGAGCGAGATGATCGACCTCAAGAAGGAACGCAATTTCTTCGAGACCCGCGTGATCGAATACCAGACGGGCGGCGCCCTGTCCTGGGACTGACGCCACCGCCGGGGTCGCACTGCCGAATTGAACCCATCTCACATGCGTTTCGACATTTCAAAACCCTGCTGCGGGCACCTTGGTGCCGGGAGCGGGGTTTTGTCACAGGATTCAACACCTTGGGGCCAGCCGTGGATGCATCCACACGGCTCCAGCGCGTTGAATCACTTCACCGGCACAGTGACCGATGAAGTGCTCTTTGCAACTTGATCAAGGAGAAAACAATGGCAACTGCGAAAAAAGCCCCGGCTAAAAAAGCTGCGGTAAAAAAGGCCGCTCCGGCCAAAAAAGTCGCTGCGAAAAAAGCAGCTCCTGCGAAGAAAGCCGCACCGGCCAAGAAGGTCGTCGCCAAGAAGGCTGCACCAGCGAAGAAGGCTGCTGCGAAGAAGCCAGCGGTGAAAAAGGCTGCACCAGCGAAGAAAGCTGCTGCGAAGAAGCCAGCGGTGAAAAAGGCTGCACCAGCGAAGAAAGCTGCTGCGAAGAAGCCAGCGGTGAAGAAGGCTGCACCAGCGAAGAAAGCTGCCAAGCCTGCTGCCAAGAAGGCTGCACCAGCGAAGAAAGCTGCCAAGCCTGCTGCGAAGAAAGCAGCGCCTGCGAAGAAAGCTGCCCCGGCCAAGAAGGCCCCCGTCGCGAAGGCAGCCCCAGCAAAAAAAGCTGAGCCGGCCAAGAAGCCGGCGGCCCCTGCTGCTCCTGCGGCTCAGACGAAACTCAACCCTCAGGCTGCCTGGCCGTTTCCCACGTCCAGCAAGCCCTGAAGTCGTCCTTGTGATGGCTTGCAGCCCGGCACGAAAGTGCCGGGCTTTTTCATGTCCGTTTGATGGACATCGGGGTCAGACCGCAAGTGCTGTGTAGTTCTGACCGCCACGGGTCGCTATCTTGGCTGCACCCATGCGGTTGCCAAGTTCGGCGCAACGAGCCAGTGACCAACCCTGCTCCAAACCGTGCAGCAGCGCGGCGCGGAACGCATCGCCGCAGCCAGTGGGGTCAACCACTTGTGACGCCTTCACGCCGGGCACCAAGGTCTTCTGACCGCCCTCCCACAACTCGCAGCCGTGCTCGGCCAGCGTGACGATGAGGCCGCGTACGCGCGATGCGATGTCTTCAAACGACCAGCCGGTTCGGTCCGAGAGCATCTTGCCTTCGTAATCGTTCACCGTGATCCAGGTGGCCAGCTCAATGAACTGCTTGAGCTCTTCGCCGTTGAACATGGGCAGACCCTGACCGGGATCGAACACGAAGGGCACACCCGCGGCGTGCAATTGCTGCGCGTGGGTGAGCATCGCGTCGCGGCCATCGGGCGAAATGATCGCCACCGCGATGTCCGTGCGCGCAGGCACCGGGTTGTCATGCGCCATCGACATGGCGCCCGGGTGAAACGCGGTGATCTGGTTGTTGTCGCGGTCGGTCATGATCATGGCCTGCGCGGTGTAGCTCTCGGCAGCGCTGCTCACATGCGCGATGTCCACACCCAGCGACTGCAGCCGCTCCAGGTATTCCTGACCATCGTTGCCCAGTGTGGCCAGGGGCACGGCGTGCGCGCCCAGCTGGCGCAAGCCGTAGGCGATGTTGCCTGCGCAGCCGCCGTACTCGCGGCGCAAGGCGGGCACGAGGAACGACACGTTGAGGATGTGGAGCTGGCTGGGAAGGATCTGTTCGGCAAAACGACCCTCAAACGTCATGATGGTGTCGAAGGCGAGTGAGCCGCAAACAAGAATAGGCATGGTGAAATCGATCGGGAAGGTTGGAAGGTGTCAGGGGTAAAAAACAAGGGCACGGTAGCCGGCCATGGGCGTGGCTTCATCGACTGCAATCGACAGGCGAAAGCTCACAGTGAGCGAGCCCAGTGCGGGCAGCACCTCGGGGGCGTCGGGCCATTCTTCGGGCAAGAGCACACGGCGCGAAATGACCACGTCGCGTGTGTCGGTCAGGCTCAGCTCCAGCGCGGGAAGCGCGAGAGCCATGTCGGACGTGTTCTTGAGCACGAGGTCGAAAGAATGGAAGTTGCCCAGCCGGCGAACCAGCGCGGAGCTGTCGATCACGATCGCATCGATGTTGCGCACCGGGCCCACGCGGCACCCCAGTGGCGCACAGGCCTGCTCCAGCAGCGGTTTCAAATCCGGCCGCCAGGCTGCAATCCGGGCGCGCTCGTGCAGCGCCCATTGCGCGGCCAGCAACGCGACCAGCAGCAGAACCAGCAACGACAAACCCAGACGCACGGCGGGCAACTGCCAGAAAGCGCGCTGGCGGGCCTGCTGCACAAAACCCGGCACGGCGTCAGGCACGACCGAATCCACCGCTTCGTCGTCGGGTGCGGCGGCGGTAGCAGGTTCTGCGGATGATGGAATTTTTGCAACGGTGACCGCCGCTTTGGCTGCGGCCGCTGATGCGTCCGCAGCGGCCTTGGCGGCGGCGAATCGCTGGAGTTCGGTGCCGAAGTCCGCCTCGTCAGGCGCATCAGCGCGCAGCTCGTCGGGCAAGGGCATGGGCGGCCGGGTAACAAGTTCGTCCTCGGACGGGTCGCTGGCAGCAGTGAGCTGGGGCTGCGGCGTTGCGGGTGCCGGTGGCGCTGTGGCACTGGCGGGCACCGGCGCGTCCGGCGTCCAGGGCTCCAAATAGAGCGTGGCGTCGAACACGTCGGCGCAATGACCACAACGCACCCAGCCTTCGGAAATCTTCAGTTGATCGGCAACGATCCTGAAGGTCGTTCCGCAGGCCGGGCAACGGGTGGTGAAACTCATGCGCCGATTATCGGGGGCGCTGTGCGGCAGCTCAGGCCTTGACCGCGGTCATGAGGATCCAGCCATCCTCTTCGTCGCTGACCTGCAACGCCACCCAGGGCGCGTAGGCTTCGATCAACTCGTCAGCCTGGCGCGCGAGGATGCCCGCCAGCACCAGGTGGCCACCCGTGCGCACGAGTGAGCACAGCAGCGGAGCCAGTACCTTCAGAGGTGTGGCGAGGATATTGGCCAGCACCAGGTCGTGTTCACCGCGTGCGATGTCGGGCAGGCCCTCATGCAGCGTGACATGGTTGGCCGAGGCATTGAGCCGGGTCGATTCCACGGCAGCCGGGTCGATGTCCACCGCCACGATCTCGCGCGCGCCGAACTTGGCCGCACCGATGGCGAGAATGCCGGAGCCGCAACCGTAATCGAGGACCCGCGAGCCCACGGGTGGGTGCTGGGCGGTCCAGCGCAGACACATGCGCGTGGTGGGGTGCGTGCCGGTGCCAAAGGCCAGACCGGGATCAAGCCGGATGACCTTGTCGGCCGCTTCCGGGGGCTCGTGCCAGCTCGGCACGATCCAGAACGTGGGCGTGATTTCTACCGGGGTGAACTGCGACTGCGTGAGTCGTACCCAGTCCTGCTCGGGTACCGGCTGCACGCCCAGCACCGCACAACCGGCAAAGAAGTCCTGCAGCTTGAGCAACTCGGCCGCCTCGCGTGCTGCCGACTCGGAAGCCAACAGCGCCACCACGCGCGAACGCTGCCAGCCCTCCTTGGGCGGCGGCATGCCGGGTTCACCGAACAGCGCCTGCTCGGCATCGGTCATGGCGTCGGCGTCTTCCACCGAGGTGCTCAGCGCATCGAGCGCGTCCAGCGCCTCGCTCACAGCTTCAACCGAAGCCTCAGGCACCATGAGCACCAGCTCAAAAAGAGACCCAGCGGAAGGCTGGGTCTGGGAAGCGGAATCAGCGTTCACGTTGGGAGAGCCACTCTTCAAGGTAGTGGATGTTGGTGCCCCCAGCCACAAAGCTGGCGTCGACCATCAGCTCTCGGTGCAGCGGGATGTTGGTCTTGATGCCTTCGATCACCGTCTCGGCCAGCGCCGTGCGCATGCGCGCCAGCGCCTGCTCGCGCGTGTCGCCGTGCACGATGATCTTGCCGATCATGGAGTCGTAGTTCGGCGGCACGAAATAGTTGGTGTAGACATGCGAGTCCACGCGCACACCCGGGCCGCCTGGCGCGTGCCAGGTCGTGATGCGACCGGGCGATGGCGTGAACTTGTAAGCGTCTTCGGCGTTGATGCGGCACTCGATGGCATGACCACGCAACTGAATCTGCCGCTGCGTGAACGGCAGCTTTTCACCGGCAGCCACGGCGATCTGGGTGCGCACGATGTCGATGCCCGAAATCCACTCGGTCACTGGATGCTCCACCTGCACGCGGGTGTTCATCTCGATGAAATAGAACTCGCCGTTTTCGAACAGGAACTCGAAGGTGCCCGCGCCGCGGTAGCCGATCTTCTTGCAGGCAGCCGCGCAGCGCTCGCCGATCTTCTCGATCAGGCGGCGCGCGATGCCGGGCGCCGGCGCCTCTTCAATCACCTTCTGGTGGCGGCGCTGCATGGAGCAGTCGCGCTCACCCAGGTAAACGGCATTGCGGTGCTTGTCCGCCAGGATCTGGATTTCGACGTGGCGCGGG
>JBBQSX010000079.1:0-15559 GCA_038213545.1 Burkholderiales bacterium
GCCACTACCCCCTCAAGATAGCGTGTCTACCAATTTCACCACGTCGGCTGGTCTGCATTGCCGGCTCACGAGGTCTGTGTGAGCCTTGCTGACAAGCATCAGAGTTTACCCTGAAACCACCCCTCTTTAGAGAGGCAGCAGGGCTTTTTCAACTCGAAGGGAAGATGCTTGGGCAGACGAATTGGGCGCGCATGCCCTTTCGATCATTTGGCCGGGATTTGCGCTGGCCCGGTGGGTGCTGGCGTGACCGCAGCAGGCGCGGGAGCAACACCCGTCCCTGGCGTTGTGCCAGGAATCTGTTGCGCTGCATCGGCAGGCTGGGCGGGCGTCACCACACCTTCGAGCACGCTGCCCGAACTTGGCGATACGGTGCGCAGGTTTCCAAAATAGGCCAGACCCAGCGTGCAGCTCAGGAACACCGCGGCAAGGACCGCAGTGGAACGCGACATGAAGTTTGCACCGCCCGATGCACCGAAAAGGCTCGCCGAACCAGCACCACCGCCACCGAACGCAGCGCCCGCATCGGCGCCCTTGCCGTGCTGCACGAGGATGAGGCCGATCATGGTCAGGGCCGAAAGGATCTGCACGACCAGCAGGATGTTCAACAAAACATTCATTTTTTACTCCGGAATCACGATTGTCGATGCGCCCGTGAGGGCACGAAAAAATGTCAACGGGCCGAAGCCGCGATTTGAAGGAAGTCAGGCACCTTGAGCGATGCGCCGCCAATCAGGCCTCCGTCGATATCGGGCTGGGCCAGCAGGCTGGCAGCGTTCGCCGCGTTCATGCTGCCGCCATACAGGATGTGCACGCGGTCAGGATGTTGCGTGGCGGCGGCCAATTGAGCACGCAACACCGCATGCACTTGTTGCGCCTGCTCTGGCGAAGCTGTTTTGCCCGTGCCGATCGCCCAGACTGGCTCATAAGCCACCACGATCTCACTGGTGCAATGCGCCACCGCATGGATGACCGCCGCCAATTGCCGCTTGACCACGGCTTCGGTCTGTCCCGCCTCGCGCTCGGCCAGCGTCTCACCAACACACACGATGGGCGTGATACCGTGAGCCAGAGCCAGTTTGGCCTTGTCGGCCACCTGCAGGTCGGTCTCGCCGTGGTATTGCCGCCGTTCCGAATGCCCCACGATCGCGTAGCGGCAGGCGAAGTCCTTGAGCATGGCGGCCGACACCTCACCGGTGAAAGCCCCTTGCTCGTGACTGGACACGTCTTGCGCACCCCAGGCGATCGCAGTGCCTGACAACAGCGACCGCAGTTGGGCCAGGTAGGGTGCCGGCACGCACAAGACCATGTCCGCCCCCGGTGTCTGGCTGCCCGGGCCATCGAGCAGGCCTTTCACCAGCGCCTCGTTGGCGGCCAGCGACCCGTTCATTTTCCAGTTGCCTGCGATCAGTGGTTTCATATCTGGAGGTTCGTCATGCCCAGGTCAGGACGAGCTTGCCAATGTGGCTGTTGGATTCCATGAGCGTGTGCGCGGCCGCAGCCTCACTGGCGGGAAAAACACGATGAATCACGGGCTTGATCTGACCTTGGACAAGCAAGGGCCACACCCGCTCGCGCAGTGCTTGAGCGATGGCGGCCTTGAACGCGACTGGTCGCGGGCGCAGGGTCGAACCGGTGATGGTCAGGCGTTTTCGCAGCACCATGCCGGCGTTGAACTCGGCCTTCACACCACCCTGCACTGCGATGATGACCAGCCGGCCATCCTCGGCCAGGCAGTCGATCTCGCGCGCCACGTAAGAACCAGCCACCATGTCGAGCACGACGTTGACGCCCTGTCCGCCCGTGAGGTCGGCCACGGCGGTGACGAAGTCTTGTGCCTTGTAATTGATGGCGTGATCCGCACCGAGTCCCAGGCAAGCAGCGCATTTGTCGTCACTGCCTGCGGTGGCGATCACGCGCGCGCCCAGAGCTTTCGCCATCTGGATCGCGGTCACGCCGATACCGCTGGTGCCGCCCTGGATCAACAGCGTTTCGCCCGCTTGCAGACGCGCGCGGTCGAACACATTGCTCCACACCGTGAAGAAGGTTTCCGGCAACGATGCGGCGCCGATGTCGTCCAGGCCCTCGGGCACCGGCAGGCACTGGGCCACTGGCGCTACGCACCACCGGGCATAGCCGCCACCCGCCACAAGCGCACAAACGCGATCGCCCAGCTTGAGACCCGCAGCAGCCATGGCTGATGCGTCGCCCGCAGCAATGACACCCGCAACCTCGAGACCTGGAATGTCCGAGGCGCCGGGCGGCACCGGGTAGTTGCCGGTTCGCTGCAGCACGTCGGGACGGTTCACGCCCGATGCGCTGACGCGAATCAGCACCTCACCCACAGCCGCCACCGGCACGGGGCGCTCACCCAGACGCAAGACCTCGGGCGCGCCGAAGCTGCTGATTTCGACCGCTTGCATCACCGCCGGGATCACGGCTGGGGCTGCTGCTGCGGCTCCACCGCGTTGCGGTCGGCCAGCGCCTTCATCGACAGCTTGACGCGGCCTTTTTCGTCGGTCTCGAGCACCTTCACGCGAACGATCTGGCCTTCTGTCAGGTAGTCGGTGACGCGCTCGACGCGCTCGTGCGCGATCTGGCTGATGTGCAGCAGGCCGTCCTTGCCAGGCAGCAGGTTGATCAGGGCACCGAAGTCGAGGATCTTGGTGACTGGGCCTTCATAGACCTTGCCCACTTCCACTTCAGCGGTGATCTGCTCGATGCGGCGCTTGGCTTCGTCGGCCTTGGCCGAGTCGGTCGAGGCGATGGTGATCGTGCCGTCTTCATCGATGTTGATCTGGGTGCCGGTCTCTTCGGTCAGCGCACGGATGACGGCGCCGCCCTTGCCGATCACGTCGCGGATCTTCTCGGGGTTGATCTTCATGGTGAAGAGCTTGGGCGCGAAGTTGGACACTTCGGTCTTGGCTTCGCCCATGGCTTCCTGCATCTTGCCCAGGATGTGCATGCGGGCTTCCTTCGCCTGGGCAAGTGCGACCTGCATGATTTCCTTGGTGATGCCCTGGATCTTGATATCCATCTGCAGCGCCGAGATGCCGTTGGTGGTACCAGCGACCTTGAAGTCCATGTCGCCCAGATGATCTTCGTCACCCAGGATGTCGGTCAGCACTGCGAAGCGGTTGCCGTCCTTGATCAAGCCCATGGCGATGCCGGCCACGTGGGCCTTCATCGGCACGCCGGCGTCCATCAGCGCCAGGCAGCCACCGCAAACGGAGGCCATCGAAGAGGAGCCGTTGGACTCGGTGATTTCGGACACCACACGCATCGTGTAAGGGAAGTCTTCCTTGCTCGGCAGCGCAGCGATCAGTGCGCGCTTGGCCAGGCGACCGTGGCCGATTTCTCGGCGCTTCGGAGTGCCGAACCGGCCTGCCTCGCCGGTCGCGAAGGGAGGCATGTTGTAGTGCAGCATGAAACGGTCTTCGAAGTCGCCCGCCAGCGCATCGATGCGCTGCGCGTCGCGGTCGGTGCCGAGCGTGGCCACCACCAGCGCCTGCGTTTCACCGCGGGTGAACAGGGCCGAACCGTGTGTGCGGGGCAACACACCATTGCGGATTTCGATGGCGCGCACGGTGCGCGTGTCGCGGCCGTCAATGCGGGGCTCACCGGCCAGAATCTGGCCGCGCACGATCTTGGCTTCGATCTCGAACAGCAGGGCTTCGATGGCCACGCTGTCGAACGCCACACCTTCAGATTTCAGGGCAGCGAACACGTCGGCGTAAGCAGCGCGGCAAGCTTGTGTGCGGGACTGCTTGTTGCGGATCTGGTAAGCGGCTTCCAGTTTGGCCTTGGCCAGCTCGTCGATCTTGGCGATCAGCGGCTCGTCTTTGGCAGGCACCTGCCAGTTCCACGATGGCTTGCCGGCGTCGCGCACCAGCTCGTTGATGGCGGCAATGGCGATGTTGCCCTGCTCATGGCCGTACACCACGGCGCCCAGCATGATCTCCTCAGACAGCTGGTCGGCTTCGGATTCGACCATCAACACGGCGGACTCGGTGCCGGCGACCACGAGGTCGAGCTGGCTGTCTTTGAGCTGCGTCTGGCCTGGGTTCAGCACGTACTGGCCATTGATGTAGCCCACGCGCGCAGCGCCGATGGGGCCGTTGAACGGAATGCCGCTGACCGACAGGGCAGCCGAGGTGGCGATCATGGCGGCGATGTCGGCCTGCACTTCGGGGTTCAAGCTCACCACGTGCACGATCACCTGAACTTCGTTGTAGAAGCCTTCGGGGAACAGCGGACGGATGGGGCGGTCGATCAGGCGGCAGGTCAGCGTCTCGAGTTCGCTGGGGCGGCCTTCGCGCTTGAAGAAACTGCCGGGGATCTTGCCGGCGGCGTACGACTTCTCGGTGTAGTCAACGGTCAGTGGAAAGAAGTCCTGGCCGGCCTTGGCGTCGGTCTTGGCGACCACGGTGGCGAGCACCACGGTGTCGTCGATGTTGACCAGCACGGCCCCAGTGGCCTGGCGGGCGATTTCGCCGGTTTCCATGGTGACCGTGTGGGGGCCCCACTGGAAGGTCTTGGTGACTTTGTTGAACATGCTCATGGTTTATCTCCTGAAATTTTTTCCGCCACCCGGCGGAAATCACAGCGTGCGGCAAACCCGCACAAAACCCGGAAACACGACCCAGAACACGATGCCATTCCAGATGGATTGAGTGGTCCGCCGATGACGCTCAACCCGCTTGGAATGACACAGCTTCGCTCTGTAATCAATGCTCCGGAATCAAAAAAAGGCTCAAAAAAGCAAAAAACGCCCGAGCCAGCGAACCAACTCAGGCGTTTTGTGTGTCAACCCTGGCTCAATTATTTGCGCAGACCCAGCTTGGCAATCAGCGCAACGTAACGCTGGGCGTCCTTGGACTTCAGGTAGTCGAGCAGCTTGCGACGGCGGCTCACCATGCGCAGCAGGCCGCGACGACCGTGGTGGTCTTTGGCGTGCGTCTTGAAGTGGGGGGTCAGTTCGTTGATGCGTGCGGTCAACAGGGCGACCTGCACTTCTGGGCTGCCAGTGTCGTTGGCGGCGCGTGCGTTGGCCGCGACGACTTCGGCTTTGATGGATTGGGCGATCATGAAATTTCCTTGTGGTTACATGCGTCCCGGCGCAGCCTGTCGGCTCAAGGAGTTGCTCCAGGGCCGGCCGCCGCATCGGGCGTGGGTGTGCTGTCCTTTCGAACGGCAGCCTCGGATTATAAGGCAGAAGGCGTCAACGGCAGCCGGGCTGGACGGCCCGCCAGTTGTGCAGGCGTTCAACGCCCTCTTCCAGCCGGTGGGTGTCGCGGCTGGCGAAGCACCAGCGCAGCCAGCCGGTGGCTTCCGGGCTGAAGGCGCTGCCCGGCGCCAAGCCAATACCGGCCTCGCGCACCAGCCGTTTGGCGACGTCCAGACAGTCATCGTGTCCCTGCAGCCTGAAAAAAGCGTACATACCGCCCAGCGGCTCGGCCACCGTCACGCCGGGCAAAGCACGCAACAGCGGCACGAGTGTGTCGCGGCAGGTTTTGAGGTGCGCCACCAATGCGGGCGTGACCTCGGCGCCGCGCCGCAGGGCCACCGTGGCCCCGCGCTGCACGAAGACCGGCGCGCACGAGGTGTTGAACTCGATCAGCTTGCCCATCGCCGGCGTGAGTGCGGCAGGCAACACCAGCCAGCCCAGGCGCCAGCCGGTCATGAGGAAGCTCTTGGAGAAGCTGTGCGCCACAACAACGCGGTCGTCCGGCTCGGCCACGTCCAGAAAGCTGCTGGCCGCGCCGTTGGGCGTGTCGCCCGCGTAATACAGCCGCTCATAGACCTCGTCGGCCAGGATCCAGGTGCCGGTGCGCCGGCAGTGCGCGAGGATGGTGGCCTGCTCGTCGCGGGTCAGGGTCCAGCCGGTGGGGTTGTTGGGCGCGTTGACGATGAGCATGCGCGTGGCCGGCGTGATGGCGGAGAGCAAAGCATCCATGTCCAGCGCCCAGGCGCCGGCGCGAGGTCCGTTGGTGAGCACGTGCAGCGGCACGCTTTTGACGTTCGCGCCCATGATCTGGGGCTGCGCCACCAGGTTGGGCCAGGCCGGCGTGACCACAACCACCTCGTCGCCCGCCTCCACCAACGCCTGCGACGCCAGCATCAGGCCGTTCACGCCGCCCGAGGTAACGGCCAGCCGGTCCATCCAGTGCGCGGCGCCCCGCCCCGGGTGCAGGCCGTCGGTGTAAACCGCGAGCGCTTCGCGCAGCTCGGGCAGGCCGAGGTTGTGCGCGTAGAAGGTTTCACCGGATTGCAGCGAAGCGATGGCGGCTTCGCGGATGAAGTCGGGCGTGACCTCGTCGCTCTCGCCAAACCAGAACTTGAGCACGTTGTCGCGACCGAGACCTTCGTTGGCCACCTCGCGGATGCGGGAGGCTTCGAGGTTTTCAACGACGGAGCGCATGAAGGAGGCATTGACAGACATCAGGGGCGGATCATGTTGCAGCGGTGAGGCTGTTCGGCTTGCTGGGGGGCCAGGTTGCGAATGACGCGAAAGCCGTAGCCAGAGCCTTCGACGTCGAATTTGGCGCCGGGCGCGCCCTGGCGGTCCATCACGGCCACCGCCAGCGGTTGCTGGAACTGGTGGTCAGCGGCGCGCATGCGGGCGGTCTGACCGGCGAGCGTGACTTCGGCTTTCTCCAACTGGGCGGCGATGGTGGCGGCATTGACCGGCCCGGCGGCACCAGCGCGTTCGATGGCCTGCGCCAGCGATTCGATCATGAGCTGCATGCGCATGTGCACGTAGTCGTCGGCAGGGTTGGGGAAACGCTGGCGGAACGACTGGTAGAAGGCCTCGGACTCGCGCGTGGGCACGTTGGGAAACCAGTCGGCCACCGCGATCACCTTGCCGATGCCGGCCTCGCCCATGGCGGCCGGGGCGCCGAGTGCGTTGCCATAGAACGTGTAGAAGGTGCCCTCAAACCCCACCTCGCGGGCGGCCTTCACCAGCAGCGTGAGGTCATTGCCCCAGTTGCCGGTGAGGACGGCCTGCGCACCACTGGCCTTGATCTTGGTGACGTAGGGCAAAAAGTCCTTTACGCGCGCCATGGGGTGCAGCTCTTCGCCGACGATCTTCACGTCGGGACGCTGCGCGGCCAGTTGGTTGCGACCCTCGCGCAACACCGCCTGGCCAAAGCTGTAGTCCTGACCGATCAGGTAGATGTTCTTGAGCTGCTTGTCTTCGCGCAGCACGCTCATGAGCGCGCTCATGCGCATGTCGGCGTGGGCGTCAAAACGGAAATGCCAATAGCTGCATTTTTCGTTGGTGAGCACTGGGTCAACCGCCGAGTAGTTGAGGAACAGCATCTGGCGCGCCGGCTCGCGCTCGTTGTGTTTGTTGATGGCTTCAATCAGCGCGCTGGCCGCGGCCGACGAATTGCCCTGCGCGACGATGGAGATGTCGCGGTCCACCGCCGAGCGCAGCGCCGACAGCGCCTCTTCGGCCTGGCCCTTGCTGTCGAAACGCTCGATCATCAGCGGGCGGTTGCCGCCGGGCAGTTTCACACCGCCGCGCGCATTCACCCGCTCGCTCGCCCAGACCAGGTTGCGGTAGACGGCTTCGCCGGTGTTGGCAATCGGGCCGGACAGGCCTTCAATCATGCCTATTCGGATGGGCGTTGGTCCCTGGGCCACAGACGCGGTGGCACACACAACGCCGATCAGGGCAGTCGCAAGTACACGAAGGCGCTGGGCAAAGGAGAAGTTCATCGGGTTTTTCATGGCGAATTGTTCAAGCGTTGGGGAGCGTCCAGCGCCAGGTCCGAGAGCGACCAGCGAGGCTTCACGTCGAAGCTGTATCCGTTGCCATCGGCACCGTCGCTCATCGCCAGCCCGGCTTGCACCCGCATGCCTGCGGCCAGCGCGATCATGGCGCCGTTGTCGGTGCACAGGTGCAATTCGGGGTAGTGGACGCGCACACCCGCCTTGGCGCAGGCCGCGCCCAGTTGCTCACGCAACGAGGTGTTGGCGCCCACGCCGCCGGCCACCACCAGGCGGCGCAGACCGCTCTGGCGCACCGCCGACATTGATTTTTTCACCAGCACCTCGACGATGGCGGCCTGCACACTGGCGGCCACGTCGGATTTTTGCTTCAGCGTCAGCGGGTCGGCCAGGTGCAGCGTGGCCGGGCCGTCCAGGCTGGCGTGAGCCAGTTTTTTCACCTGGGTCAGCACCGCCGTCTTGAGGCCGGCGAAGGAAAAGTCGAAGTCGCCACTGTGCAACAGCGGGCGTGGAAACTTGTAGGCCAGCGGATCGCCCTGCAGCGCCAACTGCGCCAGCGCCGGGCCGCCCGGGTAGCCGAGGCCGAGCAGCTTGGCCGATTTGTCGAAAGCCTCGCCCGCAGCGTCGTCGATGGTTTCACCCAGCAAGGTGTAGCCCCCCACGCCATCCACCCGCATCAGCTGGCTGTGACCGCCCGACACGAGCAGCGCCACGAACGGGAACTCGGGCGGGTCTGCGCTCAAAAAAGGCGAGAGCAGATGGCCTTCGAGGTGGTGCACTCCGATCACCGGTTTGCCCAGCGCAAAGCCCAGCGCGCAGGCCACGCCTGAACCCACCAGCAGCGCGCCGGCCAGGCCTGGCCCGCGGGTGTAGGCCACGGCGTCCACGGCCGACAGCGGCAGACCAGCCTGGGCGAGCGCCGCGTCGGTGAGCGGCAGCACGCGACGGATGTGGTCGCGGCTGGCGAGTTCGGGCACCACGCCTCCATAAGCGCGGTGCATGTCTATCTGGCTGTGCAGAGCATCGCCCAGCAGCCTCGGCGTTTGGCCGCCGCTGGCGTCGACCAGGGCGACCCCGGTTTCGTCGCAAGACGACTCGATTCCCAAAATCAGCATGGTTCAAGTGTACGGGCGGCATGTTTGTTGCTCGTGACCGCGGGATACCTGCAACAACCACACGCACATGAAATCGGGCCTGAACTTTCTGGTGGCAGCCAAACGCTGCGAAATAGCCGAACTGCAGCAGCTTGCGCTCACCAGCGCGCTGGTGAACGTGACCGGGCGTCTGGTGCACGGCCTGCAGCGAGAGCGGGGCCTGTCCAACCTGTTCCTTGCCTCGCAGGGAGCTCGGTTCGGCGAGGTGCGCGGCGCGCAGATGGCCGAATGCCGGCAGACCGAGGCCGAGCTGCGCGCCTGCTTCGACGAACTCAACACGGAGTCGGCCCTGGTGGGCAATGGAGCGCGCCTGTTCAGCCGCATTGCCTATGTGCTGCACGGACTGGACGCGCTCGACGGGTTGCGTGCGCGGGTGCAGGCACTGGAATGGACGCCCCAGCAGGCAACCGAGGCCTATATGCGGTTGATCGCGGGTTTGCTGGCGGTGGTGTTCGAGGCGGCAGACAGCGCCAGCGACCCTGAAATCTCGCGTCTGCTGGTGGCCTTGTTCAACTTCATGCAGGGCAAGGAATTCGCCGGCCAGGAACGCGCTTGCGGCTCGGCCCTGTTTGCCGGTGGCCGCGCTGTGGCCGAAGAACAGCAGCGCCTGCTGCACCTCATCGAGTCGCAAGAGCGCTGCCTGGAGGTGTTCGCCGAATTCTCCAACCCCCACGTGGTCGAACTGTGGAACGCCACCCAGGCCAGTGCCACGCTGGCGGAGCTGGAGCGCTTGCGCCGCGTGTTGTGCACCGCCCCGCACGGCTCGCCGCTCAATGCCCAGGTGAGCCAGGGCTGGTTCGAATGCTGCAGCGGGCGCATCGACCGCATGAAAGCGGTGGAGGATCGCCTCGCGCTGGACCTGCTGCAAGCCTGCAAACAGAAGATTGCTGCAGCCAACGCCGAACTGAACAGTTTTCACGCCCTGCACACCGCGCCGGCCACCGAGGCGGATGTGTTGTCGTTCTTCCGCACGCCCGAGGTGCAAGGCATGGCGGCGTTCGGCACGGGTACACAGGGTTACGGTCTGCACCTGGAACGCTCGATCCTGGAACTGGTGCAGGCGCAGGCGCGGCGTCTGCAGACGATGAGCGAAGAACTGGACACCGTTCGCGCCAGCCTCAACGAGCGCAAGCTGATCGAGCGCGCCAAGGGCCTGCTGATGGCTCACCGCCACCTGAGTGAAGAAGAAGCCCACAAGACCATGCGCCAGATGGCCATGAACCAGAACCGCCGGCTGATCGAGGTGGCCGAAGCGGTGCTGGCCATGGCCGACGTGCTGCCCGAGCGCCCGCGCTGAAGCACGTCCCGGTGCTGCAGCGCACAAGTTTCGTGCTTCAGCGACCCTTCGCACCAGATTGACGCCCGCTCGCGACCACGGCAGCGGTTGATGTGCCGCAGAGAGCGGACAGAAGCGCGTGCGTTTTCCTTTTGAAATCAAAGGCCTGGCGCCCGAACCCAAAAACACCGCTCTCGCTGGCACGGTCCCTGCATGTCAATGGCATCGGAAGCCGGGCCAATGGCGGCAAGGCTTCCTCAGTCTCCCCAGACACGGACAACGGCGTCCATTTCCAACCTGCTCAGGCAGGCAAGGAAATGGGCGCCGTTTTGCTTTGGGCATCGCTTTTTTCATCAGCAAGGAGTTGGACATGAACGCAGACACCACCGGCGCCGGCATTCCCCAGGCTTTGGCCGAAACGCCCGCCGAATCCGCCGCATCTTCGCGACGCGACTTCATCAAGAAAAGCACAGCCATCGGCGCTGCCACCTTCTTCTCAACGCTGGGCCACAGCGGGGTGTGGGCAGCCGGCTCCGACGCACCTGAAAAGACCGAGGTCAAGATCGGTTTCATCCCGCTGACCGACTGCGCCAGCGTGGTGATGGCCGCAGAGCTCGGCATCGACAAGAAATACGGCGTGAAGATCGTCCCCACGAAGGAAGCCAGCTGGGCCGGTGTGCGCGACAAACTGGTCAATGGCGAACTGGACTTCGCCCACGTGCTTTATGGGCTGGTCTACGGCCTGCAGTTGGGCACCTCGGGCCCGAAGAAAGACATGGCGGTGCTGATGAGCCTGAACAACAACGGTCAGGCGATCACGCTGTCCAAAAAGCTCTCGGAACAAGGCGCGGTGGACGGCCCGTCGCTCGCCAAGGTGATGGGCAGGGAAAAGCGCGAGTACACCTTTGCACAGACCTTCCCAACCGGCACCTATGCTATGTGGCTCTATTACTGGTTGGCCAGCGCCGGCATCGACCCCTTCAAGGACGCGCGCGCCATCGTGGTGCCGCCGCCTCAGATGGTGGCCAACATGCGCGTGGGCAACATGGACGGTTTCTGCGTGGGCGAACCCTGGAACCACCGAGCCATCATGGACGGTATCGGCATCACAGCCAACACCACACAGGACATCTGGAAAGACCACCCCGAGAAAGTGCTGGGCACCACGGCCGAGTTCGTGCAGAAGAACCCGAACACCGCGCGCGCCGTGACGGCCGCCATTCTGGAAGCCAGCAAGTGGATCGACGCCGGCCTGCAGAACAAAAACAAGATGGCCGAGACGATCGCCCAGCGCTCGTACGTGAACACCGGCGTGGACGCGATCAACCAGCGCATCCTGGGCCGTTACCAGAACGGCATGGGCAAGACCTGGGACGACCCCAACCACATGAAGTTCTTCAACGACGGCCTGGTGAACTTCCCCTACCTCAGCGACGGAATGTGGTTCCTCACCCAGCACAAGCGCTGGGGCTTGCTCAAGTCGCACCCCGATTATTTGGCCGTGGCCAAACAGGTCAACCGCATCGACATTTACAAGGAAGCGGCCACCGCGACCAAGACGGCCTTGCCCAAGTCCGAGATGCGCAGCTCCAAGCTCATGGACGGTGTGGTGTGGGACGGCAAGGACCCTGCCAAATACGCTGATTCGTTCAAGATCAACGCTGCCTGATCAGATCGCCCACAGGGAGAAACACCATGGTCAGCGCCGTTTTTCATTCGCCTCTGGAAGCCCCCCCCACCACCCAGGCCGAGCCGCTGTCCGCAACCGCAATGGCGGCGGTGCCCCGGCCGGCGCCGGAGCCGGCGGTGCAGGCCAAGCGCGGTTGGGACCTGAGGTTCCTTTGGACCGCGGTGCTGCCGCCGGTGCTGGGCTTGGTGTTCCTCATCACCGTGTGGGCTGTGGTGGCCGGCAACGGCGCCAGCGGTATCCCGACACCGCTGGAAACCTGGAAGCAGGCGGTGAAAGTGTTCTCCGATCCGTTCTACCAGGTCGGACCAAACGACCAGGGCGTGGGCTGGAACGTGCTCATGTCGCTGCAGCGTGTGGCCATCGGCTTCGGCCTCGCTGCAGCGGTGGGCATCCCGGCGGGTTTTGCCATCGGCCGCTTTGAATTCCTCAGCCGCATGTTCAACCCGCTCATCAGCCTGCTGCGCCCGGTGTCGCCCCTGGCCTGGCTGCCGATCGGCCTGCTGGTCTTCAAGGGTGCCAACCCGGCGGCCATCTGGACCATCTTCATCTGTTCCATCTGGCCCATGATCATCAACACCGCGGTGGGCGTGCAGCGCGTGCCGCAGGATTACATGAACGTGGCGCGCGTGCTCAACCTGAGCGAGTGGAAGATCTTCACCAAGATCCTGTTCCCGGCCGTGCTGCCCTACTTGCTGACCGGCGTGCGGCTGGCGGTGGGCACAGCCTGGCTGGTGATCGTGGCCGCAGAGATGCTGACCGGTGGCGTGGGCATCGGATTCTGGATCTGGGACGAGTGGAACAACCTCAACGTGGCCAGCATCATCATCGCCATCTTCGTGATCGGCATCGTGGGCCTGGTGCTCGAATTCGGCCTCATCAAGCTGGCCACCCTGTTCACGTTTGAGGAAGTCAAATCATGAGCCTCAAATACATCGAGATCCAGGGCGTCGAGCAGACCTTCAAGACGAAGAAGGGCAACTTTCCCGCGCTGCGCGACATCAACCTGACCGTGGCCAAAGGCGAGTTCGTCACCCTCATCGGCCACTCGGGTTGCGGCAAGTCCACCTTGCTCAACCTGATCGCCGGCCTGACCGTGCCCACCGAAGGTGTGCTGCTGTGCGCCGACAAGGAAATTGCAGGCCCCGGCCCCGAGCGCGCGGTGGTGTTCCAGAACCATTCGCTGCTGCCCTGGCTCACCTGTTTCGAGAACGTGTACCTCGCGGTGGAGCGGGTGTTCTCGGCCACCGAGACCAAGGCGCAACTCAAGGCCCGCACCGACGCCGCGCTGGCGATGGTGGGCCTCACACCCGCCGCACAAAAACGCCCGGGTGAAATCTCTGGCGGCATGAAGCAACGCGTGGGCATTGCCCGCGCTCTCTCGATGGAACCCAAGGTGCTGCTCATGGACGAACCTTTCGGCGCCCTTGACGCACTCACCCGCGCCAAGCTGCAGGACGAACTGCTGGACATCGTGGCACGCACGCACAGCACGGTGGTCATGGTCACGCACGACGTGGACGAAGCCGTGCTGCTGAGCGACCGCATCGTGATGCTCACCAACGGCCCGGCCGCCACCATCGGCGAGGTGTTGTCCGTGGAGCTGCCACGCCCGCGCAACCGGGTGGCCTTGGCCGACGAACCGCGCTACCAGCAGTGCCGCAAGGCGGTGATCGATTTCCTCTACACGCGCCAGGCGCACGTTGAAAAAGTGGCTTGAGGAGAACACCATGGACATGCGCGTCAACCCGAAAGCGAAACTGAAACTGGTGATGGTCGGCAACGGCATGGCCGGTGTGCGAACGATCGAAGAGCTGCTCAAGCTCACACCCGATCTTTATGACATCACTGTGTTCGGCGCGGAGCCCCACCCGAACTACAACCGCATCCTGCTCTCGCCGGTGCTGGCCGGCGAACAAACGCTGGATGAGATCGTGCTCAACGACTGGGCCTGGTACAGCGACCACGGCATCACCCTGCACGCGGGCAAGACCGTGACCGAAGTGGACCGCGTCAAGCGGGTCGTGCGCGCCACCGATGCCGGCGGCAGCGTGATCGAAGCGCCCTACGACAGGCTCATCCTGGCCACCGGCTCCAATCCCTTCATGCTGCCCATCCCGGGCAAGGACCTGGCCGGCGTGCTGGCCTATCGCGACATCGCCGACACGCAGGCCATGATCGACGCGGCCACGCGCTATTCCCACGCGGTGGTCATCGGAGGCGGTCTGTTGGGTCTGGAAGCGGCCAACGGTTTGATGAAGCGCGGCATGGCGGTGAGCGTGGTGCACGTGGGCCCGTGGCTCATGGAGCGACAGCTCGACGAGGTCGCGGGCCAGCTGCTGCAGAAGTCGCTGGAAGAGCGCGGCATGACCTTCCTGATGGGTGCGCAGACCGAAGCCCTGCTGCCCGCCACCCCCGTTCGCCCTGAGCCTGCCCTTCGACAAGCTCAGGACGATCGGAACTCAGGGCTTCGACAAGCTCAGCCCGAACGGGTATCTGCTCAGCCCGAAAGGGTGGGAAGCGTCCGATTCAAGGACGGCACCGAAGTGAAGGCCGATCTGGTGGTGATGGCCGTGGGCATCCGCCCCAACACGGCACTGGCCGAGAGCATGCGCCTGCATGTGAACAAGGGCATCGTGGTGAGCGACACGCTGCAGACCGTGACCGACCCGCGCATCTACGCGGTGGGCGAATGTGCGGCGCACCGCGGCATCGCTTATGGCCTGGTGGCGCCACTCTTCGAGCAGGGAAAGGTGCTGGCCACGCACCTGGCCGAGTTCGGCATTGGCCGCTACACCGGCTCGCTCACCTCGACCAAACTCAAGGTCACCGGCATCGACCTGTTTTCTGCCGGCAACTTCACCGGCGGCGCGAACACCGAAGAAATCGTGATGAGCGACCCCTCGGGCGGCGTCTACAAGAAGCTCGTGATCCAGGACGACAAGCTGGTGGGCGCCTGCCTGTACGGCGACACGGTGGACGGCTCGTGGTATTTCAAGCTGCTGCGAGATGGCCGCAGCGTGGCCGACATCCGCGACAAGCTGATGTTTGGCGAATCGAACATCGGCGACGTGGGTCACCAGGGCCAGAGCAAGGCCTCTGCCATGGCCGACACCGACGAGGTCTGCGGCTGCAACGGCGTGACCAAGGGCACCATCTGCAAGGCCATCAAGGACAGGGGCCTGTTCACGCTGGAGGAGGTGCGCAAGCAGACCAAGGCGAGCGCGAGCTGCGGCTCGTGCACTGGCCTGGTGGAGCAGATCCTGATGTTCACCGCCGGCGGTGACTACTCGGCCACGCCCAAGCTCAAGGCCATGTGCGCCTGCACCGATCACGGCCATCAGGCGGTGCGCGACGCGATCCGGCAGTGCAAGTACACCAACACCGGCGCTGTGTTCGCCGGCATGGGCTGGCGCACGCCCAACGGCTGCGCAACCTGCCGCCCGGCCGTCAACTACTACCTGATCAGCACCTGGCCGAAGGAGGCCAAGGACGATCCGCAGAGCCGCTTCATCAACGAGCGCATGCACGCCAACATCCAGAAAGACGGCACCTACAGCGTGATTCCGCGCATGTGGGGCGGCGAGACCACGGCCGATGAGTTGCGCCGTATCGCCGACGCGGTGGACAAGTACAAGATCCCCACGGTGAAGGTCACTGGCGGCCAGCGCATCGACCTGCTGGGCGTAAAAAAGGAAGACCTGCAGG
>JBBQSX010000080.1:0-15489 GCA_038213545.1 Burkholderiales bacterium
CAGGAACGGGGCCCTTTTCGAACCACCCGTGAACTGGCCGAAGTCGTGGCTGGCGCGGTCAAAACCCGCGAGCCGGGCAAGGACCCTGCAACGCGCACATTTCAGGCTTTTCGGATTTTCATCAACGCCGAGCTTGAAGAGTTGCAACAAGCGCTAGAGGCCAGCCTGCACGTATTGCGCCCCACAGGACATCTCGTGGTGATCAGCTTCCATTCGCTCGAAGATCGCATGGTCAAGCAGTTCATGGCGCGCCATTCGCGTGCCGTGGTGGACCGCCGTGTGCCGTTTGCCGAACCCGCGCCCATGGCGCTGGGTGGCTTGAAGCGGGTGATGCCTTCGGATGAAGAGGTCAAGGGCAATCCGCGGTCGCGCAGCGCCGTGATGCGCGTGGCCGAGCGCACGGAGGCTGCACCGTGATTCGTTTGAACCTCGTGTTGTTGCTGGCCGTGATCGCCAGCGCCTTCTACCTGGTGCACACCCAGTACGAGTCGCGCCGGCTCTACACCGCGCTCGATCGCGCACAGGCGCAGTCGAACAAGCTCGACGCCGAGCACGAACAACTGCAGGTGCAGAAGCGCGCACAAGCCACCCCGGCGCGCGTGCAGCAACTCGCCACGCGACAGTTGCAGATGCGCCCGGTCACACCGGGTGTAACGCAGTACGTGACGGTGTTCGAGCCCGCGGTGCGGGCGGAGGCAGCTTCCAGATGAGCCGCAGCATCAACTACAGCGCCAGCCCGCTGCTGGCCAGCAAAACGCCTGTGTGGCGCAGCAAGTTCATTGTTGCCGGGCTGGCGGTGGCGTTTGCGGGCCTGGCCGGGCGCGCCGCGTATGTGCAGGTGTTCGGCAACGACTTCTTCCAGCGCCAGGGTGAGGTGCGTTTTGCCCGAACGCTGGAGCTGCCGGCCAACCGCGGCCGTGTGCTGGATCGCAACGGCCTCATCCTCGCCTCCAGCGTGGTCGCGCAAAGCATCTGGGCGATTCCCGAAGACGTGGACCGTGCCGATCCCAAGCTGCGCGAGCTCGCCAAGCTGCTCGAGATGCCGCTGGCCGACCTGCGCAAGCGCCTCGCGGTGGAGGACAAGACCTTTGTGTGGATCAAGCGCCAGGTGGACGAGCCCGTGGCCAAGGAGATCGCCGCGCTGGGCATCAAGGGCTTTCACCAGCGCCGCGAATACAAGCGCCAATACCCCGAAGGCGAAGCGGCTGCGCACGTGGTCGGCTTCACCAACGTGGAAGACCGTGGGCAAGAGGGTGTGGAGCTGGCGTTCAACCAGCAGCTCTCGGGCAAGAACGGTTCGCGCCGCGTCATCAAGGACCGCCTGGGCCGCGTGGTGGAAGACGTGCGCGACGTGGTGCCGCCAGTGGATGGCCCCGACCTGCAGCTCTCCATCGACAGCAAGGTGCAGTACTTCGCCTACCAGAAGCTGAAAGAGGCCGTGCAGACACACAAGGCGCGTGGCGGCAGTGTGGTGGTGCTCGACACCCAGACCGGCGAGGTGCTGGCGCTGGCCAACTACCCGAGCTACAACCCCAACCGGCGTGTGAACCTCAGCGGCGAGCAGCTGCGCAACCGCGTGCTCACCGACAGCTTCGAGCCGGGCTCGACCATGAAGCCCTTCATCATCAACCTGGCGCTGGACAAGGGCCTGGTCACACCCACCACGCCCATCAACACCGCGCCGGGGCGTATCACCATCGGTGGCTCCACCATCAGCGACTCGCACCCGAACGATGTGCTCACGGTGTCGCAAGTGATCCAGAAATCGAGCAACGTCGGTACGGTCAAGATGGCCATGCAGATGAGCCCGCGCGAAATGTGGGAAACCTACGCGCAGGCGGGCTTCGGGCAGAAGCCGCAGGTGCCGTTTCCTGGCGCCGTGACCGGCCGCCTGCGCCCCTACAAGACCTGGCGCCCGATCGAGCAGGCCACCATGAGCTACGGTTACGGTCTCTCTACTTCGCTGTTCCAGCTCGCGCAGGCGTACACCATCTTCGCGCGCAACGGTGAGCTGATCCCTGTGACGCTGCAGAAGTCCAGCGAGCAGGTGAGTGGCGTGCGCGTGTTCAGCGACAAGAACGCAGTAGCGGTTCGCGCCATGCTGCAACTGGCCGCCGGTCCCGGCGGCACTGGTTCGCGCGCTCAGACCATGGGTTACTCGGTGGGTGGCAAGTCGGGTACCGCGCGCAAGCAGGAAGGCAAGGGCTACGCCGACAAAAAGTACCGCAGCTTCTTCGTGGGACTGGCGCCGGTGGAATCGCCGCGCATCGTGGTGGCGGTGATGGTGGACGAGCCCGGCAACGGCGCCTACTACGGCGGTCTGGTGGCCGCGCCCGTGTTCAGTGAGACGGTGCAGCAAACCCTGCGCATCCTCGGCGTGCAGCCCGACATGAGCGTGAAGCCGCAGATCGTCACCGACGTGGTCGAGGAAACGTTCTGATGAAAGTGCTGGACCAGCCCCGGGACGTGGCCGCATGGTTGCACGCCACCGTGAGTGGCGTGCTGCAATGCGACAGCCGCCGCCTGCTGCCCGGTGACGGTTTTGTGGCCTGGCCCGGTGCGGCCACCGACGGGCGCCGCTATGTGAGCGCTGCGCTGGCATCGGGCGCCGTGGCCGCGCTGGTCGAGCGCGAGGGTGTCGAGTCCTTTGGTCTGGAAGATCCCCGCGTGCTCGCGGTGGCTGGCCTCAAGGCGAAGGCCGGCGCCGTTGCCAGCGCGTTCTGCGACCAGCCCAGCGCCGCGCTCGACGTGCTGGCCATCACCGGCACCAACGGCAAGACCTCGTGCGCCTGGTGGACCGCGCAGTTGCTCTCGGTCTGCGCGCGGCCTTGCGCTGTGGTGGGCACGCTCGGCATGGGCCAGCCAGGCTCGGCGCTGGTGCCCACAGGTCTCACGACCCCCGATCCAGTGATGCTGCAGCAGCAACTCCGACGTTTTGTGGACGCAGGTCTGAAGGCCTGCGCCATCGAAGCCTCGTCCATCGGTCTGGTTGAAGGGCGGCTGAACGCCACGCAGGTGCGTGTGGCCGTGTTCACCAATTTCACCCAGGACCACCTCGACTTCCACGGCAGCATGGATGCCTATTGGGACGCCAAGGCCGCGCTGTTCGACTGGCCCGGTCTGGCCGCTGCGGTGGTCAATGTCGACGATGTACGCGGCGCTGGACTGGCTGACCAGTTGGCCCCGCGAGACCTGGACCTGTGGACTGTGGGCATCGCAGCGCCTGCGCGCCTGAACGCGGTGGACATCCAGTTCACCCACGCCGGCATGGCCTTCGACGTTGTCGAGCGTGACGCGCAGGGCGCCGAGCTGGATCGCCACAGCCTGCAGGTGCCGTTGGTGGGTCGCTACAACGTGTCCAACCTGCTGTGCGTGCTGGCGTCTGCCCGCGCATTGGGCGTGTCGCTGCAGCAAGCCGTCAAGGCCTGCGGCGCGCTCACCCCGGTGCCCGGCCGCATGGAACAGGTCGAAGCCGCCGCCGTGGATCAACCCCTGGTGCTGGTGGACTACGCCCACACACCCGACGCGCTGGACAAAGCACTCCAAGCCCTGCACCCGCTGGCGGCTCGGCGCGGTGGTGCGCTCTGGGTGGTGGTGGGCTGCGGCGGTGACCGCGATGCCGGCAAGCGCCCGCTCATGGCAGCCGTGGCCGAGCGAGAAGCGGCGCGCGTCGTTCTCACCAGCGACAACCCGCGCAGCGAGAACCCGGGTCACATCCTCGGCCAGATGGTTGTGGGTTTGGCGAATCCGGGAGCAGCGCTGGTCGAGCCCGACCGGGCTGCCGCCATCGCCATGGCTGTGGCGCGTGCACAAGCGGCGGACGTGGTGCTGATCGCCGGCAAGGGCCATGAGGACTACCAGGACATCCAGGGCGTGAAGACGCCGTTCTCTGATCTGGTTCATGCGCGCCAGGCGCTGGCCGCTCGCGCAGCGCAGGGAGCCCTCGCATGAAGACGCTGGGCCAGTTGCTCCCCCAACTCAGCGGCGCCCGCGTGGTCGGTCAGCCTGAGGTGACGATCACCCGCGTGCACACCGACACGCGCAGCCTGCAACAGGGCGACCTGTTCGTTGCCTTGAAGGGTGAGCGCTTCGATGCGCACGACTTTTTGCCGCAGGCGGCCGCACAAGGCGCGGTGGCCGCCATCGCGCACAGCGGCCTGGCCGAGGCGGGCTTGCCCGGCGCGGAGGTGCCTGACACGCGCCGTGCACTCGGCGAACTCGCCCGGCTGTGGCGCAACCAGTTCCACCTGCCGCTGATCGCCGTGACCGGCAGCAACGGCAAGACCACGGTCACGCAGATGATCGCGTCCATCCTGCGCGCTGCAGCGGGTGAATCCGCCCACGCCACACAGGGCAACTTCAACAACGACATCGGCGTACCGCTCACGCTGCTGCGCCTGAACGCGACGCATCGACTCTCCGTGGTTGAACTCGGCATGAACCATCCCGGTGAAATCGCCGAGCTCGCTGCAATCGCGCTGCCCACGGTGGCGCTGGTGAACAACGCGCAACGCGAGCACCAGGAATTCATGGCCACGGTGGAAGCGGTTGCGCTTGAAAACGGCCAGGTCATCCAGGCATTGGCAGACGATGGCGTGGCCGTGTTCCCGTCCGACGACACGTACACCGCGCTGTGGCGCGGACTGGCCGCCGGACGCCGCGTCATGACCTTCAGCGACACCGACCCGGCCGCCGACGTGGCGGGCGTCAAGGCCGACTGGCAGGACGGCGCGTGGACGCTGTGCTTCGCATCACCAGCCGGCAAAGGCACGGTCCACCTGCAGATCGCTGGCCGACACAACGTGCGCAACGCACTGGCCGCCACCGCCTGCGCACTGGCCGCCGGTGTAAAGCTCGACGCGGTGGTGCGCGGGCTCGATGGCTTCGAGCCGGTGGGTGGCCGCTCGCGCGCGCTGGCGCTGCGCCTGGACGGTCGCACCATCACGCTGATCGACGACACCTACAACGCCAACCCCGACTCGGTGCGCGCCGCCATCGACGTGCTGGCCGAGCTGCCCGCGCCGCGCCTGCTGGTGCTCGGCGACATGGGCGAGGTGGGTGAACAGGGCATGGCCTTCCACGAAGAGGTGCTGCGCCACGCGCGCGACCGGGGCATCGAGGCGGTGCACGTCGCCGGCGACTGGATGCGCCAGGCCGCTGCGGTGTGGCCCGCCGTCACCCACTGGAACGAAGTGCCCGCCATGGCTGGCGCTGTGTGCGCTGCGATGAGCGACGACCGCCCGGTGTTCCAGAGTGTGCTGGTCAAGGGTTCGCGCTTCATGCGCACCGAGCGCGTGGTGCAGGCCTTGCTCGCGCTCGATCCCGCACACCACAACAACAAGAAGGACAACGCCCATGCTGCCTAGCCTGGCTCTGTGGTTGCAAGGGCTGTCGCCCGATTTCGGTTTCCTGCGGGTGTTCCAGTACCTGACGTTCCGCGCCGTCATGGCTGCGCTTACCGCGTTGCTCGTGGGGCTGGCGGTCGGGCCGTTTTTCATTCGCCGGCTCGCCGCACTCAAGATCGGCCAGCCGATCCGCGAGTACGCCATGCAGACCCACATCAGCAAGGGCGGCACCCCCACCATGGGCGGCGTGTTGATCCTGTTCGCCATCGCGCTGTCCACCTTGCTCTGGTTCGAATGGTCCAACCGCTTCGTGTGGATCGTGCTGCTGGTCACGCTGGGTTTCGGCGCCATCGGCTGGGCCGATGACTGGCGCAAGGTGGTGCACAAGGACCCGGAGGGCATGCGCTCGCGCGAAAAGTACCTGTGGCAATCGGCCATCGGCCTGATCGCTGCGTTCTACCTTGTATTCAGCGTGTCGGAGACCAGCAACCTGCGGGTGCTGCAGCTGTTCTTTGCCTGGGTGTCTTCCGGCTTCACACTGGATCTGCCGCCGCAAGCCGGTCTGCTCGTGCCCTTCTTCAAGGAAATCAGCTATCCGCTCGGTGTGTTCGGGTTTGTCGTCATGACGTATCTCGTCATCGTCGGCTCCAGCAACGCGGTCAACCTCACCGATGGCCTGGACGGCCTGGCCATCATGCCGGTCGTCATGGTCGGCTCGGCGCTGGGCATCTTTGCCTACGTCACCGGCAACGTGGTGTTCGCGAAATACCTGCTGCTGCCGCACATCCCGGGCGCTGGTGAGTTGTTGATCTTCTGCGCGGCCATGGCCGGCGCAGGCCTGGCCTTCTTGTGGTTCAACACCCACCCTGCGCAGGTGTTCATGGGTGACGTGGGCGCTCTGGCACTCGGCGGTGCGCTGGGCACCATCGCCGTCATCGTGCGGCAAGAGATCGTGCTGGCCATCATGGGCGGCATCTTTGTGGTGGAGGCGCTGTCGGTCATGCTGCAGGTGACCTGGTTCAAGTACACCAAGCGCCGCTTTGGTGCCGGTCGCCGTCTGTTCCAGATGGCACCGCTGCACCACCACTTCGAGAAAAAGGGGTGGAAGGAAACGCAGGTCGTCGTGCGCTTCTGGATCATCACCATGTTGCTGTGCCTCGTTGGCCTGTCCACGCTGAAGCTCCGCTGAAGATGCACGACCACCACGTTCTCATCCTCGGTCTGGGCGCCTCCGGCCTGGCCATGGCGCGCTGGTGCGTGCGCCAGGGTGCGCGCGTGACCGTGGCCGACACGCGTGAGCAACCACCACAGCTCGCAGCCTTGCGCGCCGACTGTCCGCTGGCAACCTTCGTGAGCGGCGCCTTTGACGACGCCTTGCTGGCGCGCGGCGAGTGGACGCTGATCGCGCGCAGCCCTGGCCTGGCCCCCGCCTCGCTGCAGACCGTGCTCACCTGGGCACAGGTACACCACGTGGCCGTGCTCGGCGAGTTGGGCCTGTTCGCCCGCGCCCTGAAGACGCTGGCGGAGCGCGAGCGCCTGCCTTACCGCCCCAAGGTGCTGGCCATCACAGGCACCAACGGCAAGACCACCGTGACCTCGCTCACCACCTTGCTGCTGCAGCGCGCGGGTGTGCCTGTGGCCATGGCCGGCAACATCGGCCCAGCCTTGCTGGACGTGTTGTCCGCGGCGCTGGATGCCGAAACTGTGGCCCAGCACGCCGACGACGAACGTACCGCCGCCCAGGTGCCGGCCGAAACACCAGTACCTCCTGCAGCGGTTGCGGTCGAGGCAGTTGACGAAGCGGAAACCGCAGACGAAGAAGCACCCGCCGCCGAAGCTGAAGAAGAAGGCACCGCCATGCTGGTGCCGCCCCCCCTCGAGCCTCCCCAGCCGCGGCACCTGCCCCGCGTGTGGGTGCTGGAACTCTCCAGCTTCCAGCTCGATGGCGCCGCCGGCTCCGACTGGGACCGCGTGCCCACGGCCGCCAGCGTGCTCAACATCACCGAAGACCACCTCGACTGGCACGGCAACATGGCTGCCTACACACAGGCCAAGGCGGCCGTGTTCGGCGGCCAGGCCCTGATGCTGCTCAACCGGGACGACCCCCAGGTCATGGCGCTGCAGCCCGGCCTGGTGACCGTGAAAGTGGGCAACCGCAACCGCCAGCAGAGCGCACGGCCCTGGGCCAGCTTCGGGCTGGACGCACCCTCGCGCGCGGGCGACTGGGGCGTCGAATCGCTCAACGGCATGGCCTGGCTGGTGCGTGCATTGGCGATGGACGAGACGCGCAAGCGGGGTCGCGCATCGGAAGCGATCGAAGAGGTCTATTTGCAAAGGCTCATGCCTGTGGATGCACTGCGCATTCGCGGCCGCCACAACGCTGCCAATGCGCTGGCTGCGCTGGCGCTGGCCGCCTCCACCGGCGCCGCGCTCGGCCCCATGCTGCACGGCCTGCGCGAGTACCGCGGGGAGCCCCATCGCGTCGAGCCGGTGGCCATCATCGACGAGGTCGAGTACTTCGACGACAGCAAGGGCACCAACGTCGGCGCCACGCTCGCAGCGGTCAACGGCCTGGGCGCTGAGCGCCGGCTGGTCGTGATTCTGGGTGGTGACGGCAAGGGGCAGGACTTTGTTCCGCTGGCCGCTCCGCTGACGCGTTTTGCGCGCGCCGTGGTCTACATCGGTCGCGACGCCGCGCGCATCCGTGCGGCGGTGGGCGAAGCCCTCGATGCGGCTGTGGTGCCCCAGCTCGACGCCGCCACGCTGCCCGAGGCGGTGGAGCTCGCCTCACAACAGGCCCGACCAGGCGATGCGGTGCTGATGTCGCCCGCCTGTGCCAGCCTGGACATGTTCGACAACTACGAGCACCGCGCCCGCGTCTTCGTCGAGTCCGTCGGGGCGCTGGCCGCCGAACGCGGCATGAGTCTGGAGGCTGGCCTGTGAAGAAACGACCTGTGCCTACCCTGACCTGGTCGCAGCGCCTGCGCGAAGGCCTGGCCGCACTCAACCCGCGCCTGCTGGGGCGCGATCTGGCCGGTGCGCTGGCCGGCGGTTCGTCGCGCGACGGCCTGCCGGTGCGCCTGTCCAACCGCACCTACGCCGGCACGCGCAACGTGGCGGTGCGCGAACTCGGTTTTGACCAACCCCTGCTGTGGGTGGTGGTGGCCCTGCTCGCCTGGGGCCTGGTGATGGTGTATTCGGCCTCGATTGCACTGCCCGACAACCCGCGCTTTGCCAACTACGCGCACACCCACTTCGTGATTCGTCACGCCATCTCCATGGTCATCGGCGTGGTGGCGGCCATGGTGGCCTTTCAGTTCCCCATGCGCAGCTGGGAAAAGATGGCCCCCTGGATGTTTGCCGTGGCCCTGGTGCTCCTCGTGCTGGTGCTGCTCCCCTTCATCGGCAAGGGCGTCAACGGCGCGCGCCGCTGGATCTCGCTGGGCATCATGAACTTCCAGCCGTCTGAGCTCGCCAAGCTGGCCGTGCTGCTCTACGCGGCCGACTACATGGTGCGCAAGATGGACGTGAAGCAGCGCTTCTTCCAGGCTGTGACACCCATGGCCGTGGCCGTAGCCGTGGTCGGCATGTTGCTGCTGGCCGAGCCCGACATGGGCGCGTTCATGGTGATCGTGGTGATCGCCATGGGCATCCTGTTCCTGGGCGGCGTGAACGCGCGCATGTTCTTTCTGATGGCGTTGGTCGTGGTGGCCGCGTTCGCGCTCATGGTGATGACCAGTGAATTCCGTCGCCAGCGTGTGTTCGCCTACCTCGATCCCTGGAGCGTGGAACACGCACTCGGCAAGGGGTATCAGCTTTCGCACTCGCTGATTGCCTTTGGCCGCGGAGAGATCTTCGGCGTGGGCCTGGGCGGCAGCGTGGAGAAGCTGCACTGGCTGCCCGAAGCCCACACCGACTTTTTGCTCGCCGTGATCGGCGAAGAGTTCGGCTTGCTCGGCGTGGTGGTGCTGATCGGCCTGTTCCTCTGGCTCACGCGCCGCATCATGCACATCGGCCGCCAGGCCATTGCGCTCGACCAGGTGTTCGCTGGTCTGGTGGCGCAGGGCGTGGGTTTGTGGATGGGCTTTCAGGCCTTCATCAACATCGGGGTGAACCTGGGTGCCTTGCCGACCAAGGGTCTCACGTTGCCCCTGATGAGTTATGGCGGCTCGGCGATTCTGTTGAACCTTGTGGCCATCGCCATTGTTCTCAGGGTGGATTACGAGAACCGCCAGATGATGAAGGGAGGTCGCTCATGACGACCCCCTGCGCTCTGATCATGGCGGGTGGCACCGGCGGCCACATCTTCCCCGGTCTGGCCGTGGCCGAAGCCCTGCGCGAGCGCGGCTGGCGCGTGCACTGGCTGGGCGCACCGGCCAGCATGGAAAGCCGGCTCGTGCCGCCGCGCGGCTTTGCGCTGGAAACCATCGACTTCGGTGGCGTGCGCGGCAAGGGTCCGCTCACACTGGCCCTGCTGCCGCTGCGCCTGCTGCGCGCGTTCTGGCAGGCATTGCAGGTGGTGCGCCGCGTCAAGCCCGACGTGGTCGTGGGCCTGGGCGGCTACATCAGCTTTCCCGGCGGCATGATGGGCGTGCTCGCCGGAAAACCGCTGGTGTTGCACGAACAGAACTCGGTGGCCGGCATGGCCAACAAGGTGCTGGCCGGCGTGGCCGACCGGGTGTTCACCGCCTTCCCCAACGTGTTCAAAAAGGCCCAGTGGGTAGGCAACCCATTGCGCGCACCGTTCCTGCACCAGCCTCCACCCGTCGACCGGTTCGCCGACCGCAGCGGTCCGCTGCGCCTGCTGGTGGTGGGCGGCAGCCTGGGTGCCAAGGCGCTCAACGACGTGGTGCCGCAGGCACTCGCCCTGATCCCCGAGCCTCAGCGGCCCACGGTGGTTCACCAGAGCGGGGAGAAACAGATCGACGCCCTGCGCGCCAACTACATCGCCGCCGGCGTGCACGCCGAACTCACGCCCTTCATCGACGACACGGCCCAGGCTTTTGCCCATGCCGACCTCATCGTCTGCCGCAGCGGCGCCAGCACCGTGACCGAGATCGCCGCCGTGGGCGCGGCCGCGCTGTTCGTGCCCTTCCCCTCGGCCGTGGACGACCACCAGACCACCAACGCACGTTTCCTGGTGGACGCAGGCGCAGCCTGGCTGGTGCCGCAGAACGAACTGAGCCCCCAGCAGCTCGCGCTCCGATTGCAAGGCGTGCAGCGCGAACAGCTGGTGGCCATGGCCGGGAAGGCCAAACAACTGCAGAAAACAGAAGCCGTGGCGGCCGTGGTGTCCGCCTGCGAGCAACTCGCGAAAGTCGATAAAAAATGAAACACGCCATTCGCCACATCCACTTTGTCGGCATCGGAGGAGCGGGCATGAACGGCATTGCCGAGGTGCTGCTCAACCAGGGCTACCGCATCTCCGGGAGCGACCTGGGGGAGAGCACGGTCACGCGCCGTCTTGTGGCGCTGGGTGCCGAAGTCTTCATTGGTCACGACGCTGCGCACATCGACGGGGCCGACGCCATCGTCACCTCCACCGCCGTGAAAGAAGACAACCCCGAAGTGGTGGCGGCGCACGCCAGGCTGATCCCGGTGGTGCCGCGTGCGGTGATGCTGGCCGAACTCATGCGCATGAAAAAGGGCGTGGCGATTGCCGGCACGCACGGCAAGACCACCACCACCAGTCTCGTGGCCAGCGTGCTGGCCGCGGCCGAGATGGATCCCACCTACGTGATCGGCGGGCGCCTCAACAGCGCCGGTGTCAACGCCGCGCTGGGTTCGGGCGAGTACATCGTGGTCGAGGCGGATGAGTCCGACGCCTCGTTTCTCAACCTGTTGCCGGTGCTGTCGGTGGTGACCAACATCGACGCCGATCACATGGACACCTACGGCCACGACTTTGGCAAGCTCAAGGCTGCGTTCGTGGAGTTTTTGCACCGCATGCCGTTTTACGGTGCGGCCGTTGTCTGCGTGGACGACGCCGCCATTCGCGAGATCCTGCCGCTGATTGCACGGCCCATCACCAGCTACGGCTTTTCCGAAGACGCGCAGGTGCGAGCCATCAACGTGCGCGCGGTCGGCACGCAGATGCACTTCACCGTGCAACGCCGCAACGGCGTGGAACTGCCCGACCTCGACGTGGTGCTCAACCTCCCCGGCGAGCACAACGTGCTCAACGCCCTGGCCGCCATCGGCATTGCGGTGGAGCTCGGCGTGGACGATGCGGCGGTGGTGCAGGCCCTGGCCGACTTCAAGGGTGTGGGCCGGCGTTTCCAACGCCACGGCGAAGCCGCGCTGCCCGCCGGTGGTACCTGCACCGTGGTGGACGACTACGGCCACCACCCGGTGGAGATGGCGGCCACGCTGGCCGCAGCGCGCGGCGCCTACCCGGGCCGCCGGCTGGTGCTGGCGTTCCAGCCGCACCGCTACACCCGCACCCGCGACTGCTTCGAGGATTTCGTCAAGGTGATCAACCTCGCTGATGCGGTCTTGCTGGCCGAGGTGTACGCCGCCGGCGAGAGCCCCATCGTGGCGGCCGACGGCCGTTCGCTGGCGCGCGCGCTGCGCGTGGCCGGCAAGCTGGAGCCGGTTTTCGTGGACGACATCAACGCCATGCCGCAGGCTGTGCTGGACAACGCGCAGGACGGCGACGTGGTCCTGTGCATGGGTGCCGGTACCGTGGGCGCGGTTGCTGGCCGCGTGATGGAACTGGCGGATGGAACCACAGCATGAACACAAAGGACAACGCGGTGATCTATCCGAAGGCACTGGGCAAGGTAGCCGTTTTGATGGGTGGCCGTTCGGCCGAACGCGAGGTTTCCCTGATGTCGGGCACCGGCGTGCTGGCCGCACTGCGCTCCAAAGGCGTCGACGCCCACGCCTTCGACCCGGCCGAACGCAGCCTGGACGAACTCAAGCGCGAAGGCTTCGTCCGCTGCTTCATCGCGCTGCACGGCCGTTTCGGTGAAGACGGTACGGTGCAGGGCGCACTCGAACTGCTGGGCATCCCCTACACCGGCCCCGGCGTCATGGCATCCAGCGTGGCCATGGACAAGCTCATGACCAAGCGCATCTGGATGGCCGAAGGTTTGGCCACGCCAGCCTGGCGGCAGGTGCACAGCGCCGAGCAGACCGTGGCCGCGTACCGCGCGCTCGGCTCACCCATGATCGTCAAGCCGGTGCGCGAAGGCTCCACCATCGGCCTGACCAAGGTCACCAGCGAAGCGCAGTGCGCCGCCGCCTACGAGCTCGCCGCGAAGCAGGATCCGCTGGTCATGTGCGAGCAGTTCATCGCCGGCGACGAAGTCACCTGCCCGGTGCTGGGCACGGGAGACGGCGCCCGCGCGCTGCCGGTGATCCGCATCGTGGCGCCCGACGGCAACTACGACTACCAGAACAAGTACTTCACCGACGACACGAAATACCTCGTGCCCTGCGGCTTGCCCGAGGGCGAAGAGGTTGTGATCCAGGCGCTGGTGTTGAAAGCCTTCAAGACGCTGGACTGCCGCGGTTGGGCGCGCGCCGACGTGATGATCGACGCCGCCACGCGCAAGCCGTACCTCCTGGAGATCAACACCTCGCCCGGCATGACTGGCCACTCGCTGGTGCCCATGTCGGCCAAGTCGGCCGGCCTGTCGTACGAAGACCTGTGTTTCTCGTTGCTGGCCAGCGCCGCGCTGGACAACCCGGCCTGACCGCACCTCCCCATGGCCACCACCCCCATGCCCCTGGACGTCAAGCTCATGACCGTGCTCACGCAAGCGCTGGTCGTGCTGTTTGCTGTGCTGTGCCTGGGCGCTTTGGGCACCTGGCTTGTGCGCCACCCGGTGTGGACGGTGAAAGCCATCACGGTACAGGGCGATGTGGTTCACCAGAACGCTGTGAGTTTTCGCGCGCAATTGGCCACGCAGATGAAGACGCGCCTGTCCAGCAGCTTCCTCACCATCGACCTGCAACAGGTGCGTGAATTGTTCGAGGCCGTGCCCTGGGTGCGCCAGGCGGTGGTGCAGCGCGAGTTTCCCAACCGGCTGCGTGTCACTCTGCAGGAGCACAAGGCCGTGGCATGGTGGGGTGAGTCCGGCTCGGGCCGCCTCGTGAACGAACTGGGTGAGGTTTTTGAAGCCAGCCCCGACGACAGCGACAACCTGCCCGAACTCGCCGGCCCGACCGAGCAGTCGGCCCAGGTGTGGACGCTGTACCAGCGGCTGCAGGCCGAGCTGGCTCCTCTCGAACTCGGGCTTGACCGGCTGGAACTCACCGAGCGCGGTGGCTGGCGCGCCCAGTTGGACAACGGTGCCCAGGTGGAACTGGGCCGTGGCACGCCAGACGAACTGCTGGCGCGCACGCGCCGCTTCAGCGCCACGTTGTCCCAGCTCACCGAGCGCTACGCCGGCGCGCTGCAGTCGGTGGATCTGCGCTACCCCAACGGTTACGCCCTGCGCCTGCGCGGCGTGACCACTGTCACCGACATCGCCCCCAACGCAACGCAACCCAAACCCACACGGTAATCAAGAAGCAATCATGGCCAAGGAATACAAGGATTTGGTGGTCGGACTCGACATCGGCACCGCCAAGATCATGGTGGTGGTCGCCGAGGTCCAGCCCAACGGCGAACTCAAGCTCGCGGGCTTGGGCGTGGCGGCCAGCCACGGCTTGAAGCGCGGCGTGGTGGTCAACATCGACGCCACGGTGCAGAGCATCCAGCAGGCCTTGAAAGAAGCCGAGCTGATGGCCGACTGCCGTATCGCCCGCGTCTATACCGGCATCACCGGCAGCCACATCCGCGGCATCAACAGCAGCGGCATGGTGGCCATCAAGGACCGTGAAGTCACCGCCGCCGACGTGGCGCGCGTGATCGAGACCGCCAAGGCGATCAACATCTCGACCGACCAGCGTCTGCTGCTGGTGGAGCCGCAGGAGTTCGTGATCGACGGCCAGGAAGTGAAAGAGCCCATCGGCATGAGCGGCATCCGGCTCGAAGCCAAGGTGCACATCGTCACCGGCGCGCAGAGCGCGGCGGAAAACATCATCAAGTGCGTGCGCCGCTGCGGACTCGAAGTGGACCAGCTGATGCTCAACCCGCTGGCCAGCAGCCAGGCGGTGTTGACCGACGACGAGAAAGAGCTGGGTGTGGCGCTGGTCGACATCGGCGCCGGCACCACCGACGTGGCCATCTTCTCGGGCGGTGCGATCCGGCACACCGCAGTGATCCCGATCGCGGGCGATCTGATCACCAGCGACATCGCCATGGCGCTGCGCACGCCCACGAAAGACGCCGAAGACATCAAGGTGGAAAGCGGCTGCGCCAAACAGCTGCTGGCCGACCCGGACACACAAGTGGAAGTGCCCGGCCTGGGCGACCGCGCGCCGCGCATGCTGAGCCGCCAAGCCCTGGCCGGCGTGATCGAGCCGCGTGTGGAAGAGATCTTTTCCCTGGTGCAGCAGGTGCTCCGGGATTCGGGCCACGAAGAAATGTTGTCCTCGGGCATCGTGCTCACCGGTGGCAGCGCTGTCATGCCCGGCATGGTGGAACTCGGCGAGGACATCTTTCTGAAGCCCGTTCGCCGCGGCATCCCGAACTATGCGAGTGCCCTGTCCGACATGGTGGCGCAGACCCGCGCGGCCACGGTGATGGGCTTGCTCGAAGAAGCGCGACTGGCGCGTGTGCGCGGGCACAAGGTTTCGCAAAAAGCGGGCTCGGTTCAGGGCGCGCTGGAGCGCATGAAAAACTGGTTTGTGGGGACGTTTTGATGAGGCATCCGACACACCCCCGCCGCGCTGCGCGCGACCCCCTCAAGGGGGCGACACCAGCGGCCTGGCAGAGCCAGTTCCGCGGTGTCCCTTGGTTGGAACCTTGTGCTCCGAGGCGACGACGAGGACGGTGTGCCGAACACACCGGACCGCCTGGATAACCCCGACCGCAATCCGCAACCGAATCCGAAACGTTTTTTGAATCACAAGCGCCCATCAACAGGCACACAAGGAGCACACCATGAGCATCGAAATGATTGAAGTCGAAGAATTCAACCTGGGCACCCAGATCAAGGTCATCGGCGTGGGCGGTGGCGGCGGCAACGCGGTCGAGCACATGATCGCGCGCAGCGTGCAAGGCGTGGAATTCATCTGCGCCAACACCGAT
>JBBQSX010000081.1:0-15334 GCA_038213545.1 Burkholderiales bacterium
CTACGGTCTGGGATGCACCACCTGGGAAGTGGTAAGCCGGATTGTCCTGCCCTACACGCAGAAGGGTGTGATTGGCGGAATCATGCTCGGCCTCGGTCGTGCCCTGGGTGAAACCATGGCGGTCACCTTTGTGATCGGCAATGCCAACCGCATGCCGACCTCGCTGTTCTCTCCGGGCACCTCGATTGCCTCCACCCTGGCCAACGAATTCGGCGAGGCGGCCGACTTCCACCTCTCCACCCTGTTTGCGCTGGGTTTCCTGCTGTTCGTGATCACATTCCTGGTGCTGTCGGCGGCCAAGATCATGATGATGCGCGCCGAAAAAGCCAAAGGTTTCTGACATGGAACTCAACAACGCCATCTACAAAAGCCGCCAGCGCACGAACGCCATCGGTCTGACGCTCTCCATGGGTGCCATGGTGCTGGGCCTGGTCGTCCTGCTCTGGATCTTGAGCGTGTTGCTGACCAACGGCCTGGCCGCACTTGACTGGAACATGTTCACCCAGTCCACACCCGCACCCGGCAGCGAGGGGGGTGGCCTCGCCAACGCCATCGTGGGCAGCCTGATGATGGTCGGCTTTTCGGTGCTGGTATCCACCCCCATTGGCGTGTTTGCCGGTGTGTACCTTGCCGAGTACGGCGACGAGAGCAAGACCGCCGAACTCACCCGTTTCGTGACCGACATCATGCTGTCGGCGCCCTCCATCGTGCTGGGCTTGTTCGTGTATGCGATCGCTGTGGCCACCGTGGGCAACTTCTCGGGGTGGGCGGGCAGTCTGGCGCTGTCGCTGATCGCAGTACCTGTGGTGGTGCGAACCACCGAGAACATGTTGCGCCTGGTGCCGGGCAGCCTGCGCGAAGCGGCCTTTGCCCTGGGTGCGCCGCGCTGGAAGGTAGCCACCATGGTCACGTTGCGCGCGGCCAAGAGCGGTGTCATGACGGGTCTGTTGCTGGCCGTGGCCCGCATCAGCGGCGAAACTGCGCCGCTGCTGTTTACCGCGCTCAACAACCAGTTCTTCAGCACCGACATGGGCGCTCCCATGGCCAACCTGCCGGTGGTGATCTTCCAGTTTGCGTTGAGCCCTTACGACAACTGGATCCGCCTGGCGTGGGGGGGGGCATTGCTCATCACCCTGTCGGTGCTGGTGCTCAACATCGTGGCCCGCGTGTTCCTGCGCGAGAAAACACCGGGCTGAGACTGGCCCAACCTCACCCAACCTTCCAAGATCTGGACGTGACCATGCCGAACACCGCCACCGCTGCACAACCTGCTGTCGCTGCAAAAAACGCACTCGAATTGCGCAACCTCAACTTCTTCTACGGCAAGTTCCAGGGCCTGAAGAACGTCAACATGAACATCGAGGAGCGCAAGGTGACCGCGTTCATCGGTCCTTCGGGCTGCGGCAAGTCGACCCTGCTGCGCACGCTCAACCGCATGTACAGCCTCTATCCTGGCCAGCGCGCCGAAGGCCAGATCAATTTTTACGGCCAGAACATCCTCGACGAAAAGCAGGACATCAACCTGCTGCGCGCGCGCATCGGCATGGTGTTTCAGAAGCCCACGCCGTTTCCCATGTCGATCTACGACAACATTGCATTCGGTGTGAAGCTTTATGAGAACCTGAGCAAGAGCGAGATGGACGATCGCGTGGAGTGGGCGCTGTCCAAGGCAGCGCTGTGGAACGAGGTGAAGGACAAGCTCAACCAGAGTGGTCTGTCGCTGTCGGGGGGGCAGCAACAACGCCTGTGCATCGCGCGCAGCGTGGCGGTCAAACCCTCGGTGTTGCTGCTTGACGAACCGACCTCGGCGCTCGATCCGATTTCCACCGGCAAGGTGGAAGAGCTGGTGCACGAACTCAAGCAGGACTACACGATTGCCATCGTCACCCACAACATGCAGCAGGCCGCTCGCTGCAGCGACTACACCGCATACATGTACCTCGGCGAGCTGGTCGAATTCGGCTCCACCCAGCAGATCTTCTTCAAGCCCGCCAAGACCGAGACCGAGGACTACATCACCGGGCGCTTCGGCTGATTGCCGCCAGCGTTGAGTACCGATCAGTTTCGTGCAACCACGGGAGAATTTTCATGAGCGACAAACACATTTCCAGCCAGTTCGACGCCGAGTTGAACTCCATCTCTTCCCAGGTCCTTGAAATGGGCGGCCTGGTCGAATCCCAGCTGCACCAGGCTGTGTATGCCCTGGTGCACATGAGCATGGAGTCGGCCGATCAGGTGATCGAGAACGAGGCTCGCATCAACCAGATGGAAATCCAGATCGATCACGAAATCATCTCCACGATTGGCCGACGCCAGCCCACCGCGCGCGATCTTCGCTTTCTCATGGCGATCTCGCGCACCACGCAAAACCTCGAGCGTGCTGGCGATGAGGTAGCCCGCATTGCACGAATGGTCAAGTCCATCATCGAGAATGGGTCGCCGCGCAATCTGCCCAGCTCAGAATTGCGCGTGGCCGCCGACCTCGCATCGGCACTGTTGCGAAAGACGCTGGATTCGTTCGCAAGACTCGACACCACCATGGCGGTGGCCATCATCAAAGGCGACAACGCCATTGACGATGAATACAACGGCTTCCTGCGCAAGCTCATCACCTACATGATGGAAGACCCCCGAACAATCTCGCCCAGTCTGGATCTTTTGTTCCTCGCCAAGTCAATTGAGCGTGTGGGCGACCACGCCAAGAACATCGCCGAGCAGATCATCTTCATTGTCAAGGGCGAAGATGTTCGGCACACCCCCATGTCCCAAGTCGAGTCGGTGGTCGGATGAGAAAGCTACCTCGCGTTCTGGTGGTGGAGGACGAGCCCTCCATTGCCGAGCTGATCGCAGTCAACCTGCGGCACAACGGCTTCGCACCCACCGTCGTGTTCGATGGAGTGGCAGCACAGCGCGAGGTGGACGCGGTGCTGCCCGACGTGATCCTGCTCGACTGGATGCTGCCAGGTGAAAGCGGTGCGTCTTTGGCGCGCGGCTGGCGCAAAAACGAGCGCACCAAGACCATTCCCATACTCATGCTGACAGCGCGCAGCGACGAGAGCGACAAGGTACAGGGACTGGACGCTGGCGCCGACGACTACATCACCAAACCGTTCTCCACCCAGGAGCTGCTCGCGCGCATCCGCGCGGTGCTGCGCCGGCGCGCGCCCGAGATCGTCAATGACTCGGTTCAGGTGGGCGAATTGGCCCTCGATGCTGCGACCTACCGCGTCACATTCCGCGGCGCTGAACTCAAGGTTGGCCCGACGGAATTCAAGCTGTTGCACTACCTCATGAAGCACGCAGAACGGGTCCACACCCGTGGTACGCTGCTCGACAAGGTCTGGGGAGACCATGTTTTCATCGAGGAGCGGACCGTGGACGTGCATGTCAAGCGACTGAGGGAATCACTGGGTGAAGCCTCCGGCATGATCGAAACGGTGCGCGGTGCGGGCTACCGGCTCACGTCGATGAACAACACCGGGCGACCGGCGCAGGGCACCCCCATTTCCGCCACATGACCCGGCGTGCCATTGAGCTTCTGCTCCTGGTCGCGCTGGGAGCGGTGCTGGGATGGACGCAAAATTCTCCTGGATGGACGTTCGCCGGCGCTCTGGTGGGTGCCCTGGCTTGGTCTGTCCTCGACGGTCTTCGGGCACGCAGTTTTTTGCGCTGGCTCAACAAAGCCGACGTCACCCGCCAGCCGCGCCTCTCCGGCACCTGGGGCGAGCTGGTGGATCGCTCCCGCAAGCTGATCAAGAAGCTCGAAAAAAAGGCCCAGAACAGCGACGCCCGACTGGAAGATTTTCTGGCGGCCATCCAGGCTTCGCCCAATGGTGTGGTTCTGCTGGATTCGGCTGGTCGCATCGAGTGGTCCAACCTCACGGCGGCCAACCACCTGGGCTTCGATCCCCAGCGCGACCTCGGTCAATACGTCCGCAACATGGTGCGCAACCCGGCATTCACCGCGTACCTGGCGGGCGGTGAGTTCAACCACGAGATCCAGATCGACGGGATCGGGCCTCGCCCATCCCAACCGTCCAAGATCTCGCTGCAGATCCACCCTTACGGCAAGAAGCGCAAGCTCATGCTCACGCGCGATGTGACGGCCGTGCAACTGGCCGAAACCATGCGCCGCGACTTTGTGGCCAATGTCTCTCACGAGATACGCACACCGCTGACCGTGCTCAGCGGCTTTGTGGAGACCATGCAGAGCATTCCGCTGGAGGAGGCGGATCGCACCCGATACCTGGGCCTCATGGGACAACAGGCCCACCGCATGCAGACCCTGGTGAGCGACCTGCTCACCCTCTCGCGGCTGGAGGGCAGTCCGGCGCCTGGCCCGGGTGAGTGGATCGACGGCGACGAGCTGCTCACACACGTGGTGCAAGAGGCACGGGGCCTGACCCAGGCCATCTCGGCGACACAGCACCGCATCGAGCCGGTTCCAGGACCAAACATCTGGGTGTCGGGCGCCAAGACCGAACTGCTCAGCGCCATGTCCAACCTGCTCAGCAATGCCGTGCGCTACACGCCGGGTGGCGGGCTCATCCAGACCGGCTGGCGTTTGCGCAGCGACGGCTGGGCGGAATTCTTCGTGAAGGACACGGGCCCCGGCATCGCGGCCGAACATCTGCCGCGCCTGACCGAGCGCTTCTACCGTGTTGACCGCAGCCGCTCACGCGAAACTGGCGGCACCGGTCTGGGTCTGGCGATCGTGAAGCATGTGGCCCAGCGCCACGGCGGCCACGTCGATGCCCAGAGCACAGTCGGCGAAGGCTCGAGGTTTGCCATCGCCTTGCCGCCCAACCGGGTGCGCGAGCGCGTCACCGGCTGAATCGCTTTCAGCCGCCCACGCGCTGGTAGACCAGAAGGCTTTCCTTGGTGTCGGTCAGTCGGCTCACCGACGATTTGAATGCCCAGTGGGTCAACTCAACGCGCAGGTGCAGCGTGGCCTGGCTCGATGGCGCCACCACCATGCTTTGACACGCGTTGCCCTGATCGCTTCCAGTGCGCACCAGCTTCAGCGCGCCGTGGTACTGAAGGGCTGCAATCTGCGCCTGGCTCAAACCATCGACCAGCACGCAACCTTGTTCCGGTACCAGGGTCGCGATACGCCGCGAGACAGGACCGTAGCTGCGACCAAAATCCAGCAAAGGGAGCCACAGCGTCATGAGCAACAACCAGCACAAGGTAGCGCCTGCCGCAGGCAGTACCAGGCTCTTCCACAACGCCTGGCGGTGCTTGCCTACGCGCCATGCCACCAGCCAGAGCCACGCAGCTGTGGCCACCGCCCCCGCCAGGAACAACAAGGGCGAGAATTCGGGCATGAAGCCTGGCGCCAGCTTGGCCACGTTGGCTGCAGGCTTGGCCGGCACGCCTGTCTGCATGGCGAACCAGATCACCCAGATGATCAGCGCGCAGCCTGAGAAAAAAATCAGCGTGAACCAGTCGACCAGTGCCGAGACGCTGCGGCGCAAGGTGGGCAGTGCAAAGGCTGCCAGCGCTGCCAGGGCGGGCAGGGCCAGCAGCAGGGCGCGGTCGCGTTCGGGTGAGAGCGCGCTGTCCACGACGCTGACCATGGCCGCCCACAGGGGAAGGGCAACGTGAGGTCTCAGCAGCTGCTTGCGCCAGCGCACCAGGGTCCAAACCACCAGCGGCCAAGCCGGCCAGGTGAACCAGACAAGCAACTTGCCCCAGCTCTGCCACTGCACATCCCCTGGCGCTGTTTGCAGGCTGGGAGCCGGAATGTGCCCGAACAATGCGGAAGCGGCGATCACCAGCACCAGCAACACCGTCGATAACAACAGTGGATCCCGCTGCGAAGGGCTTTCATCGGTCAGCCACTGGGTGTTTGGCTCTGGCTGATGGCGGCGCGAGAGCCACAGGATCAGGAGCAGGCCAGTCCCCAGCATGACTGCGATCCAAGGTGCCCCACTGAACACCAGCGCGGCACTGGCCGTGCCCCAGATGGCTGCGTTGCGAACGGGCCGCCTCTGGCCTGCAAGTGCCATGTGCGAGGCGATGAGCAGCATGACCGACACCAGCGCGAGCCGCGCCAGATCGGGGGTCGTTTCGTGCGACAGCTGTGCCAGTCCCAGGCACGCCATGAGTGCGAGCAAGCCTGCATCGGCCAACGCGCGGGCATAGTCTGTTGGCTTCGCCTCACCCCCGAAGGCAAACTGCACCGGTTGTGCGGCCGGCTGACGAGCGAGGTGGTAAACCGTGTACCAGGTGCAGACCAGGGTCAGGGCCAGCAGCAGCGCAAACGGAACGCGCACCGCGACCTCAGGCGAGAGGAAAACCAGCAGCTTGATGAAGACCGCCCCGAGCCAGTAAGGCAACGGACCGGCTTCTTCGACCGCCACACCCAGTACCTGCGGGCTCCACCAGCCGCTGTGGCCTGCAGCCATTTCCAGCATGACGCCGAAGGCGGACACGTCGGCATTCTTCCAGGGCTCGCGTCCCAGAAAGCCCGGCAGCACATATGCGACGCAGAACAAGAAGAGAGCGATCCGCGGCAAGCGGCGCACGGCCGACTGGGTGACGATGGCGGGGGTAGGCTGGTTCACTGCGGGGAATATACAAGGCGCCCGAGACAGCGGGGCGGCAAGGAGAAAAGAGAAAGACAGGCGAAAAAAAAGCAGCCGGACAACCAGCTGCTTTTCTTGTGCAGTACGCAGCGCCCCTCGGGACGCTGACCAGCCAGCCGCTTACTTGGCGGCAGGCGTTGTCTTGCCGTAGCGGTTGCGGAAACGCTCCACACGACCACCCATGTTGTCCACGCTTTTCTGCGTGCCGGTGTAGAAGGGGTGCGACTCGCTGGAGGTGTCCAGCTTGTAAAGCGGCAGCTCGCGACCGTCTTCCATCTTGATCATCTCTTTCGTGTTCGCGCACGAGCGGGTCACGAATTTGAAACCATTGGATAGGTCCTGGAAGCAGACTTCGCGGTAGTTGGGGTGAATGCCGTCTTTCATGACGTGTCCTTGAGGTTCAGGTGCGGCAGCCGCAGGGAAACCATTTCCCTGTACTTGTCGCAATTAGCAAAGCCTGCAATTTTAGCAGGAATGTCCGGATCAGCCGCCGCGACGCATCATGTCGAAGAACTCGGAGTTGTTCTTCGTCGACTTCATGCTCTTGAGCACCATCTCCATCGCCTCGATTTCGTCCATGTTGTACATGAACTGGCGCAGGATCCGGGTCTTCTGCAGGATCTCTGGCTGCAGCAGCAACTCTTCGCGACGGGTGCCGCTTCGGTTGAGCTGGATCGAGGGAAAGACGCGCTTTTCGTAGAGGCGGCGGTCCAGGTGAATTTCGCAGTTGCCGGTGCCCTTGAATTCTTCAAAGATCACTTCATCCATGCGCGAGCCTGTATCGACGAGCGCAGTGGCGATGATGGTGAGCGAGCCGCCCTCCTCAATCTTGCGGGCAGCGCCGAAAAAGCGCTTGGGGCGCTGCAGGGCGTTGGCGTCCACACCGCCGGTGAGCACCTTGCCGCTGGAGGGCAGCACGTTGTTGTAGGCGCGAGCCAGGCGGGTGATGGAGTCGAGCATGATCACCACGTCCTTGCCCAGTTCGACCAGGCGCTTGGCGCGCTCGATCACCATCTCGGCCACGTGCACATGGCGCGCAGCAGGTTCGTCAAAGGTGGATGCAATGACCTCGCCGCGCACCGTGCGCTGCATCTCGGTCACTTCTTCCGGGCGCTCGTCCACCAGCAGCACCATGAGCACCACCTCGGGGTGGTTGGCGGAAATGGCATGGCAGATGTGCTGCATCATGACCGTCTTGCCGCTCTTGGGCGGCGCCACGATCAGCGCGCGCTGGCCGCGGCCGATGGGCGCAATGATGTCGATCACGCGACCGGTGATGTTCTCTTCGCTCTTGATGTCGCGTTCCAGGCGCATCTGTTCCTTGGGGAACAAAGGCGTCAGGTTCTCGAACATGATCTTGTGCTTGTTGTCCTCGGGAGGCAGGCCGTTGATCTTGTCGAGCTTGTTGAGCGCAAAGTAGCGTTCGCCGTCCTTGGGGATGCGCACCTCGCCCTCGATCATGTCGCCGGTGTGCAGGTTGAAGCGGCGGATCTGGCTGGGGGAGATGTAGATGTCGTCGGTGCTGGCGGTGTAGCTGGTGTCGGGGGCACGCAGAAAACCGAAGCCGTCGGGCAGAACTTCCAGCACGCCGTCGGCGTACACCAGCTCGCCGCCCTTGGCGCGTTTCTTGATGATGGCGAACATCAGCTCTTGCTTGCGCATGCGGCCGGTGTTTTCAATCTCAAGCGCTTCAGCCTGCTTGAGGACTTCAGACACGTGCAGTGCCTTGAGTTCGTTGAGGTGCATGGAATTCACTCCGGAAGGGAGTTGAGTCGGGAACCGGGGGAGGGGGCGCTGGTGTCCGGATGTCGGACGGTACGCAAATGAAAGGCGGGGTCTGTCGGATCCGCCTGCGGGAAATTATGACAGGAAAAGAAAGCCGCTGAGAAGGTGCCCGGGCATTGCACCCAGGCACGTATCGAATGAAATCAGGCCAGCTGTTGGTCGATGAATGCGGTGAGCTGGGCCTTGCTCATGGCCCCGACCTTGGTGGCTGCCAGCTGACCGTCCTTGAACAGCATCAGCGTGGGGATGCCACGGATGCCGAACTTGGCAGGCACGTCGCGGTTGTCGTCCACGTTGAGCTTGGCGATCTTGAGCTTGCCGTCGTAGGAGCCGGCTACCTCATCGAGGATGGGGGCGATCATCTTGCAGGGGCCGCACCACTCGGCCCAGAAGTCGACCAGAACGGGCGCCTGGGCCTCCAGCACGTCGGCCTGGAAGCTTGCATCGGAAACGTGTTTGATCAGGTCGCTCGCCATGATTCATCCTAAAAAACGTTGAATGGGGAGGTTAAAGTTTGGGCACTCGCGCGGGCTTCAAGAGCTTGTTGCTCACCGCTGGCCAACCGGTCCGCGCCATTGTGACAGAAACCCCCATTTCATGACGTCTGCCCACCCGCCTTCCGAATCCGGTCTTCCCGCCTTGCCCGGGCAAGAAATCGAAGGCAGTGCCAAGGATTGGTCCTCATTGATCGAGGCTTTGTCCCGGGCACTGGCTAAGCGCGGTGTGGAGGCCGGCGGGGCGGTGGTGCTGGTGCCCTACGCACAACTCATGGACGTGGGGAGGCAAGCGTGGGCCTCTCGCCATCCCGACGGATTCGCGCCGCGATTCGAATCGAGCCGCAATTGGGCTGCATCGCTTCAGCCTTTCATGCCTGGCCCTGTCGATCTGAGCATGGACATGGCTCGCGACACGCTCGTGGCTGCGGCCTTTATCGACCGTGTAGCGCCTGCCCGGGCCAACGCCGAGTTGCGCGCGGTCATGGTCACGCGGCTGGTGGAGGCTGCGCGGCAGCTCGCCCCGCTGGCCGCGGCTGTGCCACCAACCCAACGCATCGCCTGGGCTGAAGCGCTGCAACCCGGGCTGCTGCCAGGTCCAGCTTCGCTGCAATGGGAAGGCCTTGTCGCCACGCTGGCGCTGACCTGGGCCAGCACGTCTGCCTATGCCACCGACGTCTTGTGGAGTCCACGGGCCAGTCCCGGTAAAGGCGCGCGGGTCTTGGTGGTGTTGCAAGGTTTTCAGACCGATCCGTTGGCCGCTGCGCTGTTGACTCATTGGGGAGATCGCGCGCTGAGCCTGTCGTGGGACCTGAGTCAGGCTGCAAAGGCCTCCGGGGGGACACTGCATGCCTGCGACGACGCCGAAGACGAGGCGCAGCGCGCGGCCGCTTGCGCGATTGAGCGGATCAATCAAGGCCACTCACCGGTCGCCCTGATCGCCACCGACCGCCTGCTCACCCGCCGCATCAGCGCGCTCTTGCACGGCGCCGGTGTGCCCGTGCGCGACGAGACCGGCTGGAAACTCTCAACCACCCACGCCGCCGCGCAACTCATGAGCCTGCTGCGCGCCGCCTCTCCACGCGCGTCCATGGACGATGTGCTGGACTTGCTCAAGCAGGCGCCGCGCTGGCCGGAAGACGCTGTGCTCACACTGGAGCAGCTCGCGCGTGAGGCTGGTGTGTCCCAGTGGCGTGCCGCTGTGCGCACGGCCAGCCTGGCTCACGCCCTGCCGGTTGGCTTGGTTGACATCCTCGGCGAACTGCAGACGCCGCGCAGCCTGGTGAACTGGCTGGACTCGCTGGCCATGGCTCTGAAGACCACCGGCCTGTGGGATGCGCTTGAGGCCGATGCGGCCGGTCAGCAGGCCTTGCAGGTGCTGCGGCTGGAGGAGGGCGCAGCACGCGAACTCGCCGACATCGGCGAAGCCTCGGTTGATGTACCGGCCAGCCGATCCGCCGGCCGCAAGCCGCTTGCCTTGTTCACGGCCTGGGTGCGTGACGTGCTGGAGGGCGCGACCTTCATGCCGCGCGGCACCGGCGAAGCGTCGGTGGTGATCCTCCCGATGGCGCAGATGCTCGGACGCTCGTTCGCTGCCACGGTGTTGCCGGGGTGTGACGAGGTGCATCTCAACCCCAGCCCTGAGCCGCCAGGCTCGTGGACGGCAGCACAGCGCGGGTTGCTGGGCTTGCCCTCGCGCGAGGCGCTGGCCCAGGCGGCGGCGAGCGCCTGGCAGTCTTTGCTGCAGATGCCGCAGCTGGACTTGTTGTGGCGCACGCAAGAGCTGGGCGAGCCGGTGATGCCCAGTGCATGGTTGCTGGCCCTGCAAACCGAGGTGGCGCACCACGGAGACGATCCTCGAGCAGTGACAAACCTGGTGTCAGCGCCTTCCGTTCGACCGGCTCCCTCGGCTGGCGATGTGTTGCCCGGCGCGCTCTCGGCCAGCGCCTACCAGGACCTGCGGGATTGCCCTTACCGGTTTTTTGCCATGCGCCAGCTGCGGCTGGTCGACGCACCCGAGCTCGCCGCCGAGCCCGACCAGCGTGACATGGGCAACTGGCTGCACGCAGTGCTGCGCGCGTTCCATGAACAACGCGGTGACGCACGCCCCGGCCTCGAAGCCGACCGCGCGGCGCTGGACCATCTCGCCACCGAGATCGCCGCCGCCATGGGCCTGAATGCAGGTGAGGGCGGTGCGGGCTTCCTGCCCTACGAGGTGGTGTGGCCCGCCACCCGAGATGGTTACCTGCAATGGCTGGCCACATTCGAAGCCTCGACCGACCGGCCCGGCCCGCGCTTCGTGCAGGCCGAAGCGGTCATGACATCCACCGTGGGCCCCTGGAAGCTCTACGGCAAGCTCGACCGCGTGGACGCACAGGACAGCCCGGAAGGCCCGATCCCGTTCGTCATCGATTACAAGACCGAGAGCCGCAAGACCACGACCGACCGATTGAAAGAGCCGCTGGAGGACATGCAGCTGGCGTTCTACGCCGCGTTGCTGCCCGAGGACACCTTGCGCGCTGCCTACGTCAGCATCAACGACCGGCCAGGTTCCACGGCCATTGAAACTGCCACCCGGCTGGTGGAACACACGGAGGTGCTGGAAGCGCGCGAGCAGTTGCGTGCCGGCCTCTCGCACGACATGGCACGCGTGGCCGCTGGCCACCCCATGCCCGCGCTGGGCGAAGGCCGGGTGTGCGAGTTCTGCAAGGCGCGTGGTCTGTGCCGCAAAGATTTCTGGAGCGTGACATGAACGCCGCTGCTGCCTACCGCATCAACGGTGCACCCGTGTCCCGCGAAGCGTTTTATGCCTTGGCCTGCGACCCGGCGCGCAGCATCGCGGTGGAAGCCTGCGCTGGCGCCGGCAAGACCTGGATGCTGGTCTCGCGCATCCTGCGCGCACTGCTCGACGGCTGCGCGCCGCAAGACATTCTGGCCATCACCTTCACCAAAAAAGCCGCGGGCGAAATGCGCAAGCGCCTGGGCGAAGAGCTGCGGCGCTGGACCGATCTGTCGGACGCGGAGCTGGCCGGCGCGCTGCAGCAGCGCGGTCTGAGCGCGGCCGACGCTGAGCGCCGAGTTCCCGAGGCCCGCAGCCTGCATGCACGCGTCACGGCCCTGGGCCGGCCGGTGCAGGTGCGCACTTTTCACAGCTGGTTCGCTGCCTTGCTGCGCGGCGCACCGCTGTCGGTGTTGCAGGAGCTGCAAATGCCGGTGCAGTACGACCTGCTCGAAGACGACACGCAGGCGGTGGAGCAGGTTTGGCCTCGCTTCTATGGCGCGCTCGCTGCCAGTGCGCCCGACCGCCAGGACTTCGTTGACGCCGTGAGTACACACGGCCGTTTCCAGACACAACAGGCGCTGCGCAAAGCGCTGCAGAAACGCGTGGAGTTCGCGCTGGCCGATGCCGCGGGCGTGGTGCAGACCTCGGTTGATGCCATGGCCGATCAGTTCCCAGAGCTTGCCGGCTTTGTCGATCCGCTTCAGTGGCTGGTGGACCACGGGCCTACCCGCAACCTGCTGTCCGGCGCCGCCATCGCTCTCGGCCAGGCCAGCGCCGTGACCTTTGCGGCCAAGGGTGTCGAGCTGGAAAAGGCCCTGACCGGCCGCAACGGCGCTGGCGTGATCGATGCGCTGCTCACGCAAAAGAACGAGCCGCGCAAGTTCAGCGACAAGCTCGCCGGCGTCGAGCAGGTGCGCGCAGCGCAAGACCTTGCATTGCGTGCGCTGGCTGCTCGTTCGCAGCACCAGGCCTGGTTGCACCACCAGCGCATGGCACGGCTGACGCGCGTGTTGCTCACCAGCTTTGCCACGCTCAAACACGAGCGCGGCTGGGTCGACATGAACGATGTGGAGTCCGCCGCACGCCACCTGCTGGGTGACGCCGAACTCTCCGGCTGGCTGCAGCAGCGGCTCGATGCACGCGTTCGCCACGTGTTGATCGACGAATTTCAGGACACCAACCCGCTGCAGTGGCAGGCGCTTTACGGCTGGCTCTCTGCTTACGCCGGCACCGGACCGGGCGAGGCGCCATGCGTGTTTCTGGTGGGTGATCCCAAGCAGTCCATCTACCGCTTTCGCCGCGCCGAGCCGCAGGTGTTCAAGGCAGCGCAGGCCTTCGTGGTGCAGGGCCTCTCGGGCGCCTTGCTGAGTTGTGACCACACCCGCCGCTGTGCGCCCGCCGTGGTGGACGCGCTCAACAGCGCCATGTTGGCCGCCGTGCAGGCTGGGGAGTACAGCAGCGACTTCCGCCAGCACACCACCGAGAGTCTCGAGCCCGGTGAGGTGGTGGCCTTGCCGCAGGTGCCGCGCAGTGCGCGGGAGCGCGACGGCAGCGCAGGTGGTGAGGCCATCTGGCGCGACAGCCTGACCACGCCTCGTGTGCTGCTCGAAGACACCATGTCGGCGCTGGAGGCGCGCCAGGCGGCCGACTGGATCGCCGGCGAGATCCACTCGGGCCGCTTGAGCCCCGATGGTTTGATGGTGCTGGCGCGCCGGCGCGAGCGCCTGGCCTGGATGTTCGAGGCGCTGCGCGAACGCGGCATCGCCAGCGAGCAGCCCGAGAAGCTGGATCTGTGTGAATCGCCCGCCGTGCAGGACGTGGTGGCGCTGCTGGATGCACTGGTGTCCACCCGCCACGACCTCAGCCTGGCGCGTGCGCTGAAGTCACCGCTTTTCGGTTGGAGCGACGACGCGCTGGCCTGGATGACCCGCCTGCAGCAGCACTGGACCGTACGGCCTGGCGCAGACGCCAAGCCGGTCAAGCCGTCGTGGTGGACCGTGTTGCAACGCTTTGCCGACTTGCCCGCCCATGAAAGAGGAGGCGCGCCGTCGGTGCCCGGGCCATTGGCGCAAGACTTCACCGACACCGCGGCACGGCTCCTGCGCTACCAGCATTGGGTGCAAAGCCTGCCTCCCCACGACGCGCTCTCCGCCATCTACGGCGATGGCGACGTGCTCGCGCGCTTTGCGCAAGCCGTGCCCGCCAACCAACGCGCGGGCGTGCTGACACAACTGCGCGACCTGCTGGCCACCGCACTCGCACAGGACGGCGGGCGTTTCCTCACACCTTACCGTTTTGTGCGTGCACTCAAGGCCGGCGGCATCAAGGCCACGCCCAAGCACAACAGCGGCGTCGTGCGACTGCTCACCATCCACGGCGCCAAGGGGCTGGAAGCGCACACCGTGCTCATGCTCGACACCGACACCGGGTCATCGCGCCCTGAGAGCATGGGCGTGCTGATCGACTGGCCGGGGGAAGCACCCGTGCCGCGCCGCTTCGTGTTTCTGGCCAGCGAGAAGAATCCGCCGGCTTGCGCAGCCAGTGCGCTCGCGCTGGAGCAACAGGCCCGTTCGCTGGAAGAACTCAACGCCTTGTACGTGGCGCTCACGCGGGCCGAATCGCGGCTGGTGATCTCCAGCTTCGAGCCTTACGCGCGCTCCAGCGGCAGCACCACTTGGTACGAGCGCCTGTTGCCGCTCGCGCAGCCGCTGGAGACTCCCCCACCAGCGGCCGGGCGCGCGACCGAAGAAATTTCACCGGCCGACGCTTTCAGCCTGCTCGTGCTGCCGGCTTTGACACGCGCGCCCCCACCCAAGCCGGGGGCGCCGGAGCCGGCCGACGACGAGCGCACCCGCATTGGCCTGGCGCTGCACCGGCTCCTGCAGTGGCACCCCACGCCTGCGCGCGGCTTCGACTGGACCACCGCACACACCCAAGCCGTGGCCCGCGAATTCGCGCTCAGCCCCGCGCAGGTCACGCAGGCGCAGACCATGGCGCGGCGCGTCGTGCAGGGCGAGGCCGCCTGGGCCTGGGATGGCGCCGTGGTCGACTCCACCGGCAACGAGGTGCAGCTGTTCCACGATGGAGAACTCTTGCGGCTGGACCGCCTGGTGCGGCGTACCGACACCGGTGAATGGTGGGTGCTCGATTTCAAAACTGCGGAACACCCCGAACAGCAGCCCGAACTGCTCGCGCAGATGAGTCGCTATGCACAGGCGGTTCAAACTGCACTTCCCGGCGCCGTGGTGCGCCTGGCCTTCATCAATCTGCATGGTCGTTTGATCCCAATGCGCGGCAAACCTGGTCCTTCAGGACCGGGAAGGACAGCGCCGGCAGGCAACGCCTGACGCCAGCGCGAAGCGCTTCTCCTTGTCTGAAACGAACTCTGCTCGTAAAGTAAATCGCACATGACGATTCGCGCTTTCAAGTTTCAAATCCGTTCGAGACCTGCTCTAGAGCAGCAGCTTCGCCGTATCTCCGGCGGAGCCCGATGGGTTTGGAACAAGGCGCTGGCCGAGCAGCGAGCGCGGCATGCGCGCGGTGAGAAATACGCCAGTTACGTGGACATGGCCAAGTGGCTCACGGCGTGGCGAAACGCGCCTGCAACCGGTTGGCTGGCCGAAGGCCCGATCCACCCACAGCAGCAGGTTCTGCGCCGATTGGACGAAGCGTACAAACGTTTC
>JBBQSX010000082.1:0-15263 GCA_038213545.1 Burkholderiales bacterium
AATCAGCCTTGACGCTGTTTATGACGCGGATCGGTGCAAATGACTCGCACAACACCGTGCCGCTTGATGATCTTGCAGTTGCGGCACATTTTTTTGACCGAAGCCGAAACTCTCATAGTCTTCTCCTAGATATTCCAAAAATATTCAACAACCAACCGCTCACTTCGAACGGAAAACAATCCGCGCCCGGGTGAGATCGTAGGGCGTGAGCTCTACTTTGACTTTGTCGCCTGGCAGGATCCGGATGTAATGCATCCTCATCTTGCCGCTGATATGTCCTAACACCACATGACCGTTTTCGAGCTTGACCCTGAAAGTGGCATTGGGGAGGTTTTCAACCACCTCTCCCTGCATCTCGATCACGTCGTCCTTGGACATACAGAACCATCAACTACCGGGTGAGGTCTTGAAGTTGGCCTTTTTGAGCAGCGAGTCATACTGCTGCGACATCATGTAATTTTGTACCTGTGCCATGAAATCCATGGTCACCACAACAATGATCAACAGTGACGTACCGCCGAAATAAAACGGAACGTTGTACTTCAGGATGAGGAACTCTGGAAGCAGGCAAACAGCGGTGATATACACAGCGCCGGCCAGAGTCAACCTCAACAGAATCTTGTCGATGTAGCGCGCGGTCTGATCGCCAGGGCGAATCCCAGGAATAAAGGCACCGCTCTTCTTCAGGTTGTCGGCGGTCTCTCGGCTGTTGAACACGAGTGCCGTGTAGAAGAAACAGAAGAAGATGATCGCGGTCGCATACAGGGCGACGTAAATCGGCTGCCCCGGTGACAACGCCGAGGCAATGTCGCGCAACCAGCGCGTGGAATCACCAGTGCTCACCCAGCTCACGACGGTAGTCGGCAACAAAATAATCGACGAAGCGAATATCGGAGGAATCACACCTGCCATGTTCAGCTTGAGGGGCAAGTGAGAGGATTGTCCGCCGTACACCTTGTTGCCTACTTGGCGACGCGCGTAGTTCACCAGGATCTTGCGCTGACCGCGCTCGACGAACACGACGAAATAGGTCACCAGCACCACCAGCAGGATGATGAAAATCGCCACCAGTATGTTCATGGCCCCAGTGCGAACCAGCTCCAGCAAACCGCCTACCGCACTCGGCAACCCCGCAGCGATGCCGGCAAAGATAAGGATCGAAATGCCGTTACCCAAGCCGCGCTCGGTGATCTGCTCACCCAGCCACATCAAGAACATGGTTCCAGCCACCAAGCTCACCACTGCAGTCAGGCGGAATCCCATGCCGGGATCGATCACCAGTCCAGCTTGACCCTCAAGCGCGAGCGCAATGCCCATGGCCTGAAAGATGGCCAGGGCCAACGTGCCATAACGGGTGTACTGCGTGATCTTTCGACGGCCGGCTTCGCCCTCTTTCTTCAACTGCTCGAACGTGGGCACCACGTAGGTCATCAGCTGCATGATGATCGACGCCGAAATGTACGGCATGATCCCCAGCGCAAACACCGCGAAACGCGACAGCGATCCACCCGAGAACATGTTGAACAGGCTCAATATCCCACCTGCTTGTCCCTTGAACAGTTGTTCAAGTTGCGCGGGGTCGATGCCTGGCACTGGGATGTGTGCACCGATTCGGTACACCACCAGGGCGAGCAGCAGGAAAACCAGCCGACGACGCAGATCGCCGTACTTGCCGGTTTTTGCCAGAGACGTGGGTCCAGTTGCCACAGGTTGGTTCCGTCGGGTTCCGGTCAGGCGATCGAGCCGCCAGCGGCTTCGATCACAGCCTTGGCGCCCGCGGTTACCGACACGTCCTTGAAGGACACGGCACGCGTGAGTTCACCCGTCTTGATCACTTTGACGCGTTTGGCCAAGTGCGGCACGAGGCCTGCCTGCTTGAGCACGAGCATGTCCACATCGGCCACGTTGAGCGCGCTGATGTCGGTCAACGTCACCTCTGCATTGAACTGCAGCTGGGTCGACTTGAAGCCACGCTTGGGCAAGCGGCGCTGCAAAGGCATTTGACCGCCTTCGAAGCCCACTTTGTGGTAGCCGCCCGAACGAGATTTTTGGCCTTTGTGGCCACGACCTGCGGTCTTGCCCAGGCCGGATCCGATGCCGCGACCCACACGGCGCTTGGCGTGCTTGGAGCCTTCAGAGGGCTTGATGGTGTTGAGTTGCATGTCCGTGGCTCCGATCAGAGTACTTTGACCAGGTAGCTGATCTTGTTGATCATGCCGCGAACGGCAGGCGTGTCCTGCAGCTCGCTGGTGCTGTTGAGTTTGCGCAGACCCAAGCCGCGCACGGTGTCACGGTGGGATTGCTTGGTTCCGATGGGGCTGCGCACCAGCTGAACCTTGACTGTGTTTTGAGTGGTCATGATCGCTCCAATCATCCCAGGATGTCTTCGACGGACTTGCCACGCTTGGCAGCCACATCGGACGGGGTGGTTGAATTCTTCAGGGCGTCCAGCGTGGCACGCACCAGGTTGTACGGATTGCTCGAACCGTGGCTCTTGGCCACGACGTCGGTGATGCCGAGCACTTCAAACACGGCGCGCATCGGACCGCCAGCGATGATGCCGGTACCCTTGGAGGCCGGCAGCATCATGACGTTGGAAGCGCCGTGTTCGCCATGCACGCTGTGGTGCAGGGAGCCGTTCTTGAGCGACACCTTGATCATGTTGCGACGAGCAGCTTCCATGGCTTTCTGCACGGCCACGGGCACTTCACGCGCCTTGCCCTTGCCCATGCCAACGCGACCATCGCCGTCGCCGACAACGGTCAGTGCTGCGAAACCGAGGATGCGACCGCCCTTGACCACTTTGGTCACGCGGTTGATCGCGATCATCTTCTCGCGCAAACCGTCTTCGTTTGCTTCGTTCTTGATGTTTGCCGTAAATTTAGCCATTTTGTGGTTTCCGTTTGATCAGAACTGCAGGCCGGCTTCGCGGGCGGCGTCTGCCAGGGCTTTCACCCGACCGTGGTAGGCAAAACCGGAGCGGTCGAAAGCCACCTTCTCAATGCCGGCGGCCTTGGCCTTCTCGGCGATGCGCTTGCCGATCAAAGCTGCGGCCGAAGCGTTGCCGCCCTTGCCGGCGCCACCGATCTGGGCACGCACTTCGGCTTCGGCCGTCGAAGCAGATGCCAGCACCTTGGCGCCGTCGTCGGAGATGACGCTGGCGTAAATGTGCTGGTTGGTGCGGTTCACGGTCAGGCGGACAGCGCCCTGCTGCGCAATGCGGATGCGCGTTTGGCGGGCGCGGCGCAGACGTTGCTCTTTTTTGGTCAACATGATCCTGATCCTTATTTCTTCTTGGTTTCCTTGATCACGACCTTTTCATCCGCGTAGCGGATGCCCTTGCCCTTGTAGGGCTCGGGGGGGCGCACGGCCCGCACTTCGGAAGCGACCTGACCAACGCGCTGACGGTCCGAACCCTTGATCAGGATTTCGGTCGGCGTCGGCGTTTCCACCTTGATACCGGCAGGCATGTCCATCACCACCGGGTGGGAGTAGCCCACCGTCAGGTTGAGCTTGGTGCCTTGCGCTTGAGCCTTGTAGCCCACGCCCAGTAGCGTGAGCTTCTTTTCGAAGCCCTTGCTGACGCCGTTGACCATGTTGTTCACCAGCTGACGCATGGTGCCGGACATGGCGTTGGCTTCGCGGGACTCATTCACAGGAACGAAGGTCAGCGCGCCGTTGTTGCTTTCGACCTTCACCAGCGCGTTTTGCGCCAGCGCCAGAGCACCCAGAGTGCCCTTGACGTTGATCAGATCGTCTTTGACGGCGATCTCGACCCCGGCGGGGATGGAGACCGGCAGTTTTCCAATACGTGACATTAATTGCTCCTCAATGCCCGCATCAGGCGACGTAACACAGGACTTCGCCGCCGACACCGGTGGCGCGAGCCTTGCGATCGGTCATCACGCCCTGAGGCGTGGTGACGATGGCCACGCCCAGACCGTTCTGGACCTGGGGGATGGCGTTGCGACCGCGATAAACGCGCAGGCCGGGACGGCTCACACGCTCGATGCGCTCGATCACGGGACGGCCAGCGTAGTACTTCAAGGCGATTTCGAGTTCGCTCTTGCCGTCGTTGTTCTTGACCTGGAATCCGTCGATATAACCCTCATCCTTCAGGACTTGGGCAATCGCGGCTTTGACCTTGGAGGCCGGCATCGACACGGTGGACTTCTCGACCATCTGCGCGTTGCGGATGCGGGTCAACATGTCGGCGATAGGATCACTCATGCTCATTTGTGGTTCTCCTAGGGCTTACCAGCTGGCTTTGGTGATGCCGGGGATTTCGCCGGCAAACGCCATTTCACGGACCTTGGCGCGAGCCAGGCCGAAATGAGCGAAGGTGCCACGCGGACGACCGGTGATCTCGCAGCGGTTGCGCTGACGAGTCGGGTTCGAGTTGCGGGGCAGCTTTTGCAGACCCAGGCGGGCCGCGTCACGCTCTTCGTCGGACTTCTTGACGTCGTTGGCGACGGCTTTGAATTCGTTGTATTTCTTGGCGAACTTGGCGGCGAGTTTCTCGCGCTTGAGTTCACGTTGCAGTAGTGCTTGTTTAGCCACGCGCCACCTCAGTTCTTGAACGGGAAACGGAAACCAGCCAGAAGAGCCTTGCACTCTTCGTCGTTCTTGGCGGTCGTCGTGATGCTGATGTTGAGGCCGCGCAAGGCATCAACCTTGTCGTACTCGATCTCAGGGAAGATGATCTGCTCTTTAACGCCGACGTTGTAGTTGCCGCGGCCGTCAAACGAACGACCGGAGATACCACGGAAGTCGCGCACTCGGGGCAGAGCCACGGTGACGAAGCGATCCAGGAATTCGTACATCTTGGCGCCGCGCAGGGTCACCATGCAACCGATCGCCTGTTGTTCGCGGATCTTGAAACCGGCGATGGCCTTGCGAGCCTTGGTCACAACGGGCTTCTGGCCGGCGATCTTGGTCAGGTCGCCGACCGCGTTGTCCATGACCTTCTTGTCGGCCACAGCTTCGCTCACACCCATGTTCAGCGTGATCTTGGTGATGCGGGGCACCTCCATGATCGACTTGTAACCAAACTTCTCCACCAGGCTGGGGGCGATGGTGTCACGGAAAATGTCTTGCAAACGTGCCATGGTCATGCCGCCTTGATTTCTTCGCCGCTGGACTTGAAGACGCGCACTTTCTTGCCGTCAGCCAGGAGCTTGATGCCCACGCGATCTGCCTTGCCCGTGGCGCCATTGAAGATGGCGATGTTGGACTGGTGGATGGGCATGGTTTTTTCGATGATGCCGCCGGTCACACCCTTCATGGGGTTCGGCTTGGCGTGCTTCTTGACGATGTTCACGCCTTCGACGACCAGCTTGCTGTCGTCGGCCCGGAGCACCACCTTGCCGCGCTTGCCCTTGTCGCGTCCTGCGATCACGATGACTTCGTCACCACTGCGAATCTTGTTCATGATGATTCCTCAAAGAACCTCAGGTGCCAGCGACACGATCTTCATGAACTTTTCAGTGCGCAGCTCGCGCGTCACCGGTCCGAAGATGCGGGTGCCGATAGGCTCCAGCTTGGCGTTGAGCAACACTGCTGCGTTGCCGTCGAATTTGATGAGAGCGCCGTCTTGACGACGGATGCCCTTGGCGGTGCGAACCACCACAGCGTTGTACACCTCGCCTTTTTTGACGCGGCCACGTGGCGCTGCTTCCTTGATGGTGACCTTGATGACGTCGCCCACGCTGGCGTAGCGCCGCTTGGAGCCGCCGAGCACCTTGATGCACATCACGGACTTGGCACCCGTGTTGTCAGCGACATCGAGTCGAGATTGCGTTTGGATCATTTGATTTAAGTCCCAACTTGAATCCCCCCAGCCACAACGGCCGGGAGCGATCAGTCTTGGGCCCGTCGTCGGGAACTGAAGTGACCGCAGGGTCTCTTCAATTCCGTCCGGATGGGCAGATTGCCTCGCCTTTTCACAGCGAAGCCGCGCAGTATCACATGGTTTCAGCCGACTGTCAACGTGCTGACCCGCAAAATTCCGCTACATCGCGTCGGCGGAGGGCAGATACCGGCTGCACAAAGTCAGAAAGGATGGCAACCCCGGGTCCGCGCCCAACTCTTCCTGGAGGATGTCAGCCACGGCGGGGGCCAGTCGCCTGGCCTCGGCCGCGTCGAGGAACAGAATGCGCGAGCGCCTTGCCAGCATGTCCTCCACCGTGTGCGCGTGCTCGAAGCGGGCGGCATAGCGCACCATGGCCTCGGTCAGACCAGCCCCCAGCACGTGGTTTTCCCCGGGGCAATCGTTCACACGGGCCCCTTCGGAGCCGTAAAGGTGCAGACCGGGCGCCGCGTGCAGAGGTGTGGCCGGGCCGGCCACAGCGGCGCCTTCGAGCACATGCACCTCGCTCTGGCCGCCCGCTCGCCGCGGCAGCAGCTGGCTGGCGAAGCAGCGTTCAAGCACGTCCTCGGCCATGGCGCGGTAGGTGGTCCATTTGCCTCCGGTCACGGTGACAAGGCCGTTGGGGTCGACCACGATGGTGTGCTCCCGCGACAGCACCTTGGTACCGCCTTCAACCGCAGCGGGCGGGGCCACCAGTGGGCGCAGGCCCACCCACAGGCTTTTGATGTCCTCGCGGCGCACCGGTCGGCTGAGCGCCTGGCTGGCCTCGCTGAGGATGAAGTCGAGCTCTTCGGCGAAGGCGTCGGGTTCGCGCGGCAGATCGCGGCGCGGGGTATCGGTGGTGCCCAGCACCAGCTTGCCCAGCCAGGGCACGGCGAACAGCACGCGGCCGTCGTGCGTCTTGGGCACCAGCAAAGCGTGGCCGCCGGGCATGAAATCGCGGTCAACCACCACATGCACACCTTGGCTGGGACTCACCATGCGCGAGGGCGTACCCGGGTTCGCGGCTGGCTGGGTATGGTCGCGCAGGGCGTCCACCCAGACACCGGTGGCGTTGACGACGCAGCGGGCCTGCAATTGAAACGTGGCGCCGCCGCGCCGGTCGCTCACATCGATCGCCGAAAGCGGGCCGTCGCCACCGCTGATCTGGCGCACCGCCGTGACTTCAGCGTAGTTCAAAACATGGGCGCCGGCGGCCTCGGCGCTTCGGGCCAGCGCCAGTGCCAGACGTGCATCGTCGAACTGACCGTCCCAGTACTTCACGCCACCGCGCAGCCCATCGGGATTGACACCCGGCAAGGCCTGCAAGGTTTGCGCTCGGCTGAGGAATTCGGTGCGGCCAAGCCCGGCGCTGCCCGCCAGCAGGTCGTACAGCTTGAGGCCGATGCCGTAAAACGGGGTCTGCCACCAGCGGTAGGACGGCATGATGAATGGCAAGGGTTGCGCCAGGTGGGGCGCGATGCGCAGCACCGTGGCGCGTTCGGCCAGCGCCTCGCGCACGAGCGCCAGGTTGCCCTGCGCGAGGTAGCGCACGCCGCCGTGCAGCAGCTTGGTGGAACGGGACGAGGTGCCGCCGGCGAAGTCGTGCGATTCCAGCAGCGCCACCGAAAAACCTCGCAGCGCCGCATCGAGCGCGACCCCCAGGCCGGTGGCACCACCACCGACGACCGCGAGGTCGTACACACCGTGGCGGGGCAGCAATTCAAGCAGTTCTGCGCGTTTCATGAAATGGGGAGTGGCCCTCTGCACCCGATCGGGGCAGAGGGCGGGTTGCTACAAAAACCGATGCATCACATCAGCGTACCTTGCCATTTTTCCATGCGTTGAGCAGTTGGTCGTAAGCGATGGTCTCTCCCTTGGGCTTCTCGTTGGCCAGCTTCTTCCAGGGTGCGGCCTTGTCGCTCAGGTACTTGGCGGGGTCGCCCTTGGGGTTGAGCTTGGGCGCGCAACGTTCCATGCCGGCGCGCTCCAGGCGGCCCATGACCTGGTCCATCTGCTCGGCCAGGTTGTCCATCGCCACCTGCGGCGTTTTCTCGCCGGTCACGGCCTGCGCCACGTTTTGCCACCAGAGCTGGGCCAACTTGGGGTAGTCGGGCACGTTGGTGCCGGTGGGCGTCCACGCCACGCGGGCCGGGCTGCGGTAGAACTCGACCAGACCACCCAGCTTGGGCGCCATGTCGGTCATGGCCTTGCTCTGGATGTCGCTCTCGCGAATGGGCGTGAGGCCGACGATGGTCTTCTTCAGCGAGGTGGTCTTGGCGGTCACGAACTGCGCATAGAGCCAGGCGGCAGCGGTCTTGTTCTCGTCGTGCTTCTCGAAAAAGGTCCACGAACCCACGTCCTGGTAACCGTTCTGCATGCCCTGCTTCCAGTACGGGCCGTTCGGGCCGGGGGCCATGCGCCACTTCGGCGTGCCGTCGGCATTCACCACCGGCAGGCCTGGCTTGGTCATGTCGGCGGTGAAGGCGGTGTACCAGAAGATCTGCTGCGCAATCTGGCCCTGGGCTGGCACCGGGCCGGCTTCGCCGAAGGTCATGCCGGTGGCCTCCTTGGGCGCGTACTTCTTCATCCAGTCCACGTACTTCGTGAGCGCATACACCGCAGCCGGCGAGTTGGTTGCTCCACCGCGCGAGACGCTGGCACCGAGCGGCGTGCAGCCATCGGCCGAGGCGCGAATGCCCCACTCGTCCACCGGCTTGCCGTTCGGGATGCCGATGTCGGCGGTGCCGGCCATGCTCAACCATGCATCGGTGAAGCGCCAGCCCAGCGACGGGTCCTTCTTGCCGTAGTCCATGTGGCCGTAAATCGGCTTGCCGTCGATGGTTTTCACGTCTTCGCTGAAGAAGGCGGCGATGTCCTCATAAGCGCTCCAGTTCAGCGGCACGCCCAGGTCGTAGCCGTACTTGGCCTTGAACTTGTCTTTGAGGTCTTGCCGTGCAAACAGATCGGCGCGGAACCAGTACAGATTGGCGAACTGCTGGTCCGGCAGCTGGTAGAGCTTCTTGTCGGGGCCCGTGGTGAAACTGGTGCCGATGAAATCCTTGAGGTCCAGGCCGGGGTTCGTCCACTCCTTGCCCTTGCCGGCCATGTAGTCGGTCAGGTTCATGATCTTGCCGTAGCGGTAGTGCGTGCCGATCAGGTCCGAATCAGAAATCCAGCCGTCATAGATCGACTTGCCCGACTGCATCGAGGTCTGCAGTTTCTCGACCACATCGCCTTCCTGGATCAGGTCGTGTTTGACGGTGATGCCTGTGATCTCGGCAAAGGCCTTGGCCAGCGTCTTGCTCTCGTACTCGTGCGTGGTGATGGTCTCGGAGACCACCGAAATCTCCTTCACGCCCTTGGCCTTGAGCTTGGCCGCGGCGTCGATGAACCATTTCATTTCGGCGGCTTGCTGGTCCTTGGTGAGGGTGGAGGGCTGGAACTCGCTGTCGATCCACTTCTTGGCGGCGGCCTGGTCGGCCCAGGCTGGCAGGGAGCCCATGGCGAGCAAGGCTGCCAGGGCCAGTGGTGTGTGTCGCAATTTCATGTTTGTCTCCTCGATCGGTGTGCTTCCCCGGTGTGTGACAGGTCTCGGCCCCGGGGAAGCAACGGGCCGAATACCGGAAAACGCCAAACGATCAGCCCTTGCGCAGCGCCAGCAGCAGCCAAGCCATCGACGCGACGAATGAAATCCAGATGCTGGGCTCCTGCTCCAGCGACAGCCACTGCATCAGCCAGCCCGCCATGCCAATGAAGGCCAGGTTGATGTAGGCCGCGCCGAGCAGGCCGATGAAGAGGCGGTCACCGCGCGTGGTGACCATGGGCAGGAAGCCCTTGCGCTCGATCGTGGGGGACTTGATCTCCCACACGGTCATGCCGATGAGCATGAGCACGATGCAGGTGAAGAAAACGGCCACGGGTGTTGTCCAAACCATCCACGAAAACATGTCAAACCCTCCCCATCGCAAAACCTTTGGCGATGTAGTGCCGCACGAACCAGATCACGATCGCGCCCGGCACGATGGTGAGCACGCCGGCCGCAGCCAGCGTGGCCCAGTCCATGCCACTGGCGCTCACGGTGCGCGTCATGGTGGCCACGATGGGTTTTGCGTTCACGCTGGTGAGCGTGCGTGCCAGCAGCAGCTCGACCCAGCTGAACATGAAGCAAAAGAAGGCCGCCACGCCCACACCAGCCTTGATCAGCGGCAGGAAGATGGTGAAGAAGAAGCGCGGGAAGCTGTAGCCGTCGATGTAGGCGGTCTCGTCGATCTCGCGCGGAATGCCGCTCATGAAGCCTTCCAGAATCCACACCGCCAGCGGCACGTTGAACAGCAGGTGCGCCATGGCCACCGCGATGTGCGTGTCCATCAAACCGAGCGTGGTGTAAAGCTGGAAAAACGGCAGCAGGAACACGGCGGGCGGCGTCATGCGGTTGGTCAGCAGCCAGAAGAACACGTGCTTGTCACCCAGGAAGCGGTAACGCGAGAAGGCGTAGGCTGCGGGCAGCGCCACGGTGAGCGAGATCACCGTGTTGATACCGACGTAGATCAGGCTGTTGATGTAGCCCGAATACCACGAGGGGTCGGTGAAGATGGTCTGGTAGTTGGCCCAGGTGAACTCGGCCGGCCACAGCGTGAACGAGGACAGGATTTCCTGGTTGGTCTTGAAGCTCATGTTGACCATCCAGTAGATGGGCAGCAGCGCGAACACGAGGTAAGCGATCAGGAACAGCGTCCTCTTCTTGAAACGCCGGTTATCCATTGCCCTGCTCCTTTTCAGTCGTGCCCAGGCTCTGCATCCAGTTGTAGAGCACGAAGCAGAACAGCAGGATGATGAGGAAATAGATGAGGGAGAACGCTGCCGCCGGGCCGAGGTCGAACTGGCCGACCGCCTTGGTGGTGAGGTACTGCGAGAGGAACGTGGTGGCGTTGCCGGGACCACCGCCGGTGAGCACGAAGGGCTCGGTGTAGATCATGAAGCTGTCCATGAAGCGCAGCAGCACCGCGATCATGAGCACGCCACGCATCTTGGGCAGCTGGATGTAGCGGAACACCGCCCACTTGCTCGCACCGTCGATGCTGGCCGCCTGGTAGTACGCATCGGGAATGCTGCGCAGACCGGCGAAAGCCAGCAGCGCCACCAGCGGCGTCCAGTGCCACACATCCATGGCCAGCACCGTCCACCAGGCGTGTGACGAGTTGCCGGTGTAGCTGTATTCAATACCGGCCTGCTGCAGGTAGTAACCCAGCGGGCCAATGTCGGCGCGGCCGAAAATTTGCCAGATGGTGCCGACCACGTTCCACGGAATCAGCAGCGACAAAGCCACCAGCACCAGCACCGCGGAAGACTTCCAACCCTGCGCCGGCATGGACAGCGCCAGCGCAATGCCCAGCGGAATCTCCACCAGCAGCACCGCCAGCGAAAACTGGATCTGCCGCCACAAGGCCAGGTGCAGTTCTTCGTCGCGCATCACGGCGGCAAACCACTCGGTGCCCACGAACACGCGGCGGTCGGGCGACAGCACGTCCTGCACCGAGTAGTTCACCACCGTCATCAACGGCAGGATGGCCGAGAAGGCCACGCAGATGATGACCGGCAGCACGAGGAACCAGGCTTTCTGGTTCACGGGTTTGGTGGTTGAGCTCATTCGATGAGTGCCTCGTCCTTGTAGAAGCAGGTGTGCTGGCCCAGCAAACGCAGGTGCACGGTGTCGCCCGCCACCGGTGCGGCAGTTTCGGGCGTGAGGCGGCACTTGAGCATGTGCTTGCCGGCCTCGCAGGTCACCATGACGTAGGTGCCGATGTCCTGCACACGTGTCACCTGGGCAGGCAGCGTGTTGGGCTCACCCGCTTGGCCGAGCGTGAGGTACTCGGGGCGGATACCGAGCTTCAGCGCACCCTCGGGCAGCGTCTGACCATGGGTAAACGCGAACGGGTGCTCCAGCACCACCAGGCCGCCGCGCACGCTGGTCGCAGGCAAGAAGTTCATGCCCGGCGAGCCGATGAAGTGGCCCACAAAGGTGTGCGCGGGCCGCTCAAACAGCGCCTCCGCCGCACCCACCTGCACCGCGCGCCCGCGCGTCATCACCACCACCTCGTCGGCAAAGGTCAGGGCCTCCACCTGGTCGTGGGTCACGTAGATCAGCGTGAGCTTGAGCTCGTGGTGGATCTGCTTGAGCTTGCGCCGCAGCTGCCACTTCAGGTGCGGGTCGATCACGGTGAGAGGCTCGTCGAACAGCACGGCCGAGACGTCGGAGCGCACCAGGCCTCGGCCCAGCGAGATCTTCTGCTTCTGGTCGGCACTCAAGCCCGCCGCGCGCATGTCGAGCTGGTGGCTCATCTCCAGCATCTCGGCGATGCGCCCCACCTGAGCCTTGATCTCCGCCTCGGGCACCCTGCGGTTCTTGAGCGGAAACGCGAGGTTCTGCGCCACCGTCATGGTGTCGTAGATCACCGGGAACTGGAACACCTGCGCGATGTTGCGCTGCTGGGGGCTCTGGCGCGTCACGTCGCGCCCATCGAACGTGACCGTGCCTTGTGACGGCACGAGCAGGCCCGAGATGATGTTGAGCATGGTGGTCTTGCCGCAGCCCGAGGGGCCGAGCAGCGCATAGGCGCCACCGTCCTCGAACGTCATCTTCAGCGGCAGCAGCGCGTAGTCCTCATCTTTTGTGGGATTCGGCTTGTAGGCGTGCGCCAGGTCGAGTGCGATGCGTGCCATCAGTGCGCCCTCCTTGGCCGCGCCGGTGCGCGGACCAGCGGGCCCCCGGCATCAAAGACAAACAGGCTCTCGGGCTGCAGGTACAAGGTGATCGGGTCGCCCAGCGGGCACACGTGCACGCCGGTGAGCTGCGCCACCAGTTCGCCCACGCCGGTGTGCACGTGCACGAAAGTGTCGGAGCCGGCGATCTCGGCCAACTCCACGCGTCCGGGCAGGGCCACGTCGCCGGGGCGCGCGACCACGCGCAGGCCGCCGGCGCGCAGGCCCAGCGTGAGGCGTTTCGGTGCATCGGCGGGCAGTTGCAGCGGCCAGACTTCAACGCCCTGCACCTGCACGCCACCGGCCACCGCCTCCGCGGCAAGCAGGTTCATGGGTGGGTCGCTGAAGGCGCGCGCCACGCGGATGCTCCTGGGCGCGTGGAACACCTCGGCGGTCGGTCCGTACTGCAGCAGTTCGCCGGCGTCCATCACGGCGGTGTAGCCGCCCAGCAGCAGCGCCTCGCCCGGCTCGGTGGTGGCGTAGACCACGGTGGAGTCGCCCGTGGCAAACAGTTGGGTGAGCTCCTCGCGCAGCTCCTCGCGCAACTTGTAGTCCAGATTCACCAGGGGCTCGTCGAACAGCATCAGCGGTGCCTGCTTGGCCAGCGCGCGCGCCAGCGCCACGCGCTGCTGCTGCCCACCCGACAGCTCGGCAGGCAGGCGGTCCAGGAACATGTCGATGTGCAAACGCGCGGCGATGTCGCGCACCTTCTGGTCCACGTCGCGGTCGCCGCGCAGGCGCATCGGTGAGGCGATGTTCTGTGCAACCGTCATCGAGGGGTAGTTGACGAACTGCTGGTAGACCATGGCCACGTTGCGCTGGCGCACCGACATGCGCGTCACGTCCGCGCCATCCACCAGCACACGGCCGCTGGTGGCCACGTCCAGACCCGCCATCACACGCATCAGGCTGGTTTTGCCGGCCTGTGTGGCGCCCAGCAACACCGTGACCGCGCCGGGGACCAGGCTCAGGCTTTGGGGGTAGAGGTGGACAGCAGGCCCGACGGTCTTGCCCACGTGCTCCAGAGACAACTGCATTCGAATCCCAATGTGAAAAACCGCACACCCATGAGCGGATGACGTTTCGTTTTCCGGATTCTAATGTTCGTTTGTGTTCGTTTTTATTCGGTATTTACCCTGATCGGCGACAAAAGGAATTCCGTTATGTTCGGGTGGCCTGCGCTGCGACCGTCTCTCCACATGAACCTCAACCCCCGACACACCCAGCTGCTCGACGAAGTGCGCGCCCACGGCCCACAGACCATCGAAGCCCTGGCCGAACGGTTTGGCGTCACCCTGCAAACGGTGCGCCGCGACGTGCAGCGCCTGGCCGAAGCCGGCCTGCTCTCGCGCTTTCACGGGGGCGTGCGCATGCCGGGGTCCACCACCGAGAACATCGCCTACCGCCAGCGCCAGGCCATGCAGTCCGACGCCAAGACCCGCATTGCCCGCGCGGTGGCCCGGCGTGTGCCCAACGGCTGCTCGCTGATCATGAACATCGGCACCACGATCGAAGCGGTGGCGCGTGAGCTGCAACACCACCGCGGCTTGCGCGTGATCACCAACAACCTGCACATCGCCTCGCTCATGAGCACCCACCCGGACTGCGAGGTGATCGTGGCCGGCGGCGTGGTGCGCGGCGCCGACCAGGGCATCGTGGGCGAAGCCACGGTGGACTTCATGCGCCAGTTCAAGGTCGACATCGGCCTGATCGGCATCAGCGGCATCGAGGCCGACGGCTCGCTGCGCGACTTTGACTACCGCGAGGTGAAGGTGGCGCGCGCGATCGTCGAGCAATCACGCGAGGTCTGGCTCGCGGCCGACCACAGCAAGTTCAACCGGCCCGCCATGGTCGAGCTCGCGCGGCTGGACGAACTGGACGTGGTGTTCACCGACCTGCCACCGCCTCCCCCTTTCTCCGACCTGCTCGCCGCAGGCAATGTGGAATGTGTGCTCGCGGTCAGTGACACCGACAACACCTGACTTTTTTCCGAAAGCCGAGATGACCTACCTGCTTGCCCTGGACCAGGGCACCTCCAGTTCGCGCAGCATCGTGTTCGACCACGCTGGCCGCGTCGTCACCATGGCCCAGCGCGAGTTCCGGCAGATCTACCCACAGCCGGGCTGGGTCGAACACGACCCGCGCGACCTTTGGACCACCCAGCTGGAGACAGCGCGCGAGGCCCTGAAACAGGCCGGCCTCAGCGCCACCCAGATCGCGGCCGTGGGCATCACCAACCAGCGCGAGACCACCGTGGTGTGGAACCGCAAGACGGGCGAGCCGGTCTACAACGCCATCGTCTGGCAGGACCGCCGCGCTGAAGCCACCTGCGCCGAGCTGCGCGAGCGGGGCGCAAGCGACACCGTGCTGCACAAGACAGGCCTGCGCATCGACGCCTACTTCTCCGGCACCAAGCTCAAATGGATCCTGGACCACGTGAGCGGCGCGCGCGCGCAGGCCGAGCGCGGTGAACTCGCCTTCGGCACGGTGGACAGCTGGCTGATCTGGCAGCTCACCGGCGGCGCGCGGCACGTGACCGACGTGAGCAACGCCTCACGCACCATGCTCTTCAACGTGCACACCCGTCAGTGGGACGACGAGTTGCTCGCCCTTCTGAACATTCCGAAAAGCCTGATGCCCGAAGCACTGCCAT
>JBBQSX010000083.1:0-15233 GCA_038213545.1 Burkholderiales bacterium
CCATGGGAACGCTCTACCTTGTGCGCCACGGCCAGGCCTCGTTTGGTGCGGACGACTACGACCAACTCAGCGAGCTCGGCCAACGCCAGAGCCGCCGGCTCGGTGAGCACTGGGCCGAACGCGGCGTGGTGTTCGACGCCGTCATCACCGGCACGCTCAAGCGCCACGCCCAGACCTGGGCCGGCATCAAGGAGGGTGCCCGGCTCAGCCATGAGCCGCTGGCCTGGCCCGGCCTCAACGAGTACGACAGTGAGGCTGTGATCCGAGCGATTCACCCGCACCCGCTGGAGAAGCCACGTTCAGCGGCCGAAGCACCCGAGCTCTACCGCCACCACTTCCGCCTGCTGCGCGACGGCCTCACCCAGTGGATGGCGGGCACCGTGAGCCCACAGGGCATGCCGAGCTACACCGAATTCGTGCACGGCGTCACCAGCGCGCTCGACCATGTGCGGTCAAAGCACCACGGACAGAACGTGTTGATGGTCTCCAGCGGCGGGCCGATTTCCACCGCCGTGGGTCAGGTGCTGGGCCTGAGCCCGGAGGCCACGATCGAGCTGAACCTGCGCATTCGCAACAGTGCAGTGACCGAGTTCCAGTTCAACCCCAAGCGGCACACGCTGCTGACCTACAACACGCTGCCCCACCTGGACCACCAGGACTACAAGTCCTGGATCACATATGCATGACGCGGTGTTTCAGTCCTTCGGGCTGAACGCTGTCGCTTGGGACAGCGTGTCTTCTGGCAGCTGATCGATCTCGCCCAATACCCGCGCCAAAGATTGCCCCGCGGCCTCAAGCAAGGCGCGGCCATTTTCGGCCGTGGCCGCCGCTGCGTTGCCCACCGCGCCGTGGGCGTTGTAGTCCTGCATCTGCCAGCCCAGCTTGGCGCTTTTGCCATTGCCCAGGATGCTGAACCGACCGGCGCGGTCTTGTGACTTCGACGCGAAGTTGGCCGCGTGTTCCATGCGCACCCGTTCGGGTGCGATGGCCAGCATCAACGAGGTTTCGATCTCGCCACCGTGGATGCCGAAGCGGTGTTCCTCGGCGCTGAACACCGTGTTCAGGTCGCGGCCATCGGCGTCCAGCAGCGGCAAGTGAAACCAGTTCACGCTGTAGACCAGCAGCCCCAGGCGCGCGCGCAGGTCGCGCGCCACCACGTCCAGCAAGCCCACCTGCCCGCCGTGCGCGTTGAACAGCACCAGCTTCTTCACGCCGCTGGCCGCCACGCACTCGCCGATCTCTGTCCACAGGCGCAGTACGGTTTCGGCTCTGAGCGTGAGCGTGCCGGCGAAGCGCGTGTGCTCGGGCGAATAGCCCACGGTCTGGGTGGGCAAAAAGAGCGCGGGCAAGTCCGGTGCGATGTGGGGGAGGCTTGCGGCCACCACGCCGTTGGCGATGTCGGTGTCCACCGACAGCGGCAGGTGCGGGCCGTGCTGTTCGATCGCGGCCACAGGCAACACGGCGATGGTGCGGGCCAGGTCGAGCGACGCGAAGTCGGCGGTGGAGAGATCGGACCAGAAACGGGTGGGGCGTGTCATGCGCCGATCTTACGGTCGGCATATATCCATTGGCGCGACCAGGGCAGTTCGGTGGCACTCTGCCCGGCCGCGCGGCACAGCACCTGGTAGATCGCCACCTCGTCGTGCTCGAAGGCCCAGGCACAACCGGCCAGGTAAATGCGCCAGATGCGCCAGCGCTTCTCATCCACCAGCGGCTTGATCTGTGCCGTGTTCGCTTCGAAGGTTTCGCTCCAGAGTTGGGTGGTGCGCATGTAGTGGCGCCGCAGGTTTTCCACGTCGAACGCTTCCAGCCCGCCCTCCTGCATGGTGCGCAAAACGGTGCTGATGTGGGGCACCTCGCCTTGCGGAAACACATACCGGTCGATGAAGTGTCCGCCACCGTGGCGCGCTTCGCCGTCATACGCGTCGGTGCTTGTGATGCCGTGGTTCATGGCCCAGCCGTCGGGCTTGAGCAGTGTGCGGATCCGGGTGAAGTAGGGCACCAGGTGGTCCAGCCCCACATGCTCGAACATGCCCACGCTGGTGATGCGGTCGAACGGCCCGTCGCTCACGTCGCGGTAATCCTGCAAACGGATCTCGATGCGGTCCTGCAGCCCGGCGGCGCGCACGCGCTCGCGCGCCAGATCGAACTGGTTCTGCGACAGCGTGACGCCCACACATTGCGCCCCGTATTGGTCGGCCGCGCGCAGCACCAGCGAGCCCCAGCCGCAGCCGATGTCGAGCAGCCGCTGGCCGCTTTGCAGGCGGATCTTGTTCAGGATGTGGTCGATCTTCTTCGTCTGCGCCTCATTCAGCGTTTCGTCGCCGCGCTCGAAATAGCCGCACGAATACACCATGCCCTCACCCAGCCATTGGGCGTAAAAGTCGTTGGACACGTCGTAGTGGTACTGGACGGCTTCGCTGTCGCTCTCGCGCGTGTGACCAAAGCGCCGGCGCAGGCGGCCGAGCAAGCCGCCCTCGGGCTGTGCATTCGCGGCCAGCCCGTGCGCCACGGCGAGGATGTCGGGCACCGTGCCTTCCACGTCGATCAGCCCTTCCACATAGGCCTGGCCCAGCGTGTCCAGCCCCGGGTCGATGAGCAGCGGCAGGGCGGCGGCGTCCCGCACCCGGATCTCCACCTGCGGCTGATCAAACTCGCCCAGCGCCAGCGAGGAGGCGCCGCGCTCACCCCAGCTCAGGCGAACCGGCAGGTTCACCTGCGTCTTCATGCGCTGCGCCCAGGGCAGCAACGCGCGTTCCACGATTGATCCCATGCGCACACCTCCATGCGGGTCTGGCCTGTTCCCAATTGGGTTGTACACAATTGACACCGGGCTGTGAAGCAATGGTGGCCTGTTCGGGCGCGGCAAGACAGAGAAACAGCACTGACTTATATTCAAACGCCGCTGTGCAGGTTTGCCCGAGGAACTTGGGCGAGCGCCGCCGCTCACACCCTTCGCCGCCCCATCCCCACGCCCGATACCGATGCTGCCCACCACCGCCTTCCGCGCTTCTGCCGCCTTCCGCTTGCTCGGTGCCTGGCTGCTCGCCGCCGCTCTGCCGCTGGGCGCTGCCGCCCAGAGCCTGCTCGGCAACCCCCTCGCCAGTGCGACCGTGGTGCAGAGCGATCAGGCGCGCGCCGAGATCGTGGCGCACGCGCCCGACGGCGCCGGACCGGGGCAAAAGGTCTGGGTCGGCCTGCAACTCACCCATGCGCCCGAGTGGCACACCTACTGGAAAAACGCCGGCGACTCCGGCCTGCCCACCGAACTGCGCTGGACCTTGCCGCCCGGTGTGACGGCCGGCGACATCGCCTGGCCCACACCGCGCAAGTTCCCGATCGGCAACCTGGCCAACTACGGCTATGACGGCTCCGTGGTGCTGCCGGTGCCGCTGACCGTGGGCCCTGATTTCAAGGGCGACGCCATCAACGTGCAGCTCTACGCCGCGTGGTTGGTCTGCCGCAAGGAGTGCATTCCCGAAGAAGGCAACTTCACGCTGAACATCCCGGTGAACGGCTCGACCGGCAGCTCGGGTGCGGCATTCGCAGCCAGCTTTGAAGCCGCACCCAAAAACCAGCCCGCCGCCGGCAGCCAGCTGCAGCCAGAAGACGGTTTTGTCAACGTGTCGCTGACCAACCTGCCCGCCGCCTGGCGCGGCAAAACGCTGGAGTTCTATCCCGAGACGACCGGACTGATCGAACCCGGCTCGCCCTGGACCCAGGCCTGGGACGGCGCGCGCTGGACTGCCCGCGTGCCGCTCTCACCCCACCGCAGTGAAAGTCCCACGCAGCTCACGCTGGTGGTGGCCGAGGCCAACCCGCCCGGCCAGGGTCCCGGCCTGGCCGGCGCGCGGCTCGACGTGCCGGTGCAAGGCGCCTGGCCCGCCGTGGCGCCGCTGCCGGTGGCCGTGCCCGACGCACTGCAGGCCGCGCTGGACGCCAATGCCGCGCGCGCTGCTGCCCCGGTGAACAGCGCCAGCCCGCTCACGCTGGGCGCAGCCTTGCTGGGCGCGCTGCTCGGCGGCCTGATCCTCAACCTCATGCCCTGTGTGTTCCCGGTGCTCGCCATCAAGGTCATGGCGTTCGCCAAACACGCCAACGACCGTCAGGCCCACCGCGCCAACGGCCTGGCCTACAGCGCCGGCGTGGTGCTCTCGTTCACCGCGCTCGGCGCCTTGCTGCTGGGCTTGCGCGCCGCGGGTGAACAGCTGGGCTGGGGCTTTCAGTTGCAGAGCCCCACGGTGGTGGCCGGTCTGGCCGTGCTCTTCACGCTGATCGGCCTGAACCTGGCCGGCCTGTTCGAGTTCGGTGCCGTGCTGCCCAGCCGCCTGGCCAGCCTGCAGGCCAAGAACCCGACGGTGGACGCGTTCCTCACGGGCGTGCTGGCCACGGCCATCGCATCACCCTGCACCGCGCCGTTCATGGGCGCCTCGCTCGGCCTGGCCATCGGCCTGCCCGCCGCGCAGGCGCTGGCCGTGTTTGCGGTGCTGGGCCTGGGCATGGCCTTGCCGTACCTCGCAGCGAGCTGGATACCGGCGGTGGCGCGCGCCTTGCCCCGCCCCGGCGCGTGGATGGACACCTTCCGCCGCGGCATGGCCTTCCCGATGTTCGCCACCGTGGTCTGGCTACTGTGGGTACTGGGACAACAAAGCGGCATCGACGGCGCGGCCGGACTGCTCATGCTGCTGGTGGTGCTGGCGCTGCTGGTCTGGTCGCTCGGCCTGCGCGGCAAAAGCCGCACAGCCTTGTCGGTCCTGTCGCTGGCCGGTCTGGTCTGGCTGGGCTGGACGCTCGGGCCCAACGTGACGCGCCTGCAAGACGCCACACCCGGTCAGGCCATGGCGACCTCGCAGGCCGGCGTGAGCTGGCAGGCCTGGAGTCCCGAAACGCAGGCTGCGCTGGTGGCCGCAGGCCGCCCGGTGTTTGTGGACTTCACCGCCGCCTGGTGCGTGACCTGCCAGTACAACAAGCGCACCACGCTGGCCGATGCCGCGGTGCTGGGGGACATCGCCGGCAAAAACGTGGCCTTGCTGCGCGCCGACTGGACGCGCCGCGACCCAGCCGTGACCGCCGCGCTGGCCACGCTGGGCCGCAACGGCGTGCCTGTGTACGCGATTTACAAGGATGGACAGGCACCCCAGGTGCTGTCCGAAGTGTTGAGTGTGGAGGAGGTCCGCGCGGCGTTGTCCAGGCTCTGAGCCTGTGGCGTCGCCGTCTTTGTTTCAACCTCAGGAGTCATCACCATGCAACGCCGTCCCATCATGGCCCTCGCCGCGCTTTCACCGTTCGCCAGTCTGTTGCTGCCCGGCACCGCCCAGGCGGCCTCCGTCGGACAGGCCGCACCCGACTTCACTTTGACGAACACCGCCGGCCAGCCGGTGAAGCTGTCGCAGTTCAAGGGCAAGCCGGTGGTGCTGGAGTGGAACAACCCGGGCTGCCCGTTCGTGAAAAAGCACTACCAGGGCAACATGCAGGCGCTTCAAAAGGAGGTCACGGGTCAGGGCGGTGTGTGGCTGGCGATCAACTCCACGCGCGACGACAGCGCCGACTACCTCGCACCCGCCCAGCTCGGTCGCTGGATGACCGAGCAAAAGGCCAGCCCCACGGCCACACTGATGGACGAAGACGGCAAGGTCGGACAGGCGTATGCGGCCCGCGTCACGCCCCACATGTACATCGTCAACGCTCAGGGCGTGCTGGTGTACGCCGGCGGCATCGACAGCATCGCCTCGGCGCGCGTGGAGGACATTGCCAATGCCACCAACTACGTGCGCCAGGCCATGGCGGAAATCAAGGCCGGCAAGGCGCTGAGCGTGGCCACGAGCCGCGCCTACGGGTGCTCGATCAAATACAGCAACGCCTGAACACGGGATGCTGTCTCCTGCGTTCAGCGCTGGTTGCCTGAGCCCGGATAATGACCGGCATTGCAGCCAACCCGCCGGACGCCCCATGCCCTTTGCTCCCCTGAAGAACGACACCTTCATTCGCGCCTGCCTGCGCCAGTCCACCGACCACACGCCCGTGTGGCTCATGCGCCAGGCGGGTCGTTATCTGCCCGAGTACTGCGCCACGCGCGCCAAGGCCGGCAGCTTCATGGGACTGGCGACCAACGTGGACTACGCCACCGAGGTGACCCTGCAGCCGCTGGAGCGTTATGCGCTGGACGCTGCCATCCTGTTCAGCGACATCCTCACCGTGCCCGACGCCATGGGCCTGGGGCTGTCGTTCGCGCTGGGCGAAGGTCCAAAGTTCGCCAAGACCGTGCGCACCGAGGCCGACGTGGACACACTCGCCGTACCCGACATGAACAAACTGCGTTATGTGTTCGACGCGGTCACGTCCATCCGCAAGGCATTGAACGGTCGTGTGCCGCTCATCGGTTTCTCGGGCAGCCCCTGGACGCTGGCCTGCTACATGGTCGAAGGTGGTGGCTCCGACGACTACCGCGCGGTCAAGACGCTCATGTACAGCCGACCCGACCTGATGCACCGCATCCTTGCCATCAACGCCGACGCGGTGGCGGCCTACCTGAATGCGCAGATCGACGCCGGCGCACAAGCCGTGATGGTGTTCGACAGCTGGGGCGGCGTGCTGGCCGACGGCAACTTCCAGGATTTCAGCCTCAGCTACACCAAGCGCGTGCTGGCCCAGCTCAAGCGCGAACACGACGGCGTGGTGATCCCGCGCATCGTCTTCACCAAGGGCGGCGGTCTGTGGCTGGACGACATGAAGTCGCTGGACTGCAACGCGCTGGGCCTGGACTGGACGGTGAACCTGGCCAGGGCGCGCGCGCAGGTGGGGGAAGGCCCGGATGGCAAAGCCCTGCAGGGCAACATTGATCCCAACGTGTTGTTTGCCCAGCCCGGGCAGATCGACGCCGAAGTCGCACGCGTGCTGGAGAGCTTTGGTGCACCCCACCAGGGCCCGGGCACCGGCGCCACGCACATCTTCAACCTCGGCCACGGCATCAGCCAATACACACCGCCGGAGCATGTGTCGGCCCTGGTGAACGCCGTGCATTCGCATTCAAAGCGCTTGCGCGCAGGGCATTGAAACCGAGCGGGGAGCGCGCCAGGCGCTCCCGTTTTTGAAGCGATGTCCGCCGCCTGGGCGCGGTGTGCGGTGAACGCACCAAGGCCTTTTCAGGGGTCTGAAAGGCATCATGAAACCCTCATGACACCGGGGTGAGGGCGGTCAGTAACACAAAAATCGCCGAAAAACGCACTTGACAAGCTTCACTTATGCACAAAATTTGTGCTGCGGTGCGCCATCAACTTCACACCACTGCGCAGCCGGCCTTCCACGCAGGATTTCTCTGCAAGTTATTGATTCATATAGCTTTTGAGATTTGCTTTTTTTGCAGGCAGTTTAAGGAAAGCCTTGATTTTCAAGGGCTGTGGCGCCGGAAAATGAACCTATCAACAAAGTTATCCACAGAAATTCTGGATATGTCCAGATGCCGAGCCAAATCAACGACTTACGCCGCTTTCCGACAGTTCAACTGAGGAAGAACAGCTAACCATGGTTTTCTGGCCCAGCATCGTGGTGGCCACCCCGGCCCACAGCGGGGTGGGTGCCAGCCTGACCTACCGAAGTGAGCTGTCGCTCGCGCCCGGTACGCTGGTGAGGGTGCCACTGGGCGCGCGCGAGGTGCTCGGTGTGGTGTGGGACTGCCCGACCACACCCCCCGAGGGTCTGACCGAAGCGCAAACAAAAACCGTGGCTGGCGTGCTCGAAGGCCTGCCGCCGCTCAACGATCGCTGGCGCCAGCTGGTGAAGTTTGCCGCCCAGTACTACCAGCGCAGCCTGGGCGAAGTGGCCCTGGCCGCGCTGCCACCACAGCTGCGCGACCTGAGCCAGATGCAGCTGTCAAGACGGCTCAAGCGCCGCGCCAAGGCAGGCGAAGAGCAGCACGTGCCGGCGGACGGCGAGGCCGAAGGCCACGACCTCAGCGACGAACAACGCCAGGCGCTGGGCGCGCTGGCCGATGCGAAAGCGCCGGTGCTGTTGTTCGGCGCCACCGGCAGCGGCAAGACCGAGGTCTACCTGCAGGCCACCCAGCGCGCGCTGGCTGCGCACGCCGGCGCCCAGGTGCTCGTGATGGTGCCGGAGATCAACCTCACGCCACAGCTGGAGGCCCGTTTTCGCGAACGCTTCGAGCCGCTGTGTGGCGCCGGCGCGGTGGTGTGCCTGCACAGTGGCATGACGCCGGCGCAGCGGCTGTCCAGCTGGCTCGCGGCGCACACAGGACAGGCGCGCATTGTGCTGGGCACGCGCATGGCCGTGCTGGCCAGCCTGCCCGGGCTGCGCCTGATCGTGGTCGATGAGGAACACGACCCCAGCTACAAGAGCCAGGAAGGTGCGCGGTACTCGGCGCGCGATCTGGCGGTGTACCGGGGCAAGGTGGAGTCGGATGCCCTGCCTGCCGATGAGCGCTGCCAGGTGGTGCTGGGCTCGGCCACGCCCTCGCTGGAGAGCTGGCACGCGGCCGACCAGGGCCGCTATTTGCGCCTGGCCATGCCAGCGCGCATCGGTGGCGGCGCGCTGCCGCGCCTGCGCCTGGTGGACATGAACCACCAACCCAAGGGTGCTGTGCTCGCGCCCCCGCTGATCGCCGCCATGGCCGAGCGCATCGAGCGCGGCGAACAGTGTCTGGTGCTGCTGAACCGGCGCGGCTATGCGCCGGTGCTGGCATGCCACGACTGCGGCTGGAAGAGCGCGTGCCCGCACTGCAGCGCCTACCGCGTGTTCCACAAGCTCGACCGCACGCTGCGCTGCCACCACTGCGGCTTCACCGAACGCGTGCCGCGCGCCTGCCCCGACTGCGGCAACCTCGACATCGCACCCGTGGGCCGCGGCACCGAACAAGTGGAAGAACAGCTCGCCGGGCTGCTGGCGGGCGTGTTGCGCCCCGACGGCGCACCGGCGCGCGTGGCGCGCATGGACGCCGACTCCACCCGCCTCAAGGGCAGCCTGGAGCTGCAGCTGGCCACCATGCACAGCGGCGAGGTCGATGTGCTGGTGGGCACGCAGATGATCGCCAAGGGCCACGACTTCCGCCGTATCACGCTGGTGGCCAGCATCAACGCCGACTCGGGCCTGTTCGCCAGCGACTACCGAGCGCCCGAGCGCCTGTTTGCCTTGCTCATGCAGGCGGCGGGCCGGGCCGGGCGCGACGCTGCGCAGAGTGCGGCCAGCGAGATGTGGGTACAGACCTGGTACCCGCAGCACCCTCTGTTTGCCTCGCTCAAGCAGCACGATTTCCCCGCGTTCGCCGTCACCCAGCTGGCCGAGCGGCTGAGCGCCGGCATGCCCCCGTACGGCCACCAGGCGCTGCTGCGCGCCGACGCCCGCACCCAGCAGGCGGCCCAGGCGTACCTGAACGCCGCAGCGCAGGCCGCCGCAGGCTTGCCGCACTTCGAGGACGTCACGCTGTATCCGGCGGTGCCGCTCACCATTCAGCGCGTGGCCAACGTGGAGCGCGCCCAACTGCTGGTGGAAGCCGCCTCGCGCGGTGCACTGCAGCGTTTTCTGTCAGCCTGGCAGCCGGTGCTGCTGCAAGCCCGCAGCCTGCCCGAGGCGCGTGGACTGGTCCGTTTTGCGGTGGACGTGGACCCGCTGGTGATTTGAGATCACCCTGCCTTCAAGCGTCGATCTTTTCTCGGACAGGCCAAAGCTGCTCGATGGTCTGGATCACTTCGCGCAGTTTGAAGGGTTGCAACAGAAAGCGGCGCACCTCCAGCCCCTTCAGCCGCTTGATCATGTCCGCGTCGCAGACGGACGCCATCACCGCCACCGGTATGCCGGCTCCGCTGGGAAACTCGCCAGCACGCAGGCGGCTGAGCAAGTCCAGCGCCGCATCCGGATCGGACAGGGCCAATATCAGGCCGTCAGCCGGCCAGGCCCGCAACCACTGCTCGCCCATCGCCAGGCTGGTTGCCTCATGCATGCGGACGATTTCCAGGTCGCGGCAAACGGCGGCCACGGTGCTGCGTACAAGTCTGTCAGGTTCGATCAGAAGGACATTGTTTGACGAGGCCGCCGCGGTCATGTCAGGGCTTCCTCGCGGCGAAACAACTCTTCCACCACCAGGTCGCGCAACCCGCCCAGGATGGCCTGATCCAGTTTGTCAAACGTCCGTGGACGCCGGTCCATCAGGCAAAAGGTACCGACGACCTGACCATAAGGCAGGCGCAACAAGGCCCCGGCGTAGAAACGCACGTAGGGTTCACCCAACACCAACGGGTTGTCTTTGAAGCGTTCGTCCTTCAGGGCGTCGGGAACGACCAGCGTTTCGGACATGTTGATCGCATGCCCACAGAACGAAATGTCGCGCGCGGTCTCGCACACGTCCAAGCCGAAGTTCGACTTGAACCACTGCCGATCCTGGTCGACCAGCGATACCAACGCAATCGGCACCTCGAATTCCTTCGCGGCAAACGCCGAAAGGCAGTCAAAGCGCTGCTCGGGTGGTGTGTCCAGAATCAGGAGTTCTCGCAACGCCTGCAGGCGTTGCTTCTCGTTGTGCGGCAAGGGGGGCAGGATCATGGTGTTCTCCGTGCGCGCAGCCAGCTGATGTGTGCAACTGGTCATCGCGCCCTGGGTTCCACGTTGTATCGACCCCTTCGTCGACAAACTGAAGCCCGATGCTTCAAGTCATCAGGGCCACGGCACCCGAGAACGTGATGAAAGCGGCCGCCGTGGTCACGAGAATGATGCGGGCGATGCGCCCGTTGTCGGCACCGAAGCGCTCGGCCAGCAGCGAGACGTTGCTCGCACTCGGCAAGGCCGCCACCAGCACCATCACCGTGAGCGCCGCGGGCGAGAGCGGCACACCAAGCTGGATCGCCCCCGCACCCACCGCCAGCACCAGCACCGGGTGCAGCAGCAGCTTCATCAGCACCACCGGCACAAAGTCCGACAGCGGCATGGGGTGGTTGGACTGCATCTGCGCACGGGCCAGCACCGCACCGATGGTGAACAACGCCACCGGTGAGGCCGCATCGGCCAGCAGCCACACGGTCTGCTCGACCGGCTTGGGCAAGGTGAACGCAAACGCCGAAGCCGCCGCACCCAGGATGATGGACCAGGGCATGGGATTGGCCACCACGCCGCGCAGCGCCTTCTTGCCCGCGTCCAGCATGGCCTGCCCCCCATGGCCTTCGGCATCGTCCAGGCGCGAGAGCGCGATGCACAGCGAACTGGTGACCACCATGTCGACCAGGATCGTGAGGATCGCCGTGCCCGCCACCTGCGGGCCCAGCAGCGCCGCCAGCAAAGGCACGCCCATGAAACCGGTGTTGGGAAACGCCGCCACCAGTGCGCCCATCGAGGCGTCGTTCCAGCGGATGCGTGCGTTCAGGCTCATGGCCACGGCAAACGCCACCATCACCAGGCCACACAGCAGGTACACCCCCATCACCGAGGCATCAAGCAACTCGGCGATCGGCGTGGTGGAGCCGAAGCGGTAGAGCAGACAGGGCAGCGCAAAAAACAGCACAAACCCGTTGAGCCCGGGAATCGCCTCCAGCGGCAGCATCTTGCGGTGCGCGGCCACAAAGCCGGCGAGCACGAGCGCAAAAAACGGAAAAGTGACGAGCAGGATGTTGAGCACGGGGGCGATTGTCTCAGGCGGCCACCACCGAGCCGCGCCAACCCCTGCCGGTATGATCCGTCGCTGTGTTTTTGCTGCGCTACCCGCCTCCTCCGCCCCCATGTCCAACGGCCTGAATCTCGCCCAACTCGAAGCCGTGAACCACCTGGGCGGGCCTTGTCTGGTGCTCGCGGGCGCCGGATCGGGCAAGACGCGTGTGATCACGCACAAGATCGGCCGACTCATCCAGGCGGGTCTGGCCGCCGACCGCATCGCCGCCATCACCTTCACCAACAAGGCCGCCGCCGAAATGCGCGAGCGCGCCAAACAGCTGGTGGGGCGCGATGCCAAGAAGGTGCTGATCTGCACGTTTCACGCCCTGGGCGTGCGACTGCTGCGCGAAGACGGCGCGGCGCTGGGCCTGAAAAAGCAGTTCTCCATTCTGGACACCGACGACATCACCAGCCTGCTCAAGGACTGCGGCGGCACGACAGACGCGGCCACCGCGCGCGGCTGGCAGTGGGCCATCAGCGCCTTGAAGAGCGCAGGCCTGAACTCGGCGCAGGCGCTGGCGCAGGCCAAGGACGAAAACGAGCGCGTGACCGCGACCATCATGAGCCGCTACGAGGAACGCCTCACCGCCTACCAGAGCGTGGACTTCGACGACCTGATCTCCCTCCCCCTCAAGCTGCTGACCGAACACCTCGATGTGCGCGAGCGCTGGCAAAAGAAGATGGGCCACGTGCTGGTGGACGAATACCAGGACACCAACGCCACGCAGTACGAGCTGCTGAAACTGCTGGTGGGCGAACGCGCACGCTTCACCGCGGTGGGCGACGACGACCAGTCCATCTACGGCTGGCGCGGCGCCACGCTCGACAACCTCAAGCGCCTGCCGCAGGACTACCCCGAGCTCAAAGTGATCAAGCTGGAGCAGAACTACCGCTCCACCAGCGCCATTCTTCGCGCGGCCAACAACGTGATCGGCCCCAACCCCAAGCTGTTTCCCAAGACGCTGTGGAGCGACCTCGGCGAAGGCGAGCCTGTGCGCGTGGTGGACGCCGACAACGAAGAGCACGAGGCCGAGCGCGCTGTGGCGCGCATTCAGAGCCTGCGCTCGAACTCGCAGCACAAGGAATTTCGCGACTTCGCCATCCTCTACCGCGCCAACCACATGGCGCGTTCGTTCGAGCAGTCGCTGCGCCGCGCGCAGATTCCCTACAAGGTCTCGGGCGGGCAGAGTTTCTTTGACAAGGCCGAGATCCGCGACCTGTGCGCCTGGCTGCGCCTGTTGGTGAACAACGACGACGACCCAGCCTTCCTGCGCTCGGCCACCACGCCCAAACGCGGCATCGGCCACACCACGCTGCAGGCGCTGGGCACCTTTGCCACGCAATACAAACTCAGCCTTTTCGAGGCACTGTTTGCCAATTCGCTGAGCACGGCCCTGCCTGCACGCGCCGTGGCCACACTGCACGAGTTTGGCCGCGCGGTGAATGAGCTGGAGTACCGCGCCAAACACACGGTGGGCCACGAGGCAGCGCGCGCCTTCCTCACCGAATGGCTCAAGGACATTGCGTACGAGAAGCATCTGTACGACAGCGAGGACAACGAAAAGGTGGCCGCCGCGCGCTGGACCAACGTGATGGACTTCTGCGACTGGGTGGCCGGGCGCTGCGGTGGCCAGATCGAAGACGAAGCGGGCGTGCAGGTGGAGGCCGAACGCAAGAGCCTGATGGAGGTGGTGCAGACCATCGCGCTGCTGTCCACGTTGTCCGAACGCGAGAAGGACCAGAACGTGGTGACGCTGTCCACGTTGCACGCGTCCAAAGGCCTGGAGTGGCCACACGTGATGCTGGTGGGTGTGAACGAAGGCCTGCTGCCGTTCAAGATGGACGAGGAGCCCGGCCAGAGCGATGCAGCCGTGGAGAACATGGCGCAGCGTCTGCAGGAAGAGCGCCGCCTCATGTACGTGGGCATCACGCGCGCGCAGCGCACACTCGCCGTGAGCTGGCTCAAGCGGCGCAAGAAGGGCCGTGAAAGCATCCCGGGGCAGGCCAGCCGTTTCATCCAGGAAATGGCGCTCGACCAGGCCACCACCAAGGAAGACCCGCGCGAAAAACTCCGTGCCCTGCGCGCCGAATTTGCCCAGCGCGCCACCGACCAGGCCGCGCAGAAAGCCGCCGACATCGCACCATGAAGAAACCTCGATACCACCGGCTCGCTGCAGCGATCCTGGCCCTCACCGTCATGCTCCCCGCCTCGGCCCAAAGCCCGGCGGCAGTCTGCACACCGCCTGCCGACATGGTCCCCGCGCAGCTCTACGGGCTGTGGCAACTCGTGCTGTGGCCTCAAGACGGTGGCAACGAAGCCGCTCCCTTGTCCACTGGCGCCCTGCTGTTCGAGCGCCACCCCGAGTACCCCGGCAGCGTGCGCGGCAACCTCAAACGCACCACGCCGGGCAACGACCGACAAGCCCTGGTCTCGGGCGACGTGACCAGTGGCGAATTCAATCTCGACGAATCGGCCGACGGCGTGACCATGGACGCGGTGTGGGAAGGCAACGTGACCGCCAGCGGCTGCGGCCAGGAACTGCGCGGCATCCGCCGTCCCGCCGAGGGAAGCCAGATGAAAGAGCCGTTGATGAACTTCGTGTTGAAAAAGGCGCCGGGCTGGCGTTGAGGGGTGGCGCGCTCAGCGCGTGGCCTGTTCCAGTTGCTCGGCGCGCTGATGCTGCGTCTGTTCCATGGACTGCTGCAGTTGCTGCTGCACCTGCTGCTGCACGACACGGCCCTGCTCGATTTCCTGCTGCTTGATTGCACCCGCCGTGGCAGCGGTGCCCACAGTCTCCACACCGCAGGCGGTGAGTGAGGGCAACACCAGCACCAGCAGCGCGGCTTGAATAGCCTTGCAGAGATTCACGAACCGCTCCTCGGGTGGTGGGCACGGCGTGCCCAAGCGCCACATTCTGGCGCGAGCGGTGCGACGCGTGCGCGCCCTCAGGCGGCTTCGGTCATCCGCACCGACTGCCGGTCAAACCACGCACACAGCAGCGTGGTCAGGAGCGCTGGCACGTCGTTGTCAAAGCTCATCAGCGCGTCGGTGGGTTGCGCGGTTGCGGCGGACTGCAACACGTCCACCACGCAAGCGTGTTGCGAATCGCTGACCGGGCTGGCGAGTCGCTCGGCGAGCGCCACAACACACGCCTCTTGCAGCCGCTGCGACCCGAGCACCTGCCACGCATAGTCGATCTCGTAACGCTCCACGCCCTGCTTCAAGCTCTCCCCATCGAGCCGCGCCTCTTCGGCCACATGGCGCAGGCTGCGGGTGCTGAGGCACTGGCTGAATCGGTTCAGCAGGTCGTCACGGTCCGTCACGGACATGGAGGAGTGGGTCATGGGGCATCCAATCGGCAGGAGGGGACAAGCCCCGAGGGATCCACACCGTGCGGCGGACCCGGAAACGAAAAAGCCCATCGCGCTGGATGGGCTTTTGCGAGAAGTTTGGTGGCCTGGGACGGAATCGAACCATCGACACGCGGATTTTCAATCCGCTGCTCTACCAACTGAGCTACCGGGCCTGAGAGAAGCGAGATTGTAGCAGCTTCCGTCGTCCGATTTTCCGAGCGCAGGGGCTCACA
>JBBQSX010000084.1:0-15183 GCA_038213545.1 Burkholderiales bacterium
TGCTCGACTACGGCAAGCAGCTCTCGTCGGGCTCGCCGGCCGATGTGCAGCGCGACCCCAAGGTGATCGAGGCCTACCTCGGCACCGGTGGGCACTGATCAAGGAAACGACATGGCAAACACACTCCTCAAGATCAGCGGCTTGAAGGTCGCTTACGGCGGCATCAAGGCCGTCAAGGGCATCGACCTCGAAGTGAACGAAGGCGAGTTGATCTCGCTGATCGGTTCCAACGGTGCGGGCAAGACCACCACCATGAAGGCCGTGACCGGTTCGCTGGCGTTCGAAGCCGGCGACATCGAATACATGGGTCACAGCATCAAGGGAAAGGGCGCCTGGGACTTGGTGAAACAAGGCCTGGCCATGGTGCCCGAAGGCCGTGGCGTGTTCACGCGCATGACCATCACCGAAAACCTGCAGATGGGCGCCTACATCCGCACGGACAAGCCCGGCATTGCGCAGGATATCGAGAAGATGTTCAACATCTTCCCGCGGCTGCGTGAACGCAAGGACCAGCTCGCCGGCACGATGAGCGGTGGTGAGCAGCAAATGCTGGCCATGGCGCGAGCGCTCATGAGCCAGCCCAAGGTGCTGCTGCTGGACGAGCCGTCCATGGGCCTGTCGCCGATCATGGTCGACAAAATCTTCGAAGTGGTGCGCGATGTGTCCAAGCAGGGCGTGACCATCCTGCTGGTGGAGCAGAACGCCCGTCGCGCCTTGCAGATCGCCGACCGTGGTTACGTGATGGACTCGGGCGAGATCATCATGACCGGGAAGGGCCGAGACATGCTGGACGACCCGAAAGTTCGCGCCGCTTACCTCGGCGAGTAACCAGCCCCCACGCTCCGCCGCTGCGCGGGTCGCTGCCCCCCGAGGGGGCTGAGCCTGCCTTGGGGCGGCCCAGCGGCAGTCTCTTCACGCGGGGCGAGGTCCTACTGCAGGAACCCGATGCGGCTTTTGCACGTGCCGGCTTTGGGCAGGTCGTCGGGTTCCACGCGGAAACGGTTGTCCAACCGCGCATTGCCAAACGCGGTGACCAGCGCGCGGCGCATTTCGCGCGGAGCAAGCACCGCCAGCTGGTCCAGCACGTCATCGGCCGGTTCCGGGTCGAAGCGCTGTCCCCAGTCGTGCTCGCCCAGGATGCCGCGGTACAGGTGGGCCGCGATCTTGCGCGCGGCTTCCAGCGAGGGGGGCGCGATCTCGTAGACGTTCATGCGGTTCATGATCGGCTCGGGAATGCTGCGTTCGTTGTTGGCGGTGGTGACCCAGATCACCTGGCTCGCGTCGATCGGCACCTCGGCGAACTCGTCCACGAAGTTCTGCGCCGTGTCGTGCTCCAGCAGGCTGTAAAGCGCGCCCAGCGGGTCGTACTGCGCATCGGCATTGGCCTTGTCGATCTCGTCGACCACGATCACCGGGTTGGCGTACTGGCCGTCCACCAGCGCCTCGAACACCTTGCCGGGTTTGGCGCCCTTCCATTGCGATGATGAGCCCGAGAGCAGCCAGCCCGCCGTCATGGAGCTCATGGGCACGAGACTCATGCTGGTGCCCAGCAAATCCGCGAGCTGTTTGGCGAAGTGGGTTTTGCCCACGCCGGGCGGGCCGAGCAGCAAGATGGGCGTGACTTCCAGGCTGTCGCGGCTGTCCTGGCTCAGGGCCACGTGGCGCTTCACGTCGTCGAGCACCTCACCAAAGTTGGGCAGCAGGTCGTAGAGCGGTGCCATGTCGGGCACGCCGGAGGGTTTGACCGCGAAGCGCTGTGGCCCGCGCTCCAGCATGCGCTGCCAGGTGTTGCGCAGGCTCTCGTACTCGCGCTCGTTGCCGCTGGCCTGCAGTTTGGCCAGCTTGCGCTCGACCTCGTCGGCGCTGAACACGCTGCGCATCTGGGCGATGGGCAGGCCAAGTGGGGGTGAAGCGACCAGGCTGCGTGAGCTCATGCGGTTCTCCTTGAAGGTTCGGTGGCAGTTTCATTCAAGCACAAGATGTGCCTGCGCTGCATGCCGAAAAGCCCCATGAAGACCCTGTTGACCACCGGATTGACCCGGAGTGTGCAAAACCACGCAGAACCGTTTGCGCGATGGCGGACGCCAGAAACGCCAAAGCCACCCGAAGGTGGCTTGGCTTTGGGCTGAATCGATTCAGCTTTGGCCGGTAATGACTTGCTGCAGTTCGCCCGACTGGTACATCTCCATCATGATGTCCGAGCCGCCGACGAATTCGCCCTTGACGTACAGCTGCGGAATTGTGGGCCAGTTGCTGTATTCCTTGATGCCCTGGCGCACTTCCTCGTCTTCCAGCACGTTCACGGTCTTGAGCGTTTTGGTCTCGACGCCGCAGGCCTTGAGGATCTGGATGGCGCGGCCGGAGAAGCCGCACATGGGGAAGCTCGCGTTGCCCTTCATGAACAGCACGATGTCGTTGGATTTGACCAGTTGGTCGATTCGGGTTTGGGCGTCGCTCATGGCTGAAAGGTCCTTCTGCGAATGGGTCTGGAGTGACCCGGGAACGGCATGCATTATCGCCGTTGTGGCCACTGCCCGCCGCTGCAGCGTTCGATGGCCGCAAGGTCGGTGCGGCTGCTGACCTGCCCGAAACCGGCGCTTTGCAGCATGCTTCGCACCGCCGCGGCCTGATCGAAGCCGTGTTCGATCAGCAACCAGCCGCCTGGCTCCAGCGCTTGCGGCGACTGGGCAACGATGGTGCGGATGTCCTCCAGCCCATCGACTCCCGCCGTGAGGGCCGACAAAGGCTCGTGTGTGAGGGCGGCCAGGTGTGGGTCGTTCTCGGCGATGTAGGGCGGGTTGGTGACGATCAGGTCGAAGCGAAGGTCAGGCACGGCCTCCAGCCACGACCCGGCGTGAAACTGTACGTTCAGTTGCAGGCGCTGCGCGTTGCTGCGAGCGACCGCCAGGGCAGCTTCGCTCGCATCGGTAGCGATCACGAGGGTCAGGGGCCGTTGGGCGGCGATGGCGAGCGCGATGGCGCCGCTGCCCGTGCCCATGTCCAGTACACGGGTCGAGTGGCTGCGGGTTGCCACCAGATCCAGCGCCCAGTTCACCAGCGTTTCGGTGTCGGGACGTGGAACCAGCACGCGCGCGTCCACCTGCAGCTGGAGGCCGAAGAACTCCTGATCGCCGCGCAGGTAGGCCATGGGTTCACCGCTCTGGCGGCGCTGTACAAGCGCCCGCAGACACGCTGCGGCATCGTCGGGCAGCGCGTCAGCGTCGTGCGCCATGAGCCATGCGCGGTCGTGTGGTGGGCGTTGCAGTGCGAGCAGCACCAGCATCTGCGCGTCGGTTCGGTCCAGGCCACTTTTCTGCAGCGCCAGGAGTGTGTCGCGAACCGAGTTCATACCCCGTTGCGCTGTTCAAGCTCGGCCAGCAGCTCGGTGCCGCGCGCCACCTGCAGGGCATGGACCATCTCGTCCAGATCCCCCTCCATCACCTGAAGCACCTTGTACAGCGTGAGGTTGATGCGGTGGTCGGTGATGCGCCCTTGCGGGAAGTTGTAGGTGCGGATGCGGTCGCTGCGGTCGCCGCTGCCGATCAAGCCCTTGCGTGTGGCTGCCTCTTTGGCGGCGCGTTCGCTGCGGTCTTTTTCCTGCAGGCGGGCGGTGAGTACTTGCAGGGCTTTGGCTTTGTTGCTGTGTTGGCTGCGCCCGTCCTGGCATTCGGCGGTGATGCCGGTGGGCAGGTGCGTTACGCGCACGGCGGAGTCGGTCTTGTTGATGTGTTGTCCGCCGGCGCCGCTGGCTCGATAGGTGTCTATGCGCAGCTCGCTCGGGTTGAGCTTGATGGCCTCGGTCTCGTCGGGCTCGGGCATCACGGCCACGGTGGCTGCGCTGGTGTGGATCCGACCCTGCGTTTCGGTGGCCGGCACGCGCTGCACGCGGTGACCGCCCGACTCGAAGCGCAGCCGGCCATAAGCGCCAGGGCCTGACACGCGCAGCACCACCTCTTTGTAGCCACCAAGCTCGCTGGGCGATTCGCTCACCGCCTCGACCTGCCAGCCCTGGCGTTCGGCATAGCGGGTGTACAGGCGCGCCAGGTCACCGGCGAACAGCGCCGATTCGTCGCCGCCGGTGCCGGCGCGGACTTCCACAAACGCGTTGCGCTCGTCGTCGGGGTCCTTGGGCAGCAGCAGTTGTTGCAGGTCGGTGTCCAGCGAGGCCATGTCGGCCTGCGCGTTGTCGATTTCCTCGCGTGCCATGTCGGCCATGTCTGCATCGCCGAGCATCTCGTTCGCGGCGGCCAGATCCGCTTCGCGTTGCAGGTAGCGGTTGAACACCTCGACCACGGTGGATGCATCGGCATGCTCGCGGCTCAACGTCTTGAAGCGCTCCATGTTGTCCACCACATCGGGCGCGGAAAGCAAAGCGTCGAGCTCGTGCAGGCGGGCGCGTTGGCGCAGCAGGGTGTCACGGACGAAGGATTTCATGGGTGGGGGATGTCGGTGTCGACGGATCAACCAGCCGGCGGCATCGAACCGCAGGTGGCCATGCCTTGGGCAAGCCGCTAGGCTTGCGGATCGCGTGGTGACCTGACCGAGGATTCGCGCAGGAAGAGACGCGAAACGGTCTGCGCCGTGGCCGCGCGCGCAGCGCTGTCGCCGGTGTGCAGCTCGGCCAGCGTGCCGTGCAGCATCTTCTGGGTCAGGCCTTTGGAAAGCGCTTCCAGCACAACATCCACCGACTCGCCCTTGGCGAGCAGGCGACGCGCACGCGCGAGTTCGGTGGCGCGCCATTCATCGGCCTGCGCATTGATTTGCTGGATCAGCGGCACCATGCCGTTGGCCGGATTGCGCTGCTCCATCCAGTTCATGAAGCTGGCCACGCCGGCGTCGATGATCACTTCGGCCTGGGCCACCGCGGCCTGGCGGTTTTCTCTGCCGGTCTGCACCACGGTAGCGAGATCGTCCACCGTGTACAGGTAGACGTCTGTGAGTGCCTTCACTTCGAATTCGATATCTCGCGGCACGGCCAGGTCGACCATGAACATGGGGCGGTAGCGGCGTTTTTTCAACGCGCGTTCCACCGCGCCCAGGCCGATGATCGGCAGCGTGCTGGCGGTGCAGCTGATCACGGCGTCGAACTCATGCAGACGGTCGGGCACGTCGGCCAGGCGGATCACCTGGGCGCCGAACCGGTTGGCCAGTTTTTCGCCGCGCTCCAGCGTGCGGTTGGCAATTGCCATGCTCTTGGGTGTTTTGGCGGCGAAGTGGGTGGCAGCGAGTTCGATCATCTCGCCCGCGCCCACGAACAGCACCCGGATGTCCTTCAAGTCTTCAAACAGCTGCGAGGCCAGGCGGACCGCGGCAGCCGTCATGCTGATGGAATGGGCACCGATTTCGGTGGAGCTGCGCACCTCCTTGGCCACGGCAAAGGAGCGCTGGAACAGCTGGTGCAGTGTGCTGCCCAGCGCGCCTGCGTCGTTGGCCGCGCGAACCGCGTCTTTCATCTGGCCCAGGATCTGTGCCTCACCGAGCACCATGCTGTCGAGGCCGCTGGCCACCCGAAACGCATGGCGGGCCGCCTGGTCGTCGCGAAGCACGTAAGCGTGGTCGCGCAGCACGTGGGTGCTCACGCCGCCGGTCTGAGCCAGCCAGTCCAGCGTGGGATCCACAGCGGACGCGTCGCCTGCGCCATAGAGCTCGGTGCGGTTGCAGGTGGAGAGCAGGGTGGCCTCTGGCTGGCGCGCCAGACTCTGACGGTAACCGTCGAGCGTGGGCTGGATCTGGTCCAGCGCAAACGCAAAACGACCCCGCAAATCGAGCGGGGCCGTGTGATGGTTGATGCCGAGGGTCCAGACAGACATGGCCAGATTATAAAATTGATCGCTTATGCATGTCACCGTCAACTTTTAATGACACCTTTGTCTGTCTTGGCCCATTTGGCGGGTTTCGTGGCACCCGCGCTCGGCGTGGCTTTGCTGTTGTGGTCTGGCTTGCGCATCCGGCGCAAGGGTCGACCCGGTTTTGGCGCCTCCACGCAGCTCGTGGTGCTGTGTGCTGCCGGGGTGGCGGTGCTGTTGGCTGGGCTGGTGTTTTTCGGGCGCGACGGCAAGATTGCCACCTACGCGGCCCTGGTGCTGGCGCAGGGAACGCTGGCCTGGTGGTTGCGCGGACGCTGAATCAGGCGCCCGGAGCGAACAGGTCTACCCGGTCGGTGATGATGCCGTCCAGGCCCAGATCCAGAAGGCGTTGGGCGGCCCAGTCGTCGTTGACCGTGTAGGCCAGCATGCGCAGGTGGTTTGCCCGGGCGGTTTCCGCCAACCGGGCATCCCACAGCGCGTGGTTGCACACGATGGCCACGCACTCCAGCGAACGGGCCACCTCAAGCCAGCCGTTCCAAAGGGTGTCGAGCAACAGGCCACGCGGCAAATCAGGCGCCGTACCCATGGCGGCTTTCAAGGCCTCTGGCTGGAACGAAGTGAGGAGCGGCGGCCAATCTGGCTGGCTTTGCCAGAGCTTCTGTGCCGCGGCCGCCACGGCCCGGCCGGTCTGGGCTTCCAGGCCCGGTGTGGGTTTGATTTCGATGTTGAGCCAGCAGGCGTTGGCGTGGCAGTGCCGGGCCACGGCCTCGAGCGTGGCCAGGGGTTCGCCGGCGAAGCCGCGTGAATGCCAGCTGCCGGCATCCAGCTTGCTCAACGCGCTCCAGGATTGGTCGCCGCCGATACCGTGGCCGTTGGTGGTGCGCTCCAGCGTGTCGTCGTGCAGCAGGAACACCACGCCGTCGGCGCTGAGCTTGGCGTCGCACTCGGCCATGCGGTAGCCGTGCGCCAAGCCGAGCCGGAACGCAGCCAGGGTGTTTTCGGGCGCGAGTTTGCCCGCGCCGCGGTGGGCGATCCAGCGAGGGTAGGGCCACGGTTGTTTGCGATCCGTCATGCTCACACCCGTTTGCCTGTCGAGGCTTCAAACCAATGCAAACGGTCCAGCCGTGGCTGTGCGTGGATGGTGCTGCCCACCACTGGAGCACCCTGGTCTTCGTGGGTGCGGATGATGAGTTTTTCGTCGCCCAGGCGGGCGTGCACCAGGCGCTCGGCACCCAGCAGTTCCACCGTCTCCACCTGCAAGACCCAGCCTTCGGCGCCGATGTCCAGGTGCTCGGGCCGCACGCCCAGGATCTGGCCTGGCTTGCCGCCCGGTGCGCTCTTGAGCAGGTTCATGGGCGGCGAGCCGATGAAGCTGGCCACGAAGGTGGTGGCCGGGCGCGAATACACCTCTTCGGGTGTGCCGAACTGCTCCATGTTGCCGGCGTTCATCACGATCATGCGTTGCGCCAACGTCATGGCTTCCACTTGGTCGTGCGTGACAAAGAGCGAGGTGATGCCGAGCTCGCGGTGCAATTTCTGGATCTCCAGCCGGGTCTGGGCGCGCAATTTCGCATCGAGGTTGGACAGCGGCTCGTCAAACAAAAACACCTGCGGCTGGCGCACGATGGCGCGGCCCATGGCCACGCGCTGGCGCTGGCCGCCCGAGAGTTCGCGCGGCTTGCGCTCCAGCAGGTGACCCAGCTCCAGGATGCCGGCGGCCTTGTCCACCCGCTGTTTGATCTCGGCGATCGGCACCTTCTTGATCTTCAAGCCGTACGCCATGTTGTCGAACACGGTCATGTGCGGATAGAGCGCGTAGTTCTGGAAGACCATCGCGATGTCGCGTTCGGCCGGCTCCAGTTCGTTGACCACGCGCTCACCGATGCAGATGTCGCCACCGCTGATCTCTTCCAAGCCGGCGACCATGCGCAGCAGGGTTGATTTGCCGCAACCCGAGGGGCCGACGATGACGATGAATTCGCCATTGGAGATTTCGGCGTTGACGCCGTGAATGACTTGCAGCTCGGTCTTGCCGGAGCCGTAACGTTTGACAACGTTGCGCAGGGAAATGGAGGCCATGTTTGTCTTTACTTTTCTGTGTCCACCAGGCCCTTGACGAACCAGCGTTGCATGAATATCACGACCAATGCCGGTGGCAGCATGGCCAGGATGGCGGTGGCCATCACGACGTTCCATTCGGTGTACGAGTCACCCGAAATGAGCCGCTTGATGCCCATGACCACCGGGTACATGGATTCGTCGGTGGTCACCAGCAATGGCCACAGGTACTGGTTCCAGCCGTAGATGAACTGGATCACGAACAACGCGGCGATCGACGTCTTGGACAGCGGCAGCAACACGTCCTTGAAGAAGCGCATGGGCCCGGCGCCGTCCATGCGCGCGGCCTCCACCAGTTCGTCGGGTACCGTCAGGAAGAATTGCCGAAACAGGAAGGTGGCGGTGGCCGACGCAATGAGCGGCACCGTCAAACCAGCGTAGGTGTTGAGCAGCCCCAGGTTGGCGACCACCTCGTAGGTCGGCCCGATGCGCACCTCCACCGGCAGCATCAGGGTGACGAAGATCATCCAGAACACCAGATTGCGCATCGGAAAACGGAAGTACACGATGGCGAAGGCCGAGAGCAGCGAGATGGCGATCTTGCCGATGGTGATCACCAGCGCGCTCACCAGGCTCACCCACATCATGGGCAGGGCCGCTGGAATGCGGCTGCCGGCTTCCGTTTCGCCACCGAAGAGTGCGGTGCGGTAGGTCTCCAGCATGTTGTTGCCGGGGATGAGCGACATGGGGAATGACTGCGCGATCTGCTCAGACGTCTGCGTGGAGCCCACCAGGGTGATGTAGAGCGGAAAGCCGACGACGAGCACGCCGAGAATGAGCACGACGTGGGACAGGACCGTGAGGCCGGGGCGTTTTTCGATCATCAGTACTGCACCTTCTTCTCGACGAAGCGGAACTGGATCACCGTGAGCGTGATGACCACGACCATCAGCACCACCGACTGCGCGGCCGAGCCGCCCATGTCGAGTGCCTTGAAACCGTCGTAATAAACCTTGTAGACCAGAATCGCCGTGTCCTTGCCCGGGCCACCCTGCGTGGTGGCGTCGATGATGCCGAAAGTGTCGAAGAAGGCGTAGACGATGTTGATCACCAGCAGGAAAAATGTGGTGGGCGAGAGCAGGGGAAACACGATGGACCAGAAGCGGCGCCACGGGCCGGCGCCATCAATGGCCGCGGCTTCTATCAGCGACTTGGGGATGGACTGCAAGCCGGCCAGGAAAAACAGGAAGTTGTAGGAAATCTGCTTCCACACCGCAGCGGCCACGATCAGGGTCATGGCGTGGTCGGCGTCAAGCAGGTGGTTCCACTCGATGCCCACGGCGCGCAGGTAGTAGGCCACCACGCCCATGGGCGAGGCGAACATGAACAGCCACAGCACACCGGCCACCACGGGTGCCACCGCGTAGGGCCAGATGAGCAGCGTCTTGTAGACACCCGAGCCTTTGAGCACGCGGTCGGCGTACACGGCCAGCAGCAGTGCGATGGACAGGCCGATCACGGCCACCAGCAAGGAGAACACCGCGGTGGTGGTGAAAGATGCGAGGTAGGTGTCGTCGGCCCACAGTCGGCGGAAATTCTCCAGACCCACGAACTCGGTGGACAGGCCAAAGGGGTCTTGGGTCAACAGGCTCTGGTACAGCGCTTGGGCTGCCGGCCAGAAAAAGAACACCAGCACGATGGCCATTTGTGGCGCGATCAGCGCCCACGGCAGCCACGATGACTTGAACCGAACACGTTTTTCCATGGGGACTTCAGTTCATCAAAAATACGAAGGTGTTCAACAAAAAACCCGCCCCGGCCGGTGGTGCCGGCGGTGGGGCGGGTGGGGCACCTCGCGATGCCCTTGTCCGGTCGATCAGGACTTGTTGGCTTTTTCGAAGCGTTCCAGCTGCTCGTTGCCACGCTTCACAGCCGCGTCCAGCGCTTCCTTGGCTGTCTTCTTGCCGGCCCACACCTGCTCCAGCTCTTCGTCGTTGATGGTGCGGATCTGCACGAAGTTGCCCAGGCGAATGCCCCGTGACTTGTCGGTCGTCTTGCGGATCATCTGCGTCACCGACACATCGGTGCCGGGGTTCTGCTTGTAGAAGCCGCTGGTGTCGGTCAGCTTGAACGACTCCAGCGTCACGGGCAGATACCCAGTGCGTTGGTGGCTTTTTGCGGCTTCAGCCGGCTTGGACAGGTGGGCGAAGAACTGGGCCACGCCCTTGTATTCGTCGGCCTTCTTGCCCGACATCACCCACAGGCTCGCGCCACCGATCACCGTGTTCTGCGGCGCACCGGCAACGTCGGGGTAGTAGGGAAGGGTGCTGATGCCGGCAGCGAACTTGCTGTTGCGCTTGATGTTGCCGTAGAGCGCCGAGGAGCCGGTGGTCATGGCGCATTCTCCCGAAACGAAGGTGGCATCGGCCGCATTGCCGCGACCTTTGTAAACAAACAGGCCGGTCTTGGCCATGTTGGCCAGGTTCTCGATGTGGCGCACGTGCAGTGGCGTGTTGAAGTTCAGGCGCGCGTCGATGCCGCGCATGCCGTTGCCCTTGGTGGCGAACTCGGTGTTGTGCCAAGCCGAAAAGCTTTCCAGTTGCGTCCAGCTCACCCAGCTGGTGGTGAACGGGCACTTGTGGCCGGCAGCCTTGAGCTTGCCGGCGGCCAACGCCACTTCAGGCCAGGTCTTGGGTGCCGTCTCAGGGTCCATGCCTGCAGCCTTGAACGCGTCTTTGTTGTAGTGGAAGACCGGGGTGGAGCTGTTGAAGGGGAAGCTCAACATCTGGCCGTTCGGGGCGGTGTAGTAACCCGCCACGGCCGGCACATAGGCCGCCGGGTCGAACTTGACGCCGGCATCGCTCATGACCTTGCCCACCGGCACGATCGCGCCCTTGCTGGCCATCATGGTGGCGGTGCCTACTTCAAACACCTGCAGGATGTGGGGCGCGTTGCCCGAGCGGAAGGCCGCAATGGCTGCGGTCATCGACTCGTCGTAGCTGCCCTTGAAGGTCGGCACGATCTTGTATTGCGTCTGGCTGCTGTTGTAGTCCTTGGCGAGGTCGTTGACCCATTCACCCAGGGCGCCGCCCATGGAGTGCCACCACTGGATCTCCGTCTGGGCATGGGCTGGGCCGCTGATCAGGGCGGCGAGCGCCAGCGCGCCGGTCAGGGGAAGAAAGCGTTTCTGCATGGATGCTCCTGAATATGGTGTTGTGAGAACGCCGTAGAGTATTGGCCTTTTATGACGAAACCATTGCAACGGCGTTTCCCTACCGTGACAACAGGGGTTTCCATAAGGGGGGTGGGTGTATGGGACCCTGCGGTACCATCTTGGGCTACCCACTGTCACGTTGGCGTCTGCCACACCCATGAACGCTCCCACACCGCTCTCGCTCTTCGCTGTGGCCACCGACGAAGCTCCGCGCCTGCGCGAGATTCCCTACAACTACACCTCCTTCTCCGACCGCGAAATCGTGCAGCGTTTGCTCGGCGAACGGGCTTGGGAGCTGTTGAACGAATTGCGTGGCGAACGCCGCACCGGCCGCTCGGCCCGCATGTTGTACGAGGTGCTGGGCGACATCTTGGTGGTGCAGCGCAATCCCTACCTGCAGGACGACCTGCTGGACACACCGAAACGGCGCAAGCAGCTGGTTGATGCCTTGCACCACCGCTTGGCCGAGGTGCAGAAGCGCCGGACACCGCAAGACGACGCCGGGCGCGACGAACTGGTGGTCGAACTGCTTCAGGCGGCCAAAGCCGCGGTTGACGCGTTTTCGCGCTCGTTTGAAGAGATGGCAGCGCTGCGGCAGCGCGCCACCAAGGCGCTGCGCAAACTCACCGCCCACGACAACATCAAGTTCGACGGCCTGTCGCGCGTCTCGCACGTGACCGATGCGACCGACTGGCGCGTGGAGTACCCCTTTGTGGTGCTCACGCCCGACACCGAAACCGAGATGGCCCTGTTGGTCAAAGGCTGCTACGAGTTGGGTCTGACCATCATTCCGCGCGGGGGCGGCACCGGTTACACCGGCGGCGCGATCCCGTTGACGTGGAAGAGCGCGGTGATCAACACCGAGAAGCTCGAAGCCATGACCGAAGTGGAGTGGGTGAAAGCGCCCGACCACGACAAACCACTGCCCACCATCTGGACCGAAGCCGGTGTGGTGACGCAGCGTGTGGCTGACGCGGCCGAGCGCGCAGGCCACGTGTTTGCGGTGGACCCGACCTCGGCCGAAGCATCGTGCATCGGCGGCAACATCGCCATGAACGCCGGTGGCAAGAAAGCCGTGCTCTGGGGCACGGCATTGGACAACCTTCTCAGCTGGCGCATGGTCACGCCGCAGGCGCAGTGGCTCGAAGTCACCCGGCTGGACCACAACCTGGGCAAGATCCACGACGCCGATGTGGCCAGCTTCGAGCTGAAGTACTTCGAGGCCGACGGCCAGACGCCGGTGCGAACCGAACAGCTCGTGATCCCCGGCAAGACCTTCCGCAAGGAAGGTCTGGGCAAGGACGTGACCGACAAGTTTCTCAGCGGCCTGCCCGGCATCCAGAAGGAAGGCTGCGACGGCCTGATCACCAGCGCACGCTGGGTGGTGCACCGCATGCCCGAGCACGTGCGCACCGTGTGCCTGGAGTTCTTTGGCAACCCGCGCGACTGTGTGCCCTCGATTGTCGAGATCAAGGACTTCATGTTCGCCGAGATGAAGCGCCCCGGTGGCGCCATTCTGGCGGGTCTTGAGCACCTGGACGACCGCTACCTCAAGGCCGTGGGCTACGCCACCAAGAGCAAGCGCGGCACCTTGCCCAAGATGGTGCTGGTGGGCGACATCGTGGGCGACGACGCCGATGCCGTGGCCCGCGCCACCAGCGAAGTCATCCGGCTGGCCAACTCGCGCAGCGGGGAGGGCTTCGTGGCAATCAGCGCCGAGGCCCGCAAAAAATTCTGGCTGGATCGTAAGCGCACCGCGGCCATCAGCAAGCACACCAACGCCTTCAAGATCAACGAAGACGTGGTGATTCCTCTGCCGCGCATGGGCGAGTACACCGAGGGCATCGAGCGCATCAACATCGAGCTCTCGCTGCGCAACAAGATCAAGCTGGCCGACGCCCTCGAAGCTTTTTTCGCCAAGGGCCAGTTGCCGTTGGGAAAGACCGACGACGCCAACGACATCCCCAGTGCCGAGCTGCTCGAAGACCGTGTGCAGCAAGCCCTGGTGCTGGTGCGCGAGGTGCGCGCGCTGTGGGCCGGCTGGCTGCGCGATGTGGAGTCGCTGTTCCCGCAACTGCAAGACCACCGACTGCGCGCCAGCTGGAAAACCCAGCTGCGTGCGCCGCTGCAGCAGATTTTCACCGGGGCCGCCTTCGGCGCCGTGCTGGAAGAGTGCACCGCCATCCACAAACGTGTGCTCAAGGGCCGCGTGTGGGCTGCGCTGCACATGCACGCGGGCGACGGCAACGTGCACACCAATCTTCCAGTGAACAGCGACGATTACGAGATGCTGCAGACGGCGCACGAAGCCGTGGCCCGCATCATGGTGCTGGCGCGCAGCCTCGACGGTGTGATCTCGGGCGAGCACGGCATCGGCATCACCAAGCTGGAATACCTGACCGACGCCGAGCTGCAGCCCTTTGCCGACTACAAGGCGAGGGTCGATCCGGAAGGCCGCTTCAACAAGGGCAAGCTGCTGCGTGCGTCTGCCGAGGGAGCTCGCAGCGCCGATCTGTCCCACGCTTACACGCCGAGCTTCGGCCTCATGGGCCACGAATCGCTGATCATGCAGCAGAGCGACATCGGCGCCATCGCCGATTCGGTCAAGGACTGCCTGCGCTGCGGCAAGTGCAAGCCGGTCTGCGCCACCCACGTGCCGCGCGCCAACCTGCTGTACAGCCCACGCAACAAGATCCTGGCCACCTCGCTGCTGGTGGAGGCCTTCCTCTACGAAGAGCAGACGCGCCGGGGCATCAGCATCAAGCACTGGGAAGAGTTCGAGGACGTGGCCGACCACTGCACGGTCTGCCACAAATGCCTCTCGCCGTGCCCGGTCAAGATCGACTTTGGTGACGTGACCATGAACATGCGCAACCTCTTGCGCAAGATGGGGAAGAAGAGTTTCCGTCCGGGCAATGCCGTGGCCATGTTGTTTCTCAACGCCACCAACCCTGAGACCATCAAATTCATGCGCGGCGCGATGGTGGGTGTGGGCTTCAAGGCTCAGCGTCTGGCCAACGACCTGTTCAAGCGCCTGGCACGCAAGCAGACCAGCGCACCGCCGGCCACGCTGGGGGCGGCTCCGATCAAAGAGCAGGTGATCCATTTCATCAACAAGAAAATGCCCGGCGGCCTGCCCAAGAAAACCGCGCGCGCCTTGCTGGATATTGAAGACAAGGACTACGTGCCCATCATCCGCAACCCGGTGGGCACCACGGCGGAAACGGAAGCGGTGTTTTATTTCCCCGGCTGTGGCTCCGAGCGGCTGTTCAGCCAGGTGGGGCTGGCCACGCAGGCCATGCTGTGGCACGCGGGGGTACAGACGGTCCTGCCGCCGGGTTATCTGTGCTGTGGTTACCCCCAGCGCGGCAGCGGTCAGTTCGACAAGGCCGAAAAGATCATCACCGACAACCGGGTGCTGTTCCACCGCGTGGCGAACACGCTGAATTACCTCGACATCAAGACCGTGGTGGTGAGCTGCGGTACCTGCTACGACCAGTTGCAGGGTTACGAGTTCGACAAGATTTTCCCTGGCTGCCGCATCATCGACATCCACGAGTACCTGCTGGAAAAAGGCATTACCCTGCCCGCCAACCAGCCTGGGTATCTGTACCACGAGCCGTGTCACAACCCCATGAAGCTGGGCGATTCGATGAAGACGGTGAAGGCGCTGGTGGGCGAGAACGTGCTCAAGAGCGAGCGCTGTTGCGGCGAATCCGGCACGCTGGGCGTGACCCGACCCGACATCTCCACCCAGGTGCGTTTTCGCAAGGAAGAGGAAATCAAGAAAGGCGAAGCGACGCTGCGCGCGGCGGGTGCGGTGGGCCAGCAGGACAACATCAAGATCCTGACCTCCTGCCCAAGCTGCCTGCAAGGCTTGACCCGTTACGGCGACGACCTGAACAACGGCCTGCTCGAAGCCGATTACATCGTGGTCGAAATGGCCAACCAGATTCTGGGCAAAGACTGGCTGCCCGACTACGTGGCAAAAGCCAACCAGGGCGGCATCGAACGCGTGCTGGTCTGATCACAGGAGACCTTCATGGCCGGACTCGACAAAAACACCCCCATCCCGCAAGACATCACCTTGCACAGCCAGTCTCG
>JBBQSX010000085.1:0-15079 GCA_038213545.1 Burkholderiales bacterium
TATGGGAGACCGAAAAGGGCGCACCGCTCACGCTGTTCGGCATTCCCGACGAGAAGGCTGGCAAAACACACTTCGCAGTTCAGATCCCCAAGCTCGCCAGTCTGATCCTGGCGCACGACGCCAACGCCGAGCTCAAGGGCATCAACGAATTCCCCGGCGCGCACCCGCCGGTGGCGCCGGTGTTCTGGGCCTTCCGCGTGATGGTGGGTGTGGGGTCGTTGATGCTGGCGGTGGCCTGGTTCGCCGCCTGGCAGCTGTGGCGCAGACGCAGGCAGATGGCCGACGGCAAGATCCATTTGCCCAAGCCCCTGCTCTACGTGCTCGCGGGCATGACGTTCTCAGGCTGGGTGGCCACGCTCTCGGGCTGGTACGTCACCGAAATCGGTCGCCAACCCTTCATGGTCTACGGCCTGCTGCGCACCAGCGAGATTGCCACCCACATCGCGCCGCCCATGATCGCGCTCACGCTCACGGCCTACCTCATCGTTTATGGGTTGCTGCTGGTCACTTACATCGGCGTGCTCAAGTACATGGCGGAGAACCCGTTCAAGCACGCACCCATCCCTGGCAGCAATGCGGCTCTTGGAAAGGCCGGCGTATGACCTGGGCCGAGTTCCTTCCCCTGATCTTCCTCGCCGTGATGGGCCTGTCCCTGCTGGCCTATGTGGTGCTCGACGGCTACGACCTGGGCGTGGGCCTGCTGCTGCCGCTGGCCACCGAAGGCCAGAAGGACACCATGATTGCGAGCATCGGCCCATTCTGGGACGCCAACGAAACCTGGCTGGTGCTGGGCGTGGGTGTGTTGCTGGTGGCGTTTCCATTTGCACACGGCCTGGTGCTGCAGGCGCTCTATCTGCCGGTGGCTGTGATGCTGATCGGCCTGATCCTGCGCGGCGTGGCCTTCGACTTCCGCGTGAAGGCGCCGCTGCAATACAAGGACTTCTGGAACAAGGCCTTCTTCGCCGGCTCGCTGCTCGCCAGCAGCGCGCAGGGCTGGATGCTGGGCAGCTACATCACCGGCTTCCAGCCTGGCCCGCTGGGTCTGGCGTTCAGCCTGGGCATCGCCATCACGCTGCCGGCCGCGTACATCCTGCTGGGCGCGGGCTGGCTGATCATGAAGACCGAGGGTGAACTGCAGCTGCGCGCGGTGCACTGGGCGCGGCGCGTGCTCTGGCCCATGGGTGCGGCGCTGGTCGGTATTTCGGCCGCCACGCCGCTGGTGAACCCGGCGGTGGTGCAGAAATGGTTCGGCGTGCCCGAGGTCTTTGCACTGCTGCCGGTGCCACTGAGCTGTGCCATCGCGTTTTTCGCCGTGCGCTGGGTCGTGACACACCCCGAGGTGGTGAAAGCCGGCTACGGCTGGGTGGTGTTTGTGTCCACCGTGCTGATCTTCGTGCTGGCCTTCTTCGGCCTGTCGTACAGCATTTACCCCGACATCGTGATCGGCCGCATGACGGTGTGGCAAGCGGCCATCGGCACCGAAGCGCTGACGGTGATCTTCATCGGCGTGGCGATCACCCTGCCGGTGATCATTGCGTACACGATCTTCATGTACCGGGTGTTCTGGGGCAAGGCCCGCGACCTCACCTACACCTGACCCGGCTGATCGTCAGCGCCCGGCGATCACCGTGCGCTCGATCACCCGGTCGTCACCCAGCACGATCAACGCAAACAGCAGCTCGTCGAGGTTGCTGGCCTGCGCGGTCTTGCGCGCCAGCAGTGGCGTGGCTTGCGGGTTCAGCACCACAAAGTCGGCCTCGTTCCCGGGTTGCAGATTGCCCACCACCCCCTCCAGGCCGAGCGCCCTCGCCGCACCCGCCGTGTGTTGCCACCAGAGCTGCCCCGGCGTGAGGCTCAAGCCTGCCTTGCTCTGACCTTCGCGCCCCACGCAATAGGCCGCGAGCATGGTGTGAAACGGTGAGAAGCTGGTGCCGCCGCCCACGTCGCTCGCCAAGCCGTAGTCCATGCCCGCCGCGTCGGCCGCGGCAAAGTCGAAGAAGCCGCTGCCCAGAAACAGGTTGCTCGTGGGGCTCACCGCCGCCACCGCGCCGGTCTGCGCCATCTGCGCGCGGTCGGCGGCGTCAAGGTGGATGCAGTGCGCATACACCGCGCGCTGGCGCAGCAGGCCGAAGTCGCCGTACACGCCCAGGTAACTGCGCGACTTGGGAAAGAGTTCGGCGGCCCAGCGCACCTCGTCCAGGTTCTCCGCCACGTGCGACTGGATCCACACATCGGGGTACTTCGCCGCCAGGTCGCCCGCACCACGCAGCTGCGCCGGCGTGCTGGTGGGCGCAAAGCGCGGCGTGATGGCGTAGCCCAGCCGATCCACGCCGTGCCAGCGCTGAATCAGCGCTTCGGTGTCCACCAGGCTTTGTTCGGTGTCGTCGCGCACACCGTCGGGACTGTGGCGGTCCTGCAGCACCTTGCCGGTGATGAAGCGCAGGCCGCGGCGCTGTGCTTCTTCAAACGCCGCGTTCACCGAAGCAGGGTGCGAGGTAGCGAAGGTGAGCGCGGTGGTCACGCCGTGGCGACCCAGCTCGTCAAAGAAAAAGCGTGCCACCTCCCCCGCGTGCTCGCCATCGTGAAAACGCGACTCGTGTGGGAAGGTGTAGTTCTCCAGCCAGGGCAACAGGCCGGCCGCGGGCGCACCGATCACATCGGTTTGCGGGTAGTGGATGTGCATGTCCACAAAGCCCGGCGCGATGATCTTGCCGCGCAGGTCTTCCACCGCAACGCCGGGGAAGTTGCCGATCAGCGCGGCGTGGTCGCCCGCGGCACGCACGACCGATTGACCTTTCGCATCCGGCCCCACGACCAGCAGGCCGTCGGCCTGGAACACAGGGGACTGATCGTCTGCAAAACGCAGGAGGGACGAACGGTAAGCTTTCATGGGCACGAGCTTAGTGGGATCGACAGGGGTGGCCATACCGAAAGCGACATGGCGCTTATCGGTCGATCTTGGCCAGCACGCCGTCGGCCAGCCACTTCATGCCCAGGATCTCGGCGTCGGAGAGCGACTTTCCGGCAGCGATCGCGGTACGGCCCTCGTTGTCGCGCACACCGCTGACGCTCGCAAACACCTGCAAGCGACCAGCGGCCATGTCCGCCTGGCGCGCCAGCACCTCGTCGCGCACAGCGGCGGGCACCTTGGGGCCAAAACCGTCCACGCGGACCATGCCGTCCTTCACCCCACCCCACACGCTTGCGCTCTCCCATTTGCCATCCAGCAAGGCCTGCACGCGGCGCGTGTAGTAGTCGCCCCACAGGTGGGTCACGGCAACGATCTGCGCGTCGGGCGCGTACTGGCGCATGTCGGAGTGGTAGGCCACAGCGAGCTTGCCGCGCTCCTGGGCAGCGGTCATCACGGCGGTGGAGCCGGTGTGAAACGCCAGCACCTCGGCGCCCTGGTTCATGAGGGTCATGGCCGCATCGCGCTCGCGCGGCGGGTTGAACCATTCGCCCAGGAAGACCACGCGCACGGTGGCCTTGGGATTGACCGAACGCATGCCGAGCGTGAAGGCGTTGATGCCCTGGATCACCTCGGGGATGGGGAAGCCCGCCACATAACCCGCCTGGGTGGCCATGCGCCCGGCGGCCACGCCGGCAAGGTACCGGCCTTCGTAGTAGCGAGCGTTTGCCGTGGCCACGTTGGGCGCCGTCTTGTAGCCGGTGATGGACTCGAACTTCACATCAGGAAACTCGCGCGCCACTTTGAGCGTGGGCTCCATGTAACCAAAGCTCGGCGTGAAGATGATGCGGTGGCCCTGCTGCGCGAGATCGCGGATCACGCGCTCAGCGTCCGCGCCCTCGGGCACGTTTTCCACAAAACGGGTCTCCACGCGGCTGCCCAGCGCGGCCTGCACCGCCAGGCGCCCCTGCTCGTGCTGGCGCACCCAGCCCGCCGGCGTGAGCGGCGCCACGTAGACGAACGCGGCCTTCAGCGGCGCGCTCGCCGGCACTTGGGCGTGGAGGGAAAAGGGAAGGGAAAAACTGGCGACCGCCAGTGCGCAGGCGCACCAGGTCACGAGGTTTTTGTACATGGTGGTCCTCTACATGGCTTCCGTGAATGAAAAAGCGAGCCGGGGAAGCACCGGGCTCGCTGGAGGCAGATTTTAGCTGGGCTTGCCGTGCACCAGCTCGTAAGCGGTGCTTCGACCGCCCGCGTGCGTCTTGCGCAGCACCCCCTGCGCCAGCAGCTGCTGCAGGTCGCGCAATGCCGTGTCGGACGAACACTTGGTCAGCTTGGCCCACTGACCACTGGTGAGCCGGCCCTCGAAGCCATCGAGCACGCGGTTGAGCATGGCCACCTGCCGATCGTTCATTGAGGTCTGCGCCCAGCGCTGCCAGAAGCGCACCTTGAGCAACACCGAGTCCAGCGTCTGGTGGGCGCTCTCCACCGCACGCAGCAAGGTCAGGAGAAACCAGGTCAGCCATTCGGTGGCGTCGAGGTCGCCGCGCTGCGTGCGCTCCAGCACCTCGTAGTAGCGCTTGCGCTCGCGCTGGATCTGCGCCGACAGGCTGTAAAAGCGCTGCGGGCTGCCATCGCCGCGCGCGAGAAACAGGTCGCCCACGGCCCGCGCTATGCGGCCGTTGCCATCGTCAAACGGATGCAGCGTCACCAGCCACAAATGGGCCAGCCCGGCCTTGATCACCGCGGGCTCGCCCGTGGCGGCATTGGCCCACGTCAGGAAGTTGCCCATCTCGGCGGTCAAGCGTGCAGCCGGCGGGGCCTCGAAGTGAACCCGTTGCCGCTGCACCGGCCCCGAGACCACCTGCATCGGGCCCGACGCGTCGTTGCGCCAGGCGCCCACACGGATGCGGGTGAGGCTGCCGAAGCCGGTGGGAAACAGCGCAGCGTGCCAGCCGAAAAGCCGCTCGGCCGTCAACGGCTCCTGGTGGCGCTGCGTGGCGTCCAGCACCATGTCGACCACCCCGTCCACGTGCCGGTTCGCAGGCAACAGCGCACCGATGTCCACACCCAGGCGGCGGGCCACCGACGAGCGCACGGACAGCACGTCCAGCTGCTCGCCTTCGATGGCGCTGGTCTTGACCACGTCGTCGGTCAGGGCCACCAGGCTGGCGCGCTCCTGCAGGGCCAGGCCCACGTCGACCAGGCGGCCCAGCAGAACGCCCTGGGCGCGGCTCACTTCCGCGAGCGGCGCAGCCAGTGCCGACAGGTCGTAGTGCAGGGCCGGCCATTCGGGAGCCTGCCAGATGTAGCGCGGAGTGCGCCGGTATTCGCCGCTTTTCATGCGGCAATTGTGCCGCTGCTGCGGCGAATGTTCAAGTTATTCACCGCACTTTATGCGATGAATGGAGCGACCATTCGCCGCACACCCGATCAGGCTGCGATGGCGCCGTCAAGCAATCTCATGAGTTCAGCGCGCCGCGCATCGCTCACAAAGCTCGCCTCAAAACTGTTGCGCGCCAGCGTGATCACGTCCTCGCGTGACAGGTCGAGCGCCTGCACCGTCTGCACGAAGTTGGCGTTCATGTAGCCGCCGAAGTACGCCGGGTCATCCGAATTCACCGTGGCGCAGAGGCCGGCGTCGAGCAGGCGTTTCATGGGGTGGGCGCACAGGTCGTTCACCACGCAGAGCTTCAGGTTGGACAGCGGACAAACGGTGAGCGGCGTGCGGCGCTTCGCGAGCTCGGCCACCAGGAGCGGGTCTTCGAGCGAGCGCACACCGTGGTCGATGCGTTCGGTCTTCAGATCGTTCAGCGCTTCCCAGATGTAGGCAGGCGGCCCTTCTTCGCCAGCGTGCGCCACGATCCGCAGGCCGAGCTCGCGGCAGCGCGCAAACACGCGCGAGAACTTGCTCGGCGGATGTCCCACCTCGCTCGAATCCAGGCCCACGCCGATGAAGTGCTCGCGAAACGGCAAGCCCGCTTCCAGCGTGGCGAACGCGTCTTCTTCGCTCAGATGACGCAGGAAACACAGGATGAGTTCGGCGCTGATGCCCAGCTCTGCCTGTGCTCTAGCACAGGCGCTCGACAAACCCCGGATCACGGTGGCGATCGACACACCCCGCGCTGTGTGCGTCTGCGGGTCGAAGAAGAGTTCTGCGTGCACCACGTTGTCGGCCTTGGCGTGCAGGAAGTAGGCCCAGGCCATGTCGTGGAAGTCGGCCTCCTGCAGCAGCACGCTGGCACCGGCGTAGTAGATGTCCAGAAAGCTCTGCAGGTTGGTGAAGGCGTAGGCCTCGCGCAGCGCCTCCACGCTGGGGTACGGCAGGCTCAGGCTGTTGCGTTGTGCCAGCGCAAAGATCAGCTCCGGCTCCAGCGAGCCTTCGATGTGGATGTGCAGCTCGGCCTTGGGGATGGCGGCGGCGAGTTCAGCAACGGTCTTGGTCATCTCGGCTCTTTCAACACGTGCCCAGGGTGATGTCCAGGCGTTTCAAATATCGGCGGTACGCACTCGACACGCGGTCGGCGGGTCCATGCACTTCGGTCACTGGCGCGGTGCGGCCGATGGGCAAAGTGCGCGGCGTCTGCGATTCGACCACGGGGCGGTCCTGTGCAAACACCGTGTCTTGAAACGCAACGAGCTCCTGGTCGGTCGAGATGTCGCCCTGTGTGGCCATGACGAACCACGCCGTGCACACCGTGTCGCCGTCAGGGCGAATGAAGAGCGCGATGGCGTTGCTCACGGGGTCGCCCTCGCTCGCGTCCTTGCGAAGGACGGCAGCGAACGGGTGCGGCACGTCGTAGCGGTAGTGAATCCACGCACCCTCGTCGGCGCCGGCGTAGGCGCGGGGTTGCCATGCGCGCGCGCCGAGTACAGCCATACCGTCAGCGCCCTCTTCCACCCGGCCGGTGTCCACCTGCGCGTGGCTGCGGTCGCCCAGCCAGCCCTCGTGCACGAAGCCGAAGTGGCTGAGGTCAAGAAAGTTTTCCACCAGCCGCGGCGCGCTGGTGTTGAGTTCGTAGGGGCCGCAGACGACACGGCGCCACGCTGCGTCTTCTGCGACCGCGAAATGGGGAATGTCATCGAGCCTGCCGAGTGTGGTTGACGAAACATGCAGCCGCACCCACACCAGCCCGTAACGCTCTCGCGCCTCGAACACCGTGGCCGCATGGCTGCCCGGCGGGGCAAAGTCGGGCGCAGCGGGAATGTGCTGGCACTGACCCGTGTGACCGAACTGCCAGCCGTGGTACGGGCATTCCAGACGCGCACCGTGCACACCGATCAACACCCGGCCCAGCGAGAGCTGAGCGCCACGGTGCGGGCACTGGTCGGCCCAGGCGTGCACCCGGTCGCCGTCGTGCCCGGGTTCGCGCCAGAGCACGATCGACTGGCCCAGCAACACACAGGCCACGGGCGCATCCCGCACCTGACGGGATGCGATCACGGGGTGCCAGAGTTGCTGTTCGATCATCGTGGCCTCATTCAAACAGGAAAGCCGCCCGAAGGCGGCTTTCCTTGTCAATGCACGCAGGTCGGGATCAGTTGGGCACTTTGCCTTCAACGCCCTTGACATAGAACTTCACACCGCCGAGAAACTTGTCGTCGGCGACCACGTCCTTGGCCAGCACTTCCTTGCCATCCTGACCCATGATCGGGCCCTTCCAGATGGAGAACGTGCCGTCCTTCAGACCGGCGCGAATGGTGTCGACCTTGGCCTTGGTCTCTGCAGGCACGTCTTCGGCCACCGACACCATGTCGATCGCGCCTTCCTTGACACCCCACCACACGCCGCCGGTGGACCAGGTGCCTTCCAGCGCGTCCTTGGTGGCCTTGATGTAGTACGGCGCCCAGTTGATGATCGCCGAACCCAGGTGGGCCTTGGGGCCGTAGGCGGTCATGTCGGAATCCCAGCCGAAGGCGCGCTTGCCCAGCTTCTCGGCGGTCTGCAGCACGGCCGACGAATCGGTGTTCTGGAACAGCACGTCGGCACCGCCGTTGATCAGCGAGGTGGCCGCTTCGGTTTCCTTCGGTGGATCGAACCAGCCGTTGACCCAGACCACGCTGGTGGTGACCTTGGGGTTCACCGACTGTGCGCCCATGGTGAAGCTGTTGATGTTGCGGATCACTTCCGGGATTGGAATCGACGCCACGACGCCCAGCTTGTTGCTCTTGGTCATGCTGCCGGCGATCACGCCGGCCATGTACGCGCCTTCGTAGGTCCGGCTGTCGTAGGTGCGCATGTTCTCGGCTGTCTTGTAGCCGGTGGCGTGCTCAAACTTCACGTCCTTGAAGTCGGGCGCGACCTTGAGCATGGGCTCCATGTAACCGAAGGTGGTGCCGAAGATCAGCTTGTTGCCCTGGCCAGCCAGATCGCGCAGCACGCGCTCGGCGTCGGCGCTCTCGGGCACGTTCTCCACGAAGCTGGTCACCACCTTGTTGCCGAACTCGGCTTCGATCGCCTTGCGGCCGTTGTCGTGCGCAAAGGTCCAGCCACCGTCACCCACCGGGCCGACGTAGGCGAACGCGATCTTCAGCGGCTCGGGCTTGGGCGCCTCGACCACGGCAGGCGCGGGCGCCGCTGCGGGCGCGGCTTCTTCTTTCTTGCCGCAGCCGATCAGCACGGCGCTGGTCAGCGCAGTCAGCGCCGCGACTTTCATCAGGGAACGTTTGCTCATGTCTGTCATGGGTGAACCTCAAGGTTGGAAGGATGGTGGAACGAAAACAGAACCGGAAGTGGAGACACGCCCAGCCGAACCCCGTAGGGTATCTGCACAAGCGCATTTTTCAAGAAAGTTCGTTGCAAATTATGCGCCGGGGTAGAACGGTTTCCCGATGGAGGTCGGCATGTTGATGCGGATCCAGGTCGGGTTTCGCGAGATCAGCACCAGAACCACGATGGTGGCCAGGTACGGCATCATGGTCAGGAACTGGCTGGGCACGTTGACGCCGATTCCCTGCAGATGGAACTGCAGCATGGTCACGCCGCCAAACAGGTAAGCACCCAACAACACGCGCGCCGGGCGCCAGGTGGCAAACGTGGTAAGCGCCAGCGCGATCCAGCCCTTGCCGGCGATCATGCCCTCCACCCACAGCGGCGTGTACACGGTAGACACGTAGGCGCCAGCCAGGCCGCACAGCGCGCCACCGGCCATGACCGCCATGAGGCGGATGCGCCGCACCGGGTAACCCAGCGCGTGGGCCGACTCCGGGCTCTCGCCCACGCTGCGCAGCACCAGACCCGAACGCGTGCGGTACAAAAACCAGATCAGGCCGAACACCAACGCCACGCAGGCGTAGACCATGGGGTGGTGACGGAACAGCGCCGAGCCCAGCAGCGGAATGTCGGACAGATAGGGAATGGCGAACTGGCTTTGCTCGGGCAGTTTTTCCTGCACATAACGCGAGCCGGCAAAGGCCGAAAAGCCCGCACCGAACAGGCTGAGCGCAAGACCCGTGGCGTACTGGTTGGTGTTGAGCCAGATCACCAGCCCACCAAAAATGGCGGCCAGCAAGGCGCCGGCGGCCATGCCGGCGGCAAAACCCAGCGCCGTGCTGCCGGTGTGCACCACGGTGGCAAAGCCGGCCAGCGCGGCGCACAGCATCATGCCCTCGGCACCCAGGTTGACGATGCCGGCCTTCTCGTTGATGAGCAGGCCCAGCGAGGCGATGGCCAGCACGGTGCCGGCGTTGAGCGAGGCGGCGAAGAGGAGTGCGATGGATTCCATATCAAGACTCCCGACGGGCCGCCCCCAGGGAGGCTTGCGCCCCCTCGGGGGGCAGTGAATACACGAAGTGATGAGCGTGGGGGTTCATGGGCTATTTCTTCCAGACGAGACGGTAGGCGATGAGCGTGTCGCAGGCCAGCAGCGCAAACAGCAACAGCCCCTGGAACACCCCGGTGATCGACTTCGGCAGCCCCAGGCGCGACTGCGCGAGTTCACCCCCGATGTAGAACATGCTCATGAGGATGGCCGAGAACACGATGCCCACCGGGTGCAGCCGGCCCACAAAGGCCACGATGATGGCCGCGAAACCGTAGCCCGCCGGCACATACGGCGTGAGCTGACCGATCGGGCCCGCCACCTCCAGCCCACCCGCCAAGCCGGCCGCGCCGCCCGAGACCAGCAGCGCCGTCCACAGCGCCCGGCGCGACGAAAAGCCTGCGTAGCGCGCCGCTGCTGGCGCGAGTCCACCCACCAACTGCGCATACCCCGCGTAGGTCCGGAACAAAAACACCCACACAGCGCCGACCCCCGCCAGCGCCACCAGCAAACCGATGTTCACGCGAGAACCGTCCATGAGGCGCGGGATCTGCGTTACCGCCTCGAAGGTTTTGGTCTGTGGGAAGTTGTAGCCCTGCGGGTCTTTCCACGGCCCGTAGACCAGGAAGTTGAGCACCTGAACCGCCACGTACACGAGCATCAAACTCACCAGGATCTCGTTGGCGTTGAAGCGGTCGCGCAGCAGCGCCACGATGCCGGCCCACACCATGCCGCCGACCACCCCCGCTGCCAGCACCGCCGGCACGATCCAGGGCCCGGTGGACTTGTCGGCCGTGAGCGCCACACCGGCCGCGAAGATGGCGCCCAGGATGTACTGCCCCTCGGCGCCGATGTTCCATACGTTGGAGCGGAAACACACGGCCAGCCCGAGCGCAATGATCAACAGCGGCGTGGCCTTGACCATCAGTTCGGAGAGCGCGTAGGTGCTTTTGATCGGCTCCCAGAAAAACACCTGCAGGCCGCGCACCGGATCTTTGCCGAGCACGGCGAAGAGGATCACGCCGATGACCACCGTGATGGCGAGCGCCAGCAGCGGCGACGCGTAGCCCCAGCCCCTGGACGGCTGCGGGCGGACTTCAAGCCACAGCATGGGCGGTCTCCTTCTTCCTGTTCTGCGGATCGTCCCAGAGGCCCGACATCCATTCACCAATGCGCTCGATCGTCGCGTCCTGGCGGTCCAGGCTCGGCGAGAGCCGCCCCTTGGCGATCACGTGCAGCCGGTCGCTGATCTCGAACAACTCGTCAAGCTCTTCGCTCACCACCAGCACCGCACAACCCGCGTCGCGCAGCGCCAGGATTTCGCCACGGATCTGCGCCGCAGCGCCCACGTCCACCCCCCAGGTGGGCTGGCTCACGATGAGCAGTTTCGGCTTGGCTTCGATCTCGCGGCCGACGATGAATTTCTGCAGGTTGCCGCCCGAGAGCGACTTGGCCGCCGCGTCCGGCCCGTTGGCCTTCACGTTGTAGCGCGCGATCACCTCGGCCGCCTGTTTGCGAAGCGCACCCACCTTGATCCAGCCGCCCGTTCCCAGCGCGTCGTCGCGCGAGAGCAGCAGGTTGTGAGCGAGCGAGAGCGTGGGCACGGCGCCGCGCCCCAGGCGCTCTTCGGGCACGAAATGCAGCCCGAGCGCACGCCGCTTGCCCGGGCTCAGGCGCGACACGTCGCTGCTGCCCATGCGGATGCTCTGCGCCGGTGCGCGCGTGTCCTCGCCCGAGAGGCAATAGAGCAACTCGCTCTGGCCGTTGCCCGACACCCCCGCAATGCCCACCACCTCGCCCGCGCGCACGGTGAGCGCAATGTCGGCCAGGTGGGTGCCGAAAGGGTCGTCGCTGGCCAGCGTGAGGCCGCTCACCTCCAGCACCGGGGCGCCCGCGTGCAGCTCGCGCACGTTGAGCGCTGGCGGCTCGGCACCGATCATCAGGCGCGAGAGCGAAGCGTTGCTCTCCTGGCGCGGGTCGCACACGCCCGTGACCTTGCCACCGCGCAAGACCGTGCAGGCATCACACAGCTCGCGGATCTCGTGCAGCTTGTGGCTGATGTAGAGGATGCTGCAGCCCTGCGCCGCCAGCAGCCGCAACACCACAAACAACTTCTCGACAGCCTGCGGCGTGAGCACCGAGGTGGGCTCGTCGAGGATGAGCAGCTGCGGGCGCGTGAGCAGCGCGCGGATGATCTCCACCCGCTGCATCTCGCCCACGCTGAGCGTGTGCACCGGGCGCGAGGGGTCGATGTCCAGCCCGTATTCGGTGGCCTTGGCGGTGATGCTCGCGCTCACCTCGGGCAAGGTCAGGCTCTTGTCCAGGCCCAGCCACACGTTCTCGGCCACGGTGAGCGTGTCGAAGAGGCTGAAGTGCTGGAACACCATGCTGATGCCCAGCGCGCGCGCCTCCTGCGGGTTGCGGATGTGAACCGGCTGGCCATTGAACGTGACCGTGCCCTCGTCGGGCTTCACCGAGCCGTAGATGATCTTCATGAGCGTGGACTTGCCGGCGCCGTTTTCGCCCAGCACGGCGTGTACCGAACCCGGCAACACGGTGAGCGACACGTCGCTGTTGGCCACCACGCCGGGGTAGCGTTTGGTGATGCCGCTGAGCTGAAGTCGGGTGGTGGTCATGCGGGTGTGTCTTGAGGAGAGTGGCCACCGACCACGGAGTCGGGCTCCAGGCGGCGCAGGGAAGCGGCAACGCCCTTGATTTGCTCGCGCAACCAGCGCCCGGCCATCGAGGCATGGGTGCGCTCGTGCCAGAGCTGGTAGTACACCATGCGCGGGAAGGTTACCGGGCAGGGCATCAGCTGAACCGGCAAAGTGCCGAGAAAGCGCTCGCAATATTGCCGCCCGGTGGTCAGCACCAACAGGCTGCCCGCCACCATGGCCGGGATCAGCCCGAAATGCGGGCAACGCGCGGTGATGTTGCGCGCCATGCCCAGGGTGGCCAGGTGGTCGTCAATGAAGCCGCGCGCGCCCGGATGGGTGGGCGTGGGCGCAATGTGTTCAGCTCCCAGCCAGGCCTCCACGTTCCAGCCCCGGCGGGCAGCCGGGTGCTGGTTGGACACCAGGCACACCACTTCGTCGCCAAACAGGCGGCCCAGGTGCAGGTCGTCCGGCGGCTGCGCCCAGTTGCCGATGACCACGTCCACCGTGCCCTGGGCCAGGTGGCTGCGGTAGTCGGAATCGCGCGAGAGCGGGTGGATGTCGATCGGGCAGTGGGGCGCGGCGCCCTTGAGCTGAGACACCAGCCGGGGCAGAAAGAAAGGGTCGAGGTAATCGCTGGCGGCCAGGCTGAAGGTGTGGTGGGCGGTGGCCGCCTCGAAACTGCGGGCGTCGGAGAACAGCACCTCGGCGCTGCGCAGGATGTCGGCCGCCGGCTCGATCATGCGAAGCCCGGCCACGGTGGGCACCATGCCCGAGCCCGAGCGCACCAACAAGGGGTCTCCGGCCAGCTCGCGCAGGCGCTTGAGCGCCGCGCTCACCGCCGGCTGGTACATGCCCATGCGCAGCGCCGCGCGCGAAACGCTGCGCTCGGTGAGCACGGTATGCAGCACGCGGATCAGGTGCAGGTCTATCTTGTCGAACATCGACACGTATTTCATACCCGGCTCAGTGTCGGTGGGATGGATGTTTCGGCATTTTCAACATATGGCTGAGCATATGTTGTGCCATGGGCCCCGGCGTATGCTGGCGCGCATGACCCCCCCGATTTCACCCCAAACCCTGACCTTCTGGCGCCGCGGCCAGGCCGTGACGCTGAACAACGTGCCCCCCGACCGCACGCTGCTCGACCTGCTGCGCGAAGACCTGCACTGCACCGGTACCAAGGAAGGCTGTGGCGAAGGCGACTGCGGCGCCTGCACCGTGGTGCTGGGCGAGGCGGTGGACGGAAAGCTCCAATACAAGGCCATCAACAGCTGCATCCGGCTGGCGCATTCGGTGCAGGGCCTGGCGGTGTGGACGGTGGAAGACATCAGCGCGCGGGACGACACCGCCGCCGGGCCGCCCCGAGGCGGGGTCAGCCCCCTCGGGGGGCAGCGACCCGCGTCAGCGGCGGAGCGTGGGGGCCTTCACCCAGCGCAGGAAGCCATGGTGCAGTGCCACGGCAGCCAATGCGGCTTCTGCACGCCGGGGTTCGTCATGAGCCTGTTCGGCATGTACCAGAACAGCGGAGGAAAACCCATCGACCGCGCCCAGGCTGCCGCCGACCTCTCGGGCAACCTGTGCCGCTGCACCGGCTACCGGCCCATCTTCGACGCAGCGCAACAGATGGGCAGCCTGCCACTGGCCGCAGGCTGTGCAGTGAACGAGGACGCCACGGTGGCCGCGCTCAAGAATCTTCCACCCGCCCAAACGGGCAACTACCTGCGCCCCACCACGCTGCCCGCACTGCTCCAGGCTCGCGCCGCCCACCCGCAAGCCCAGGTGGTGGCCGGATGCACCGACGTGGGCCTGTGGATCAACAAGATGCACATGCGCTTTGCCCAGGTGCTCGACGTGACGGCAGCGGAAGAGCTGCGCCGCGTGGAAACCTACCCGCACCACATCGCCATCGGCGCAGCCGTGTCGCTGCACGAGGCCTACGCCGCGCTGGTGAGCGAGCGCCCACCCCTCAAGACCTTTGCACAACGCTTCGCCGGCCTGCCGGTGCGCAACTCGGGCACGCTGGGCGGCAACGTGGCCAATGGCTCACCCATCGGCGACAGCATGCCCCTGCTGATTGCGCTGGGCGCCAGCGTGGTGCTGATGCGCTGGGACGCGAAACGCAAAGCCCTGGCCCACCGCGAACTGCGTCTGGAAGACCTGTACACCGGCTACCGCAAGAACGTGATGAAACCGGACGAGCTGCTGTGCTGGATCAAGGTGACTCGGCCGGTGGACACCGAATTCACGCGCGTCTACAAGATCAGCAAACGCTTCGACGACGACATCTCCGCTGTCTGCCTCGCCATCCACATGACGCTGGCCGACGGCAAGGTGGGCTCCATCTCCATCGGCGCCGGCGGGGTGGCCGCCACGCCCGTGCGCGCCCGCCAGACCGAAACCGCCCTGCTGGGCCAGGCCTGGAGTGCAGACACCGTGATGGCCGCCGTGGCCACGCTGCGCGCCGAGTTCCAGCCCATCAGCGACATGCGCGCCAGCGCCGCCTACCGCCAGACCGTGCTGGGCAACCTGCTGCAGCGCTTCTGGCTGGAGAGCCAGGGCCTGCAGGCCATCAACCTCGAATCGGTTTCGATGGAGGCGTTGGCATGAACGCAAGAGACAAAGCAACGGCCACCCCGGTGGTAGTTTCGTCCCGGGCAGACGCAGGCAGTCAATCTGAGCCGACCTCCGTTCGTGCCGAACCAACCTCCGCCCGGGCTGAGCCAACCTCCGTTCGGGCTGAGCCAACCTCCGTT
>JBBQSX010000086.1:0-15069 GCA_038213545.1 Burkholderiales bacterium
GAGAGAGCAGCCTGCGCCGGCTTTGTCGCCTGCGGGATAGAAGAGATGGTCCTCAGCCCGAGAACACTGGCCACTCGGGCGGGCTTGCTGTTGATGCTGGATGAGATTTCTCTGCCAGAAAGAAGAAGGCCGCATCCTTTGGGGATACGGCCTTCGAGTCACTCATCAACAGCTAGGCAGAACGGCTAGGGCTAACCGGGCGCAATGCCCCTCGGCTGGTCAAAAACGACACTCGGGGATGATGCATTCCCCGAGGTCGCCCCACGATTCAAAAGCTATTTGGTCAGGATCAGCTTGCCCTGGCGGGTGGTCTGCAGGCGGTAAACAGATCCGTTGTGGCTAATCGTCACGGCCTTCTGGCCCTGCAAGAGGGAGTCGCTGGTCAGTGCTGGCGATGCGCTTTTGTTCGGTTGGTCTTCCCTGTCCTGGGTTGAGGACCCGTGATTCGGGTCATGTTGACGCTGGATGTTCATGGCGCCGGCTCGGTGATGAACCCGATCTTGCGCACGCCGCTTCGCTGCGCGGTGGCCATGGCCTGCGCCACGCGCTCGTAACGCACCGCCTTGTCACCACGGATGTGCAGCTCGGGTTGCGGCTCCCGAGCCGCAGCAGCCGCCAGCTGGGTGGCGAAATCGGCGTCGTCCACACGCTGGTCGTTCCAGAAGTAGGTGCCATCGGCGTCCACGGAAAGGCGGATGTTTTCTGGCTTGTCCAACACCTTTTCCAGGGTGGCCTGAGGCAACTCGATGTTGACCGCGTGTTTGATCACCGGCACCGTGATGATGAAGATGATCAGCAGCACCAGCATCACGTCGATGAACGGGATCATGTTGATCTCGCTCAACATGTCGTCGCTGTCCTGTTGGGTTCCGATGGCCATGGTGTCGTCCCCTTCAGGCTTTCTTCATCGGCAGCACCTTGCCGTCACCACCCGCCGTGACGCGAGCGCCGGTGACGAAGTAGGCGTGCAGGTCGTGCGCGAAGCGGTTGAGCTGGTGGCTGATGCCCTTGTTGCCGCGCACCAGCGCGTTGTAGCCCAGCACCGCGGGAATGGCCACGAGCAGGCCCAGCGCCGTCATGATGAGCGCCTCGCCGATCGGGCCAGCCACCTGGTCGATGCTGACCTGGCCGGACGCGCCGATGCTCAAGAGCGCGTGGTAGATGCCCCAGACCGTGCCGAACAGGCCCACGAAGGGAGCGGTGGACGCGACCGATGCCAGCACCGACAGGCCACTCTGGGCGCGCGCGGTGAAATCGTCCACGCTTTTGCGCAGCGAGCGCTCCACCCAGTCGCTCACGTCCAGGCTGTCGTGCAGTTGGCGCTGCGGCGGTGAGCCGTTGTGGCCGTCCTTGTGCAGGATGTGGCGCGTCGACTCGCGACCTTCCAGGGCCACAGCGCGAAACGGATTGCCCTCGGGTGAGCCGAGTTTGTCCAGGCCTTCGGCGAAGTCGGCGCTGTGCCAGAAGCCTTCGACGCCCCTGGCCTGGGCACGCTGGGCGCGTTGGTCCAGCGCTTTCCAAAAAATGATGATCCAGGTGGCCAACGACATCACCAGCAGCACGATGGCCACCGAGCGGGTGACCCAGTCGCCCTGGGTCCAGACATGGGCGATGCCCGAGCTTGCAAATTGCGGTTCCATGGTGTTCAGACTCCTGCGAGAAAACGGTCATTCCAAAACAAAACTGATCGGCACGTTGAACCACATGGCCTCGGGCACACCCGCGCGTTTGCCGGGTACATAGCGCCACCGCAGCACGGTTTGCACGGCAGTCTGGTCCAGCCGATCGAAGCCGCTGGACGTGCGCACCTCGGCGCGCGAGGCGGTTCCGTCCACTTCGATGAACACGCGCACCACGACCCGTCCTTGCTCTCCCAGTCGCTTGGACAATGGCGGGTAGGGTGGGCGCGGGTTGTTGAGGTAGTCGGCACTGCTTGACGGCAGTTCAATCCGGGACGGTGCTGGTGGCGCAGGTGGAGCAAGCGGTGCCGCGGCGGCCACCGGCTCGGCGGGAGCGGGCGGCGCGGGCGGGCTGGGTGGCACCAACGGCGCCAGGGTGGACGGCCCTGGCGCGGGGGCGGCGACCGGTTGTGGCAAGGGCTGGGGCACGGGTCGCGGTCGAGGCTTGGGTGGCGTGGGTGTCGCCACGGGCGGCGCCGGCGGAGGGGGTTCGATCACCGGTTGCGGCGGTTCGATGAATTCGGCCATCACCTGCACCGGAATCACCAGTTCGACGGTGCGCCTGAGCAGACCGCAGTGCAGCGCCCAGATGGCGCCAACGTGAAACACCACCACCGCGAGCACGATGGCCAGACGGCGGTGCAGGCGTAAGGGCGCGACTGCGAGCATGGGCGTGAAGGACGGCGCCAGGGTGGCGCTTGGGGGGCTCATCAGTTTAGCGGTGTGGGCTGTTTGTGCATCAGTTGCGAAAGATCCACCACAGGGCGCACAACAACACGATCAGGCTGGTGCCGAGGGCGGCGAGTCCGGTGGTCATGGCGTGTCCTTTCGATGATGCGGAATGCATCTGCTGGAGGTTGACATTCTAAACGAGAATGCTTCCTATTTGCATAAATGATGGAGAAAACACGATCCACGGGTCAGGCTCGGGCACCCACAGCAGTCAGGCCGAGGTCGTGCCCCGGCGCAGAACGGTGTTCCACCGGGTGCCTCTCCAGCCCCAACGCCACGTTGGCGCCCGCCATCGTCAGGCAAAGCTTGACGCGCAAGGTACCGGAGCGCGCGAGCCATGCGCGGGAGCGGGGCAGGGGTGGGGTCGATACTGTGAAGTCTGAATACATGGTGTCGTGCGGCGACAGCGCAAATTCTTAAAACTTTGCGTTTGCGCAACCGTTGGCCTTGCACATTCCTTCCACAGTTCGCGTACACCTTGCAGCATCGCCTGAACCCATGCCCGTCACGACACCCACCGATATGAACCAAGCTCCCTCCTCTGCTGTTCGCAAACGAAGCCCCTGGCAACTGGCCTTGATCGTGCTGGTCGCCCTGGCCGTGGCGGGCGGTGGCTGGCTCGCCTGGGTCCAATACGGCCCGGGCAACAAGACCGAGAGCGCCTTCATCACCGCCACCGTGCAGCTCGGCGACATTGAAGACCAGGTCAGCGCCACCGGCTCGCTGCAGCCGCGCGACTACGTGGACGTGGGGGCCCAGGTGTCGGGCCAGCTGCGCAAGATCCTGGTGGAAGTGGGCAGCGAGGTCAAAGAGGGTGATCTGCTGGCCGAGATCGATGCCGAAACCTCGATCGCGCGCGTGGAGGCCAGTCGCGCCCAGCTGCGTTCGCAGCAGGCCCAGATGACCGAGCGCGAATTGGTGCTGAGCAAAGCCGAGCGCGATCTGCAGCGCCAGAAGAACCTGATGCGTGAAGAGGCCACCACCACCGAGACCCTGCAGAACGCCGAGACCACGGTGCGCACCGCGCGCGCCCAGATCCAGTCGCTCAAGGCTTCGATGGAGCAGTTGAAGGCCAGCATGCGGGTGGAAGAGGCCAACCTCAAGTTCACCAAAATTTATGCCCCCATGGGCGGCACCGTGGTGAGCATCACCGCGCGCCAGGGCCAGACGCTCAACACCAACCAGTCCGCGCCCACGCTCATGCGCGTGGCCGACCTGTCGGTGATGACGGTACAGACCCAGGTGTCCGAGGCCGACGTGAGCAAGCTGCGCGCGGGCATGCCGGTGTACTTCACGACGCTGGGTGGCCAGGGCCGGCGTTGGTACGGTGAGCTCAAGAAGGTCGAGCCCACGCCCACCGTGACCAACAACGTGGTGCTCTACAACGCGCTGTTCGAGGTGCCCAACAACAACCGCAGCCTGATGACGCAAATGACCGCACAGGTGTTCTTTGTGGTTTCGGACGCCAAGGGAGTGTTGATGGTGCCGATGTCGGCCTTGACGATCCAGCGCAATGCAGCGCAGGGCAACCGGAACGCGCAGGGTGGTCAGGCGGCACCTGGAGCAGCGGGCGCCAGAGCGCCGGCAACGACCGCACCAGCCACGGCCGGTGAGCCTGCGCGCACCACCCGTACCCTCCCTGAGGTGAGCACCGGCATGGCCCGCAACGAAGGCACTGCCCGGTCCACGCGTGGTCCGCGCCAGGCCAAGGTGAAGGTCATGGCCGAGGACGGCAGCATCGAAGAACGCGACATCACCATCGGCATCAGCAACCGTGTGCATGCCGAAGTGCTGTCGGGCCTGAAGGAAGGCGACCGCGTGATCGCCGGTGTGCGCGAGCCCGAGACCCCGCGCCGCGCCGCAGCGCAGCCAGGTGCCGGCGTGGGCCAGCAAGGCTTCGGTGGTCCGGGTGGCCTACCCGCAGGCGCCGCCGGCGGGGCACGCCGATGAGCCAGTTGCCCCACACCCCCGAAGCCCCGGCGCTGCGCGATGCCGCGCCCGGGCTGGGCGTACCGCTGATTGACCTGAGCGGCATCACCAAGACCTACAACAACGGTGACCTCGCCGTTGAAGTGCTCCACGGCATCGATCTCAAGATCTACCCCGGCGAGCTGGTGGCCATCATGGGTGCGTCGGGTTCGGGCAAGTCGACTCTGATGAACATTCTGGGCTGCCTGGACAAGCCCACCACCGGCCGTTATTTGTTCATGGGCCGCGATGTGTCGGAGTTCGAGCGCGACGAACTTGCCGAGTTGCGGCGCGATGCCTTCGGCTTCGTGTTCCAGAGCTACAACCTGATCTCCACCGGCACCGCGGCGGACAACGTGGAGGTGCCCGCTGTCTACGCAGGCATTCCGCCGGCCGAGCGCCATGCGCGCGCGGCCGAGCTGCTGGGCGCGCTGGGCCTGGGCGAGCGCATGCACCACCGGCCCAACCAACTGTCGGGCGGGCAGCAGCAGCGCGTGTCGATCGCACGCGCGCTCATGAACGGCGGCCGCGTGATCCTGGCCGACGAACCCACCGGCGCGCTGGACAGCAAGAGTGGCGCCGATGTGATGGTCCTGCTCAAGGACCTCGCGGCCAAGGGCCACACGGTGATCCTGATCACACACGCGGCCGAGGTGGCGGCGCACGCCAACCGCGTGATCGAGATCAAGGACGGTGACATCGTGTCCGATCCGGGCCCGCGTCCGCCCGAGGGCGAAGCGGCTCAGGCCGCTTTGGCGTGGCACGCCCGCGGCGGCAAGATTTCGCAACTGGGCGATGTGGTGGAGGCCGCCCGCACGGCGCTGCGCGCGCTGCGTGCCAATGTGTTCCGCGCCATCCTCACCTTGCTGGGCATCGTCATCGGCGTGGCGTCTGTGATCGCCATGCTCGCCATTGGCGATGGCGCCAAGCAGGTGGTGATCGACCGCATCAGCGCCATGGGCTCCAACCTGCTGCTGGTGCGACCGGGCGCGCCCAACCAGCGCGGGTTTTCCAACACCGCCACGCTGGTGCTGGCCGATGTGAATGCAATCGACAAGGAAGTGCCCAACGTGGTGGCTGCCGTGCCCGAACAAAGCAGCACGGCCACGATGCGGTTTGGTGACGCCGACTACTCCAGCAGCGTGCTCGGCACCTCGGCCAAATTTCCACTGGCACGCCAGTGGCGGGTGAAGCACGGCACCTTCTTCACCGAGGAAGACGAGCAGGAATACGCCACCGTGGCCGTGCTCGGCCAGACCGTGGCCAAGGCCTTGTTTCCGGACGGTCAGGAGCCGCTGGGCAAGTTCGTGCTGGTCAACAACCTGATCTTCCAGGTGGTGGGTGTGATGGGTTCACGCGGCGCATCGCCCAGCGGGCAAGACCAGGACGATGTGGTGCTGGTGCCTTACGCCACGAGCCAGCTGCGCCTGTCGGGCCAGCGTTTTCTGCGCAACGTGACCGTGGCGGTGCAAGACGTGAGCCGCATTGATGAGACGCAGTCGGCGGTGGAGTCGCTGCTGGCCGAGCGCCACGGCGTGATCGACTTCCAGATCCGCAACATGGCGTCCATCATCGACACCGCCACCGAGACCCAGAACACGATGACCATCCTGCTCGGATCGATTGCCGCCATCTCGCTGCTGGTGGGGGGCATCGGGGTGATGAACATCATGCTGGTCAGCGTGACCGAGCGCACGCGCGAGATCGGCATCCGCATGGCCACGGGGGCGCGCATGCGCAACATCCTGCAGCAGTTCCTGATCGAGGCGCTGGTGGTCTCCGCGCTGGGTGGCCTCATCGGTGTCGTCATCGGTTTGGGCGTGGCCTTTGTGATCGGTGCCACCGGAACAGCCGTGCAGTTCTCCGTCGCCCCGGTGGTGCTCGCCTTTGGCTGCGCGTTTGCCACCGGTCTGATCTTCGGGTATCTGCCGGCGCGCAAGGCGGCGCGGCTGGACCCTGTGGTGGCCCTCTCTTCCGAATGAGCACTGTGATGAAACCGTTTGCCTTTCCCGCAGCCCAACCGCTGGTGCTGGCCATTGCGCTTGCGCTGCAGGCCTGCGCCACCACCGGGCCGGCGCGTGCGCCCGCGGTCGAGATGCCCGCTGCCTGGAGCCCGGCGGCACCAATGCTTGAGGCTGCGCAGCTCACCACCGCCTGGTGGCAGTCGTTCGGCTCGGTGGCGCTGGAGCGCCTGATTGAAGAAGCGCAGGCCGGCAGCCCCGACTTGCGCATCGGCATCGAACGCATCCGCCAGGCCGATCTGGCCTTGCAGCAGGCCGGCGTCTCGCGCCTGCCGTCTGTGAACGGCAGCTTGGGTGTATCGGCCAACCGCAGCGACGGGCCTGCTGCGCCGTCCACCTCGCGCGAATCGAGCAGCGCCGGGCTGTCCGTGAGCTACGAGGTGGACCTGTGGGGCCGCATTGCCGCGGGCGTGCGCGCTGGCGAGGCTTCGTTGCAGGCCAGTGAGTTCGACTGGAAGACCGCGCGCCTGACCTTGCTGACCGGCGTTGCCAACAACTACTTCCTGTGGCTCAACACCGCCGAGCGCCTGCGCATTGCACGCGAAAACCTGGCCATTGCCGAGCGTGTGCTGGCCATCGTGGAAGCGCGCCAACGCAACGGCGTGGCCACCGCGCTGGAAGTGTCTCAGCAGCGCACCACGGTGCTGTCGCAGCGCACAGCCTTGCTGCCGCTGGAGTTGCAGCAGCGCCAGACTGGAACCGCACTGGCGCTGCTGCTGGGCCGTGTGCCGCAGGGCTACACGCCCGAGGCGGGCGAGTTCACGCAGCTGCGTGTGCCTGCGTTGTCGCCAGGTTTGCCGTCGTCGCTGCTCACCCGGCGCCCGGACCTGGCCTCTGCAGAGGCACAGCTTGCCGCGGCCGATGCCAACGTGGACGCCGCGCGCGCCGCGCTGCTGCCCAGCCTGTCGCTGTCGGCGTCTGGAAGCCTGGGCACCTCGGCCTTGCTGAGCCTGGCCGATCCCACGCGCGGCGCTTCGATTGGTCTTTCGCTGGTGCAGTCCATCTTTGATGGCGGGCGCCAGCGCCTGCAGATCCGCACCACCGAATCTCAGCGTGTGGTGCTGATCGAGAACTACGGCAAAGCCATCCGTTCCGCGCTCAAGGAAGTGGACGACGGCTTGGGCAACGTGGAGCGCAGCCAGCGGCAGGAAGCCTTGCAGCGCGAGGTGGTGGCGCAGGCGCGGCGTTCGCTGCAGCTCGCCGAGCTGCGTTACCGCGAGGGCAGTGGCGATCTGCTGTCGGTGCTGGATGCGCAGCGCACCTTGTTTGCCGCGCTCGATGCGCTGGCCACGCAGGGCTTGTCGCGCCTCTCGGCAGCGCTCGACCTGTACAAGGCGCTGGGCGGTGACTGGGCTGGACCGCCACCGCCCCTGGATTGACGCCGCTTGGAAGCCTCCAGTCCTCTCGCCTCAAAACCGGGATCGGGCAGGGCCCAGCGTGGACGCTGCATCGGACACGGTGCGGCAACCCGTGAGCGCCATGGCTATTTCGAGCTCGTCGCGCAAGAGGCGCAGCACGTGCGCTACGCCGACGGCACCCGCGTTGGCCAAGCCATGCAGCACCGGGCGGCCCACCAGCACCGCTGATGCGCCCAGCGCCAAGGCTTTGAGCACATCGGTGCCACGGCGGATGCCGCCGTCCACCAGCACAGGTGCATCTCCCGCCACAGCCTCCACCACACGCGGCAGCAGCGTGGCGGTGGCTGGCATGGTGTCCAGCGTGCGCCCGCCGTGGTTGGAAACAATCACGCCGGCCGCGCCGCAGTTCAGCGCTTCGCGCGCATCCAGCGGGTGCACCACACCTTTGAGCAACACCGGCAAGCGGGTGATGGAGCGCAGCCAGGCGATGTCGTCCCAGGTGGGAGCGTGGGTCATGAGGTCGTCGAACAACCGGCTTTGTCCGCGTTGAAGTGGGCGCGGCGCCGGGGCCAAACGACCGGCGAGATTGACCGCCGTGATGTCGGCAGGCCGGCGAAAGCCGGCGCGGCGCTCGCGGTCGCGCGCGCCCTGCACCGGCGCGTCGACCGTGAGCACCAGTGCTTCATAACCAGCGGCCTCGGCTCGCTGCACCAGCGCTTGCATGAAGCCGCGATCGGGCAGCAGGTAGAGCTGGAACCACAGCGGGCCCCGGTCGGCCTCAGACAAGCAGGTGCGTGCCACGTCTTCGAGCAGGGTGCTGGCCTGGGTGCTGAGCACCAGGCCTGCGCCGAGCGCAGCAGCCGCGAGCGCGGTGGCCTGCTCGGCGTGGGGATGCGCCAGGCGCTGGTAGGCCATGGGCGCAACGAAGATGGGGTGGGGCCATTCGCGGCCCAGCAGGTTCACGCGCGTGTGGCCTCCTGCGAGCTGGCGCATGACGCGGGGCAAAAGCTGCAGGTGTTGCCACGCTTGTGTGCTGGCGCGCAAGGTGATCTCGTCGGCCGCGCCGCCGTTGAAGTAGGCCCAGACCGCGTCGTCGAGCAACAAGCGGGCATGGTGTTCGTGATCGGCCAGGCTCACCACGCCTTCGGGCAGCGCGGTGGGCACCTGTGGCAATGCTGTTGGCTTCATGTGTCGGCCCATTGACGCAGCAGGTTGTGGTACGTGCCCGTCAGCGCGGTGGTCTCGGGCGTCTCGCCATGGCGCTGGCGCAGGGCAAGCAGGGTCATGTCCATATCGAACAGCAGGCGGCGCTGTTCGTCGCTGCGCACCATGCTCTGCACCCAGAAGAAACAGGCCACACGTTCGCCTCGCGTGACGGGCTTCACCTGGTGCAGGCTGGTACCGGGGTAAATCACCGCGTGGCCCGCGGGCAGCTTGACGTGGTGATCGCCGAAGGTGTCGGACACCACGAGTTCTCCACCGTCGTAGTCGGCGGGATCGCTCATGAAGACGGTGCACGAAACGTCGGTGCGCACGCGCTCGCCGCCGGGCAGCACGCGCATCGCGTTGTCGATGTGGTTGCCGTAGGCGTTGCAATCACCTGCGTAGCGGTTGATGCGTGGCGTGAAGACCTTGAGGGGCAACGCGGCTGAGAAAAAGCGCGGGCTGCGATCGAGCCCGCGCAGCACCAGGGCGCGGATGGCATGCGCGGCAGCGCAGTCGTGCGGCAACTGCTGGTTGTTTTTCACATCACGGGCTTGAGCGCCTGCACTCTCGCGGCCGTCAACCCACGGCGCGTCGCGCCATGCCTGGCGCGCCTGCAGCAGTTCGTCGGCGTTGAGGATGTCGGGCAAGGTCAGCAGCATGAAGGGGGCGCGTTGGGCGTGACGGAGACCGATCAGAACTTCAAGCTGGCGGTCACTTGCAGCGTGCGGCCAGCGCCCGGAACATAGTGCGCCGGGTACAGCGAGTCGGCGTAGAGCCTGTTGGTCACGTTGGTCAGGTTGGCCTTGAGGACGATCTGCTCGAAGTCGAACCGGTACTCGGCCATCAGGTCGCCGGTGACAAAGCTGGGCACGTTGAATTCCGAGCGCGTGGGTTTCTGTTTCCCACGGAAGTTCAAGCCTGCGCCCACCCGGAACTTCGGCGTGAGCTGCCAGGTGCTCCAGACCGTACCGCTGTGCTTGGGGGTGAGAGCGGGGCGGTCACCCACGCGCTCGCCCGCTGCGGCTTGCGTGCATGCGCCAGTGGCTGGGCACGGTGCGGCCTTGTCCACCTTGGCGATCGGGATCCACATGTAGGAGCCGTAGATTTCCCAGGTGGGCGAAAGGCGCCCGGCCACATCGACCTCAAAGCCCGCCACATGGCGCTTGCCCGAGAGCGTGACCACCGGAAGGTCGGGGTCGGTGTTTCGTTCGTTGAGTTTCGTTGAGCGGAACAGCGCCAGACGCGTGGTGAAACGTTTGTCGGCCGAGTCGAGCTTGGCACCGAGTTCCAGGTTGATGCTTTGCTCGGGCGGCGTGTCGGCGTTGCTGGCACCCAGCGAATAGGCGTCGCCCGAGGTGTTGAACGATGTACCCGCTGAAGCGTGGAACGACTGCAGCGCATTGGGTTGGTACAGGGCGCCCAGGCGCTGGCTGATCTCGGAAACCTTCATGCGGTAGGTCTGACTCACGGCACCCGAAGGCAGCGCGAAGGTCTCATAGTCGCCCACCAGGTTGTCGTAGCGCAGACCGCCCACCAGCTTCCATGTGGGGTTGAGCTGCACCACGTCCTGCACATAGGCGCCCCAGCCCTGCGACACATACTGGTTGTTCGGACGGATCACCCGCGACCCTTCGTTCACGGAAGCGCCGTCGAAGGGCGTGCCGACGGTGGTGGTGGGTTTGGGCGGCACCACGCCGCCCTGCGCGGCGCTGAGCGCGGCGTACACCGTTTTTTGCTCTCGTGACGCGTCCACGCCGGCCAGGATCTCGTGTTTGAAACCCAGCGCATCGAACTTGCCGTTGTAGTCGCTCTGCACATGAACGTTGTCCATTGCCTGGATCTTCAAGTGCAGCCCGCGAGAGAGCACGGTGTCGGGTCCGAAGTTGCCCAGGTTGGCGGCCACGCCACCGGGTTGCAGGGCCGCAGCCGCCAGGCGGATGGCGCCAGAGCGCTGGTCGCGTTTGAAGTTGCCCACACGCACCTGGTTCTTGATCTCGCTGTCGCGATCGAAGCGGTGGATGTGGCTGAAGCCGGCGATGGTGCCGCTGCTGTCGCTGTAGTCGCTGGCCAGGCCGTGGTAGTTCTTGGGGTCCAGCGGCAGCAACACGCGTTCCGAGGCGGGCGCGCCGGCGTAGGGCGCGATGAACGGGATGCCGTAGTTGATGCCGTTGTTGTTGTCGAGGTTGTAGATGCTGGCCTGGAACTCGTTGCGTTCGCCAATGCCCCAGCGGTAGGCTGCAGCCACGCCGTTTTTGTCGATGCTGGAGCCCGAGCCGTTGTTGTTGGCCTTGGTCACCATGGTATTGAGGCGCAGCGCTGCGCTCTCGCCCGCCTGGATGTTGAAGTCGCCGGTGATGCGTCGGTAGGCGTGGCTGCCCACGGTCATGTCGACCTGGTGTTCCGTGATCAGTCGGGGGGCCTTGCTGACCTGGTTGACCGCGCCGCCGGTCGAGCCCCGGCCAAACAGCATGGAGGCCGAACCGCGCAGCACCTCGAGGCGGTCGAGATTGAAGGTGTCGCGGTCGTAAATGGCCGGATCGCGCATACCGTCGATGAACAAATCGCCCGTGGCCTGCAGCGAGAAGCCGCGCAGCCGGATGTCTTCCTCGCCGCCTTCAGCGGCAAGAAAGGTGATGCCGGCCGTGTTCTTGAGCGCCTCCTTGACCGTGTCGAGGTTGCGGTCGTCGATGAGCTTTTCCGTCACCACCGTCACCGACTGGGGGATGTCGCGCAGCTGCTGGCGGCCTTTGCCAATCCCCGTTTCGGTTGCGCGCAGGGCGTCCTTGCCTTCAGGTGCTTCGGCCTGTTCGCGCACGGTCACCGTGGGCAGCGTGTCGGTAGGTGAAGTTTGTGCGAGGGCGCTGAGCGAACCCGCCAGGAGCATCGCCCCCAGGGGTAACAGAGCGTTTGACGAAGCGCTGGAGAGCTGAGCGGGCGAGCAAGGCTGCGCGCGGCGCAGGCGGGACTTCCGTTGGGACATGGTGGCAACAAGCTGAATGGTTTTCGGCTGGCTGCACGCGGCGGCGTCCTGGCTGGCTGGGAGCGTCGAATATACCTCAAACAAGAACGATTCGCATTAACGCGGAGCGCGTTGATGGTTCGGGTGGTGCGTTGCAACATTCCAGCTATCGACCGGATAGTGACTATCAATAAAGATTGTTGATAGACCTGAGCTATAGTTTGGCTTGTCGCTGCGCAGGCAGCCATCCGTTCACCATTCCCGCAACCTCACCTCCTCAGGAAAACACCATGTCTTTGATCAACACCACCGTCCAGCCCTTCAAGGCCGAAGCCTTCCACAACGGCAAGTTCGTGCCCGTGTCCGACGCCAGCCTGCGCGGCGAGTGGTCGGTTCTGATCTTCATGCCCGCTGCCTTCACCTTCAACTGCCCCACCGAAGTGGAAGACGCTGCCGACAACTACGCCGAGTTCCAGAAGGTCGGCGCCGAGGTCTACATCGTGACCACCGACACCCACTTCGCCCACAAGGTGTGGCACGAGACCTCGCCCGCCGTGGGCAAGGCCAAGTTCCCGTTGATCGGCGACCCGACCCACACGCTGACCCGCGCGTTCGGCGTGCACATCGAAGAAGAAGGCCTGGCGCTTCGCGGCACCTTCATCATCAACCCCGAAGGCGTGATCAAGACCGCCGAAATCCACGACAACGCGATCGCTCGCGATGTGAAGGAAACCCTGCGCAAGCTGAAGGCTGCCCAGTTCGTGGCCAAGAACCCAGGCCAGGTGTGCCCTGCCAAGTGGAACGAAGGCGCCAAGACCATCACGCCTTCGCTGGACCTCGTCGGCAAGATCTGAAGTATTGGAAGCACCCCTGCGCCGCGCCTGCGGCGCGTCACCCCCTCGAGGGGGCAATGCCTGCGGGCCGGCGGAGCCGGACCCGCGGCATTCTGGGCGGATGCACGCGATCCTTTCGCATTGCTTAGTACCGCAGACCGATGGGTTCAGGCTCTTCCCACGCTTCAACCCATCCACCGGCGGCATTGATGCCTCAACCTCATTCAGGAGAATTTCATGCTCGACACCAACCTCAAGACCCAGTTGCAGGCTTACCTCGGCAAACTGCAGCGTCCGATCCGTTTGATCGCTTCGCTGGACAGCAGCGCGGGAGCGGCCGAGATGAAGGAACTGCTGCAGGAAGTTGCCGAGCTGTCGGACCTGGTGAGCTTCGACGAGAGCGGCACCGATGCGCGCAAGCCATCGTTCGTGATCGCTCGCGACGGTGAAACCACCGGCGTGCGTTTCGCTGCGATTCCGCTGGGCCACGAGTTCACGTCGCTGGTGCTGGCGCTGCTGTGGACCGGCGGTCATCCGCCCAAGGTCGAGGCCGCTGTGATCGACCAGATCAAGGGCCTGGAAGGCGACTTCAATTTCGAGATGTACATGAGCCTCTCGTGCCACAACTGCCCAGACGTGGTGCAGGCACTCACGCTGATGTCCATTCTCAACCCCGCCGTGAAGGCCACCGTGATCGACGGCGGTCTGTACCAGGCCGAGGTGGACGAGCGCCAGATCCTGGCGGTGCCCATGGTGTTCCTCAACGGCGAGCTGTTCGGCTCGGGCCGCATGCTGCTCGAAGAGATCGTGGCCAAGCTGGACGTGAAGTCCGACGAGCGCGAAGCCGCCAAGCTCAACGCCAAGGACCCCTTTGATGTGCTGATCGTCGGAGGCGGCCCGGCCGGTGCAGCGGCTGCGGTGTACGCCGCCCGAAAGGGCATCCGCGTGGGTGTGGCCGCCGAGCGTTTCGGCGGCCAGACCAACGACACCATGGCCATCGAAAACTACATCAGCGTGCTGGAAACCGACGGCCCGAAATTCGCTGCCGCGCTCGAGGCGCAGGTGCGCCACTACGACGTGGAGATCATGAACCTGCAGCGAGCCGACAGGATCACGCCGGCCACGGAAGCGGGTGGCATGGTGCAGGTGCAGATGGCCAACGGTGCGGTGTTGCAGGCGCGCAGCGTGATCCTGTCCACCGGTGCGCGCTGGCGCAATGTGAACGTGCCCGGCGAGGACGAGTACCGCAACAAGGGCGTGGCCTACTGCCCGCACTGCGACGGCCCGCTCTTCAAGGGAAAGGACGTGGCGGTGATCGGCGGAGGCAACTCCGGCGTGGAAGCCGCGATCGACCTCGCCGGTATCGTGAAACACGTGACGCTGGTCGAATTCGCTGACGCGCTCAAGGCCGACGCGGTGCTGGTGAGCAAGCTGAAAAGCCTGCCCAATGTGACCATCAATGTGAACGCACAGACCACCGAGATCACGGGGGCTGGTGGCAAGGTCAACGGCATGTCGTTCAAGGACCGCGTGAGCGGCGAGGTGAAACACATCGCACTCGAGGGCGTGTTTGTGCAGATCGGCCTGGTGCCCAACACCGAGTGGCTCAAGGGCACCGTGGAGCTGAGCCGCTACGGCGAGATCGAGGTCGATGCCAAGGGCCACACCAACGTGCCCGGCGTGTTTGCGGCCGGCGACTGCACGACGGTGCCTTACAAGCAGATCGTGATCGCTGCGGGCGAAGGCTCCAAGGCCGCGCTCAGCGCTTTCGACTACCTGATCCGCCAGCCGGTGGTGATCGCGCAGGCCGCCGAGGCCGTTGCTGCCTGAGCGTGGTTCACTGAACAGGAGAAGGCTTCGGGAGACCGAAGCCTTTTTCGTTTCTGGCGCATCAAGCCGCTTCAGGCCCGACGCACCTTCACCGAATAGTTGCCCATGCCACTGGCCTTGTTGTAGTGGCGCACCTGCACGTAATAGCGGCCCGGGATGAGGCTGGCGCGGATCAGCGCGTTGGTGTCCACGCCGCTGTCGTCGTCCTCGGCGATGACAGTGGTGGGGTTGTCGGGGCCGAAGAGCTTCATCACCACATCGGTCGGGCCACGCGTGTCGATGATGTGGCTGCCCCCGGTCTTCACGGTGAACTGGAAGAGGTCTTCTTCACCCACCTTGCCGATGGCGGCAGAGGTGCGACGTGCGGCACCGATCGCCAGTTCGGTGGCATCCACGAGCGTGGGCGCGGCCTTGGGGTAAGCCTTGGCGCCGCCGATGAAGGCCTTGTCCAGTGCGGAGAGGGTCGGGTTCGCCCGCGTGCCC
>JBBQSX010000087.1:0-15037 GCA_038213545.1 Burkholderiales bacterium
GGCGTGCTGTTCAACGCGCGCAAGGGTTCGTGGAACCGCAGCAAGAAGATCGGCTATGACGTCGTGATGGTCAAGGCCAGCGCCGATGGCAAGAACAGCCAGGTGATGCCTTTCATGACCGGCTTCATGAACGAAGCCGACCAGTCGTTCTGGGGCCGCCCGGCCTACATGCTGCAGATGAAGGACGGCTCGCTGCTGGTGTCCGACGAGCAGCTGGGTGCGATCTACCGCGTGACGTACGCGAAGTAAGCCATGCCGAAGATGCTGCTTGCGCGGGGGGTGTCCGCACTCCTCGGGGCTTTTCTGTGGGTCGGCTCCCCCGTGTGGGCGCAAGACATCTCGGCGCGGCTGATGGCCTGCGCGGCCTGCCACGGGGCGGACGGCAACTCGCGGTTGCCCAACATCCCGTCGCTGGCCGGGCAGCCCAAGGTGTTCGTGGAGAACCAGCTCGTGATCATTCGAGAGGGTCTGCGCGAGATACCGGCCATGAAAGGCTTGCTTGATGGCGTGAGCGACGCGGAGATCACCGCGATGGCGGCGCACTTTGCCAGGCTGCCGGCGCGCAACACACCGCCACCGGGCGACGCGGCGCTGATGGCGCAGGGCAAGGCGCTGGCCGAAGGCATGCGCTGCGGCATCTGCCACCTGCCCGACTACCGCGGGCGCGAGCAGATGCCGCGGCTGGCCGGCCAGCGCGAAGACTACCTGCTGTATTCGATGCTGCAGTTCAAGAACAACCAGGCCACCGGGCGCGACACCATCATGGCCGCCTCGCTCTATGGGGTCTCTGACGGCGACCTCAAGGCGCTGGCGCATTTTCTGACGCGTGTGGCGCCGTAGCAGTGCAGCGGGGGGCGCGTGGCGGCTTTGGGTGCTAGGCGGTGGCGCCGTCGCTCAGGGTCACGAGCAACTGGATCACCTCGGCGCATTCTTCTTCGATGCGGCAGATGCGCCGCGTCACCTCGGGCGACAGCCCCTTTTGATCGGTCTGACGGATGGATTCGGTCTGCTCCAGGATGGCCGACATGCGCTCAAACAACTCCGAGGTGATGCTGTCGCTGCTGGACATCTCAGGGACCAGTGGTGGCAACAGCGGGGGCTCGGGCAACGTGGGCAGAGCCGCTTTGGGAGCCTGGGTGGCGGGGAAGTCGGCAAAGATCTGCGTCTCTGCGAAGCCGTTCTCGACCTCCACAGGCGACAGCCCCGCATATTGCGAGACTTTCGGCGGTGGGGTGTGGGCGGTCTTGCTGGTGAAGTCCCCTTGTGAAGACAGGCTCAACTCGATGGTTTCCATGTCGTCGTTGAGCAGCTGCGCGACCCGCTCGCGGATGGCATCGCGGTTGATGGGCTTGACAAAGAAGTCCACCGCACCGAATTCCATGGCACGGCGGCGGTGGCTCTCTTCGGAGTGCGAGGTCACCATGATGACCAGCGTGTCGCGGGTCTTGGGGTTTTGCTGCATGCGCTGCATCACCTCGTAGCCGCTGAGATCGGGCATGTCCACATCGATCAGCATCAGGTCCGGGTGGTGCGCTTCAAGCTTCTTGAGCGCGTCTTCACCGCGCACCGAAAAGTAGAGCTGGGCGCAGTCCATCAGCGTGCGTGCCAGCACATGCACCATGGAGGGATCGTCGTCGACGATCAGCACCCGGCGGCGTTCGGTGGTTGGGTCGTGTGATGTGGGTGCCATGGCAGCTCCAGTCATTGAGTCGTCCATGTTCCTCGTTTGGGCGCGCCTTCAAGCCCGGAAAAGCGGCACTGGCCGACCGCATATCCCGGGATCGGCCCCCCGATCGCTGCAACTGGGCGGTGCCGGTGCCGCTTATCGAGGGCTTGGGCGTGGCCACCGGCAAGACACTGGCATGTCCTGCCCCATCCACGTCCTCCGCCCATGAATCCAGCCATGCCTCGCAGTGACAAGACGCTCACCCGATTCAGCCTGACGCTGGCCATCCTGCTGCTGGGCCTGGCGGCCAGCGCCCTGGGTGCCTGGTCGCTGGCTCGCAGCGCACAGGCGGGCGCACAGACCGAGTTCTGGCGCAAGAGCGAGCTGATCACCACGGAGGTTGCGCAGCGTCTGCAGGCGCCCTCGTACGAGCTTCGTGGTGCGCGCGGGGCCTACGCGGCCAGCCAGCGCGTTGACCGCAGCGAGTTCAAGGCGTTCGTGGAGTCCATGGACCTGCAGCGCGAATTCATTGGCAACCGGGGCGTTGGCTGGGTTGACCGGGTCCAGCGTGGCGAGCTGCCGCAGTACCTGCGGCGGGTGCGCGCCAGCGATGCGCCGGACTTGACCATCCGCGCGCTCAGCGAAAAGTCCAGCGACCTGCTGTACGTCGTGCGCTACATCGAACCCCAATCGCTCAACCCCGATGCAGCGGGCATCGACCTGGGCAGCGATCCACGCACACGCGCTGCGATCGAGCGCGCCATCGCCACCGGTGAGACCACGCTGAGCGAGCCGGTACCGATCCTGCGTGACGGCGAGCGTTCGCCTGGCATGCTGATGTTCCAGTCGGTGTACGCCAAGGGCGCTGCGCCGTCCGACCCGGCGCAGCGCCAGGCGCAGCTGCTGGGGGTGCTGTACGCCCCGCTGGTGGCCAGGGACATCTTCAGCGACATCACCAGCATCACCGACGATCTGGTGACCTTCCAGATGTACGCCGGACAGGGTGAGCCCGCGCTCGCAAACTGGATCGCGGGTTTTCATTCGATCGAAGGGGGTGAAGGCATCGTCCGCACCGGCGAGCCCCGGCTGGTCCCGCCCTCGCTGTTCACCCACGCCCTGCGGTTCGAGGTGTATGGCCAGGCCTTCACCCTGCACACCAGCAGCACCCCTGCATTCGACCGGTCGGTGGTGCGGCTGCCAGCTTATGTGGTGCTGGGTGTGGGGCTCCTGCTCACGCTGGCGCTGGCGTGGATGGCCTCGCAGGCTGCGCGTGCGCAGCGCCGCGCTGAAACGCTTGCGCGTTCCATGACGATCGACCTGGAGCGGCTGGCGGTGGTGGCGCGCCGCACCTCCAATGCGGTCGTCATCACCGATGCCCAGCGCTGCATCACCTGGGTCAACGACGGCTTCGAGCGCATCACCGGCTACAGCATGGCCGAGGTGCTGGGCAAGCGCCCGGGGGCATTCCTGCAGTTCGAAGGCACCGATGCACGCGAGCTGTCGCGCCTGCGCGCGGCGCTGGAAGCGGGCGAACCTTACGCGGGGGAACTGCTCAACCGCGGCAAGAGCGGTCGTGTGTACTGGATCGAGCTGGAAATCCAGCAGGTCAAATCCGAGTCGGGTGAATTTCTGGGCTTCATGGCGATCGAGAGCGACATCACCGAACGCCGCCACAGCGCCGAAGCGCTGCAGGCCAGCCAGGCTTTCCTGGACCGCACCGGACGCATTGGCGGCATCGGCGGCTGGGCCATGAACATGACAACCATGGAGATTCGCTGGACCGACCAGACCTGCCGCATCCACCAGCGGGAGCCAGGACACCGGCCTTCAATGGAGGAGGCCCTGTCGTACTTTGCAGCCGATACCCGCCGCCTGGTGGAGCAGGCCTTCAAGCATTGCTGGAGAACCGGCGAGGCGTTCGATCTGGAGTTGCCGATGGTCACGGCGCAGGGCCGCGCCACCTGGGTGCGTGTCGCGGGTGAACGGGACATGCGCGACGGCGTTGCGCACGGCCTGGTGGGCGCTGTGCAGGACATCACCTCGCGCAAGCAGCTGGCAGACGCCATGGAGCGCACCAACGAACTGCTCACCAACGTGATCGAGAGCCTGCCTTGTGCACTCAGCGTGATCGACGCTGACGGCCTGCTGCAGTTGGCCAACACCGAATTTGGCCGCCTGTTCGGCTTGCCAGCCCACCTGTGCCAGCCCGGGGTGACCCGGTTCGAGGACATGGTGCGATTCAACGCGCAGCGTGGCGATTTCGGACCCGGCGATCCTGAACAGCAGGTGCGTGATCTCATCCATGCGGCTGTGACCGCCGGGCGCAAACAGCAGTTTGAGCGCACCTTGCCGGGCGGCGAGGTGATCGAGCTGCGCCGTGGCCAGATGGACAAGGGTGGCTTCGTCACCACCTATGTGGACATCTCCGCGCGCCTGCAAGCCGAGGCACAGGCCCGGCGCTCCCGGGAAATGATGTCCAGCGCGCTGGAGGTCACCGGTGCCGGGCTGGTCATCTTTGATCCGTCCGATCGACTGGTGTTCTGCAACGACCGTTACCGCGAGCTCTACAGCGAGATCGCCGACCTGCTCCAGCCGGGGGCGCTGTTCGAGGAGATCGTGCGGGCCAACCTGGCGCTGCAGGAACCTCCTGCCGCACAGGGGCGCCGCGAAGAGTGGGTGGCCGAGCGTGTGCGCGATCACCGCCTGGGCGGTGAGTGGGTGCGCCGCATTCCCGGTGGGCGCACGCTGCGTGTGGTGGAGCGGGCGCTGCCCGACGGGCATGTGGTGAGCTTTCGCATCGACATCTCCGATGTTGTGCGCGCCACCGAGGCGGCCGAGGCGGCGTCACGCTCCAAGAGCCAGTTTCTGGCGAACATGAGCCACGAGATCCGCACCCCGATGAACGCCATCCTTGGCATGCTCTCGCTGCTCCAGCGCACCCCGCTCACACCGCGCCAGCTCGACTACACCGACAAGACCGAGAGCGCAGCCCGATCGCTGCTCGGCCTGCTCAACGACATCCTCGACTTCTCCAAGGTGGAAGCCGGCAAGCTGGTGCTCGACCCCCATCCTTTCGGTGTCGACCAGCTCATGCGCGAGCTCGCGGTGGTGCTGTCGGCCAGCGTGGGCGAGAAAGAAATCGAGGTGCTGTTCGACATGGATCCGGCCTTGCCGGCCGTGTTGTACGGCGATGCGCTGCGCCTGCGCCAGATCCTGGTGAACCTGGCGGGCAACGCAGTCAAGTTCACCCACTTCGGCGAAGTGGTGGTCTCGCTGCGCGGGCGGCGCAGCGGTGCCGGCCAGCTGGTGCTGGACGTCGCCGTGCGCGACACCGGCATCGGCATTGCACCCGAGAACCAGGCCCGCATTTTCGAAGGCTTCACCCAGGCCGAAGCCACCACCACGCGCCGCTTCGGCGGCACTGGCCTGGGGCTCGTGATCTGCCAGCGCCTGGTGGGCCTGATGGGTGGCGAACTGCAACTGCAGAGCCAGCTCGGGCGAGGAACAACATTCAGCTTCTCCATCGTGCTGGGGGTGCCTCGGCACACCGTGGCCGATGGGCTGCCTGCGTCGGGCGGGCCCGCACTGGATGTGTTGATCGTCGACGACAACGACATCGCTCGGGACACACTGGCCAGCATGGCCCGGGCCAACGGCTGGCGTGTGCAGGCGGTGGACAGCGGTGAGGCCGCCATTGAGAGCCTGACCCGGGCACACGAACACGGACGGCGCTTCGACGCGGTGTTCATGGACTGGCACATGCCCGGTCTGGACGGCTGGGAATCGGCGCGCCGACTCAAGGCGGCGCCGCTGCGCAACGCCATGGATCTGCTGATCATGGTCACCGCCCACGGCCGCGAGTTGATGGAAAGCCGGGACCTGAGCGAGAAGAACCTGCTCGACGGCTACCTCATCAAGCCGGTGACCGGCCGCATGCTGGTGGATGCCGTGCTGACCGCTCGCGCAGAGCGCGATGGCGCGCCCGCTCCGCGCGTCCCCGAGCACCAGGGGGGAGCCTTGCGTGACCTGCGCATCCTGCTGGTCGAGGACAACGAAATCAACCAGCAGGTGGCCTGCGAGTTGCTCGCTGTCGAAGGTGCGCGCGTGAGCGTGGCCTGCAACGGTCGCATCGCGGTGGACTTGCTGGCAGCCGACAGCACCGCCTTTGACGTGGTGCTCATGGACATGCAGATGCCGGTGATGGACGGCTACACCGCCACCCGCTGCATCCGCGGCGAGCTCGGTCTGAGCGCGCTGCCGGTGATCGCCATGACCGCCAACACCATGGCCGGCGACCGCGAACTGTGCCTGCAGGCCGGCATGAACGACCATGTGGGCAAACCGTTTGACCTCGCTCAACTGGTCCAGACCATCCGGCAGCAGGTACCGCGGGGCGATGGTCCACGCGAGGTTCGTGCCGCCGACCCCGGCGACAGCGCATCGCCCGCCGCCACCAGCGATGTGCCGGCCGCCGCCGCGCTGGCGCTGGCCAGCCAGCAGGGCGTGGAACTCACCGCCGCGCTCGGCCGACTGGGCGGCAGCGCCAAGGCCTACGTGCGTTTTCTGGAGCGCTTCATCGACGACCATCCTCAGCAGATGGCCCGTCTGCGTGACAGCCTCGTCGCGCAGGATTTCAAGGCGGGCGCACGGGTGGCCCACACGCTCAAGGGCCTGGCTGGCACCCTGGGCATCACGCCGCTGGTGGAGCGCAGCTCCAGGGCCGAGAAGTTGCTCTCGGCCGCTCGCTCGGCGGCCCATGGTGACGAGGCCCTGCGCTGGTTGAACGATTTCAGCCTCGACGGCCTGGTGGCCCTGCTGGTGGTGTTGCGTGCGCCTGCGCCGCAGCCGCCTTCCGCGCTGACGCCGGTGGAACGGAGCTTGCGCGACCTGCACATCCTTGTGGTGGACGACAGCGACATTCAGCTCGCTGTGACACGCCACCAGCTGGAGCGGCTGGGGGCAGAAGCCACCTGCGCCAGCTCGGGCTCCCAGGCGCTGGACCACCTGAGCCGCTGGCCGCAGCGCTTCGACGCGGTGTTGATGGACGTGCAGATGCCCGGCATGGACGGTCTGGAGACGACCCGTCGCATCCGGGGTGAGCTGGAGCTTGGCCAACTGCCCGTGATCGCCTTGAGCGCCGGGACGCTGGACACCGATCGTTCGACCGCGCTGGCCGCCGGCATGAACGATTACCTGAACAAAAAGCTGGATCTCCAGCAATTGCAGCGCGTGCTGCACGAAAACATCGAGCGCGCACGCGGCACACCCGGGACCGTGTTGACCGCCCGCCCGGCCCCTCGCGAAGCGGCACGGCCAGCCGAGACCCCCGACGACCGCGCGTGGGCGGCCGTGAGCTGCGTCGATCACCGGGCCGCGCTGGAGCGCATGGGCGGGGACCAGGCCCTGTTCCTGAGCGTGCTGCGCCGTCTGTTCGACGAGTTTGCCAGCCTGCGCGACGAACCCGAACCCGCTGGCATGGACCCGGCCGCGCGCGGGGCGTTGGCTTCGCGCATGCACAAGCTCAAGGGCATTGCGGGTCTGGTGGAGGCGCAGCGCCTCTACACCGTCGCGCATCGCCTGGAAGACCTCCTGCGAACACAGGCGCCCGAGAGCGCGGTGCTGCTGCTGTGGCCGCCGTTGCGCGCCGCCATCGCCGAGCTGCAGGACACCACCGCGCACCTGAGCATGGCGCCGTCGGAGCCGGCGCCGACCGGAGAAGGCCCTGCAATCACCGACGCTGCGCTGGCGGCGTTTCGCCAGATGCTGCTTGGCCAGGACCTGGATGCGCTGGCGTTCTTTGCGCAGCACCGGTCCGGCCTGTCCCAGCGACTGGGTGCGCAGGTGGTGCAGCGCATGGCCGACCTGCTCGATGGGCTTGCGTTTGAACAGGCCGCCGACCTCGTGGTGCAATCCAGCGCGGTGTGAACGAGCGCAGCCACTGACGTTCAGCCGGGGTGAGGTTGGTGGTGGGACTTGTGTGATCCATTACCCAAAGCGCCCCTCCAACGGGGGACGTCGGGGCGGTGTCGGTTACCTTGTGTGACAGACACCAGACACGAGCACCCATGACCTTCAACCTTGCTTCCTCATTGACCCATCCGGTAACCGACCGATGATCCGGGTGGCCCAGACTTCACACGGCGAGTTCCTGGTCCGTGTGGTGGTGGGGCGCGTCCTGTCGGCGACGACCCAGCCCGCGAAAGACAACATGGCGGGCCTGAGCGCCACGCGGGTGGTCATCGAGCACGACGACCGGGTTCAAGAGCTGGCCCTGGTGCACCTGGAGCCGCTGGAGCTCCTGCCCCACCGCAACCTCACCCTGGTCACAGGCTGCGAGGCCGAGCGCGAATGGCCGCTCTACATCTACAGCCCCAGCGACAAAAACCACCGGCGCTTTGACGAGCACATCGGGTGGTTTCTCGGCAGCCAGGGTGGAGAACCGTTGAGCAAGGCCGACCAGCGCGTGATCTGGTCCGCCATCCTGCTGCAGGTCCTGCCTGGCGGAACACGCTGACCGCTGATCGTGGGGTTTGTGGTGGGTCAGCGCATGGGTGAAAGCGCCGCTGCCGACAGGTTGTGTTGTGGCGTGCCCACTGGCCGCTCAGGGCCAGGCCTGTGGCTGCTCAGGCCGCACAGGCGCAGGGTCTCGGGGTCTTTGGAGCCGTTGAAGAAAGCCTGCAGCGCCAGGCGGAACACCAGCTCCTGAGGTGCGGCTTCGCTGAACAGCGTCATGCTGGAGAAAAACTTCAGGTCGTCGGGCACGCCCAGGACCTGGCTGGCCGATTGCTGGGTGTGGCGCAAGACGGCGGTGGTGCACTCGTGCAGACGGCGGCCGAGCACCGGGTGTTTCTGGTAGGCGCGGGCTTCGTCCAGGCATTCAATGCCGTAGAACTGCGCCTTCTGGCTGCAGCCCAGGCCGCGGTGCTGGGGAAAGACGAACCAGATCCAGTGACTTTGTTTGCGCCCCGCCTTGAGTTCCTCCAGGGCCTGTTCGTACACGGGGTTCTGGGCATCGAGGAAGCGTTGAAGATTCATGTGTCGGCCCTGCGCTGAAGCGAAGTGCCAAAAATATCACGCTGTTGTGACACAGCCCACCACAGCTGGGGGAAGAGTCGACCCGGGCTGGGGGCTCAGTCGGCCATCAGCGCAGGGAGCGACAGGGAGCTCGTCACATCCGGTTGGCTGGGGGGCAGCCAGCGCAAGCCGGATTCGGCGGCCCAGCGTTGCAGGTCACCGCTGGTCTGGCTGCGCGCGATGACGCGGTTGGTGGCGTCGAGCAGCGCGCCCTGGCCTTGCAGCGCGACAAAGCCGAGGTTGATGCCCAACGAGCGCTGGTAGTCCGCCAGCAGCACCGGACTGGTCGGCTGTTGCACGCGGTGTGCGTCCACGGCGGTGCTGGTCATGAGCATCGCGTCCACGCGGCCTGTGTCGAGCGCAGCCCAGGCGTCTTCTCGCTGTCCCATCGAAACCATGCTGGTGTGCAGGTAGCCGCCCCGGTACATGGAGATCAGGGTGCCTTCGAGCGTGCCCGCCACTGCGCCCACTTTGCGTCCGCGCAGGTCGGCCAGCGTGCGCACCGGCGCTTGCCCTGGCCGCTGCACGATGGACAACGCCGTGCCCTGGTAGGGGCGACTGGCCACGAGCGTGCCCAGCGGCACAAAGGGGCGGTCGCGCTGGCGCTTGGCGCCGGGGTAATCGGGTGTCTTGAAGCGCTCTCGCGTGGGTGCGCCGAGGTCGCTGGCCAGCAGCGGAAAACCGCTCACCAGATCGCAGATGCCGGCCGAGAGCAGGGCGTTGACCTCGTGGGTCAGCATCGTCTCTTTTTCTACTTCGGATTCGAATGGCACCACGCGCAGATCCCGCCCCAGCTCGGTGGCAATCGCCCGCGCCAGCAACGCGTCGAAGCCAGCCACCTGGCCCTTGGTGCGGTACGACAGTGGCGCGTTGTCTTCGCTCATGCACACGGTCAGTGGCTCGGCGGCGTGGGTGGCAAAGGTGGCCAGGCTCAACAGGACAACGGACAGAACATGCTTCATCTCAAGGCTCCTTGCCACCGCGCGACCCCACATAAGCCCACAAGACCTGCACGGCCTGCATGTCGAGTGCGTCCTTGAACGAGGGCATGTTGCCCTTGCCGTTGACCACCGATTGCACGAAGCGGTCGGGCTGGTCCTGCGGAAAGCGGCGCAGGTCGTAGACGGTGGTGCCGGCATTGACCATGTTGCGGCCGTGGCACTGCGCGCAGGTTCGGTGGTACTGCTCGCGGCCTTTTTCGATGGCGGCGAGATCAAAGGTCGGGGGTGGCGTTGTCTGTGCGTGCGCGGCCCCGAGCAGGGCCGCGCCGCACAACCACATCAGCGGTTGTCGCATCGTCAATTGAGCGAGAAGGTCCAGAGCGATCCGCCGGCGGGGGTTTGCGACATGCGCTCGTCGCCCAGCAGGGCCCACACGCCGCCTGCGCCCGAGACCACGCTCACATACTGCTTGCCTTTGTGCTCCCATGTCACGGGCAGGCCGATGATGCCGGAGCCGGTCTGAAACTCCCACAGCTTCTTGCCGTTGCGCGCATCCACCGCCATGAACTCACCCGTGGCAGCACCCGTGAACACCAGGTTGCCGGCGGTGGACAGCGTGCCGGCCATGCTCGGCTGGCCTGGCCAGGCCATCTGCCACTTGCTCTTGCCGGTCATGGGGTCGATGGCGCTGAGAAAGCCGTGTGGCTGGTCCTTGGGCATGTTCACACCGCGGAAATTCACGCCCAGGTACCACTCACCTTTTTTGTATTCGGGCTTGGCCAGCTGGTAGGGCCAGCTGATGTTGAGGGTGTTGGCGTAAGCGAGGCCTGTGGACGGGTTCCACGACATCGGAGTCCAGTTCTTGCCACCGAGCACCGAGGGAAAGATCTCCACGTCTTCACCGGCGCGTGCTTTCTTGTCGATCTCGGAGTGCACCGGCCGCCCGGTCTTGAGGTCGATCCGATCGGCCCAGTTGACCTTGACGTAGGGGTTGGCGGCGAGCAGTTCGCCGGTTGCGCGGTCGAGCACATAGAAGAAGCCGTTGCGGTTGGCCTGGGTGAGCACCTTGCGGTTCTTGCCACCGATCTTCATGTCCACCAGCATGCCGACTTCGGTGGCGTCGTAGTCGTAGGGATCGTTGGGCGAGAACTGGTAATGCCACACCAGCTCACCGGTCTTGGGCCGGATCGCCAGCACGGTGTTGATGTAGAGGTTGTCGCCAGTGCGGGCGTTGGGGTTCCACGGGCCGCCGTTGCCGGTGCCCCAGTACACGAGGTCGAGCTCGGGGTCGTAGGCGCCGGTCAGCCAGGTGGGTGCGCCGCCCTTGAGGTGGGTGTCGCCGGGCCAGGTGTCGCCACCCTTTTCGCCGGGCGCAGCGGTGGTGAAGAAGCGCCAGAGTTTCTTGCCCGTGGCCGGGTCCCATGCGTCGATGAAACCGCGCGTTCCGTACTCACCGCCGGCGATGCCGGTCAGCACCACGCCGTTGGCGATCAGTGGCGCGCTGGTCATGGCCTGGCCGTCCTGGTAGTCGGCGGCCTTGTTCTTCCAGAGCTGCTTGCCGGTTTTGAGATCGAGTGCGATCACGTGTGCATCCAGCGTGCTGCGGTAGAGCTTGCCGTCGAAGATCGCGGCACCGCGGTTCAGGATGCCGCAGCAGGCCATCTTGAAGACGTCCTGCGGCAGCTCGATTTCCTGTTTCCAGATCTGCTTGCCGGTGAGCGGGTTGAGCGCCACGGTGGTGTTGTGCGTGGTGATGTACATCACCCCGTCATGCACGATGGGCTGGGACTCCTGGCCCTGCGGGTTGTTCAGGCTGTAGGCCCAGGCCGGTCGCAGCTTGCCGGCGTTGCCGGTGTTGATCTGCTTGAGCGGGCTGTACCGCTGGTTGTTGTAGCCCATGCCGTAGGTCAGCACGTCGCCGGGTGTGAGGTTGTCGTTTTTCAGGTCGGCCAGGCTTTGGGCCTGCACGCCGCCCAGCAGGGAGGCCATCATCAAACCGCTCATGATCTGGCGTTTCAGGTTCATGTCGTTGTCTCCAGTGTTGTGGTCGTAGGTCGTCTGGCACCAGCGGTGCACCCTCTCATACTCGATCGTTTTTCTGTCGCTCACCACCTCGGGTTTTCCCACCCGGAAAACTGTTCTGACGTGGAACAGTTTCAGTGTCCGGCGCGCATTTCGCCCAGCCGGCGGTACAGCAGACCGCGCGACACCCCCAGCTGCCGCGCAGCGCGCGAGACATTGCCCTCGCAGGCCGCCAGCGTGGCTTCGATCAGCGCGCGGTTGGCGTGTTGCAGGGTCGGTGTGGCAGGCGCATCGGAAGCCACGACCGTTTTGGATTCGGGCGCTGGCGGTTGTTCGAGAGCGCCCGCGCGCGGTGCCTGTGCGTGTGCACGGATCCACAGCGTCAGACCGTTGGGGCATTGGCGTGGCTGGGCCTGGCCGCAGTGCGACAGGGCCAGCAAAGCCTCCAGGTCAACCCCGAACAGCACCTCGGCCTCGGTGGGCTGTGCGGGCACACGTTCGGTGCCGAGCAGGCTGGCCCCGGTCTGGTTGAGCCAGGCCACACGGCCCCATCCGTCCACCGCCGCCAGGCCCTCCAGTGGCGTGTGCAGCAGCGCCGGGCTGGACTGGAAACGCAGCAAGAGCAGCGTCGCCGATTGCGCCTCGAACAGGCGGTTTTCGATGGCGGTGGCGTAGAGCCGCACCATGGCTGCGGCGTCGAAGCGGAACGCCTCACCTTCGGTGGAGAGATCGAGCACACCGGCCAGATCGCCTCGGGCATTGCGGATCGGTGCGGCAGCACACTGCATCACCGAAACGCCTGTGAAGAAGTGTTCGGCACCGCGCACCACGCAGGCCTCACCGGTGCGCGCCACCACGCTGGGCGCGGTGGTGCCCATGTGCGATTCGTTGAGGTTCACACCCACCCGCGCCACGTGCGGCATGAGCCTGCCCTCGCCGCGCGCGGTGGGCGTGACCTGGATCAGCACGCCGTCGGGCCCGGTCAGCAAGGCCTTGCACGGTGTGCCGGCCAGGGCGGCGTCGAGCTGCTGCAGGTCGCGGCTGGCGGCTTGCAGCAGGAGGTGGTTGCGCGAGAGCGCGTTGGCGATGCGCGCCTTGGTGACCGGCTCGAGGTTGAGCGGCTCGCTGGGGCGGCGGTTCGCTACCGTGCAACGCATCCACGACTGGATGACCAGCTCGGGCACCAGGCCCGAGGGGCGCTGGCCCTCGCTGAAGAACATCTCGCGCGCCAGCGCCACACGCTGCTCGGGCGTGGCAAAAAACAGGCCGGCTGTGTGCGGTGGCGACATTTGGCCGTGTGTGGCGAGAGGCTTGGACAGGTTTGGCATCTTGGGTGTCTGGGCGAATGTGTACCGGCGTGGCGCAATCCGGCCTAGGGAAACTACTGAGCGACTGTCGCGCCTGCGCGGCGTCTACGATCAACCCGCCCCCACAACACCGAGACATCAAGACCATGGCACACGCTCCTTCCACCCTGGCCTTCCTGCAGGCGCGCGACCAGTTGCTGAGCCTGCGTGGAGACCCCGCCAGCGCGGGTGCGCAATTCCGTTGGCCGCACCTCACCGAGTTCAACTGGGCGTTCGACCACTTCGACGTCATGGCCCGTGGCAATGACGCCACCGCACTGTGGATCGTGGATGCCGACGGCACCGAGGAGCGGTTTTCGTTTGCGCAGCTCTCGGCGCGCTCCAGCCAGGTGGCCAACTTCCTGCGTGCGCAAGGCGTGCAGCGCGGCGACCGGGTGCTCATGGTGCTGGGCAATGAGCCGGCACTGTGGGAGACCATGCTGGCGGCCATCAAGCTGGGCGCGGTGCTGATCCCGGCCACTTCGCTGCTCACGCCGGACGACCTGCGCGACCGCATCGAACGCGGCGCGGTGAAACACGTGGTGGTGGGTGCCGTGCAAGTACCCAAGTTCGAGGCCATCGGCGCTGTGTTCTCGCGCATCTGCGTCGGCGCTCCCCAGCCGGGCTGGGTGGACTTCGGCGGCTCTCGCACGCACCCGGTCGATTTTGATGCGCAAGGCATCACGCTGGCCACCGACCCGATGCTGCTGTATTTCACCTCGGGCACCACCTCGCAGCCCAAGCTCGTGCTGCACACGCACCAGAGCTACCCGGTGGGCCACCTCTCCACCATGTACTGGCTCGGTCTGCGCTCGGGCGACGTGCACCTCAACATTTCATCGCCCGGCTGGGCCAAACACGCCTGGAGCTGTTTCTTTGCGCCGTGGAACGCGGGTGCCTGCGTCTTCATCCACAACACGCCGCGCTTCAGCGCGCAGGGGCTGCTGGCCGTGCTGGAGCAATGCCGTGTGACCAGCCTGTGCGCGCCGCCCACGGTGTGGCGCATGCTGATCCAGGAAGACCTGGCCGCGTGGCAGGGGAGGCTCGCCCTGCGCGAGGTGATCGGTGCGGGCGAACCGCTGAACCCGGAAATCATCGAGCAGATCCGCAAGGCCTGGGGTCTCACGCTGCGCGACGGCTACGGCCAGACCGAGACCACCGCGCAGGTGGGCAACGCGCCAGGGCTGCCTTTGAAGCCCGGCTCCATGGGCCTGCCCTTGCCCGGCTACAAGATCACGCTGCTCGACGCCGACGGCCATGAGGCCGACGAGGGCGAGGTCTGCATCGATCTGCGCGAACGCCCGCTCGGCCTGATGGTGGGCTACCTCGACGCGCCCGAGAAAAACGCCGAGGTGATGCGAGGCGGCTACTACCACACGGGTGACACCGCCGCGCGCGACGCCGACGGCTACCTCACCTTTGTGGGCCGCGCCGACGACGTGTTCAAGGCCTCGGGTTACCGCATCAGCCCGTTTGAGCTGGAGAGCGCGCTCATCGAACACGAAGCGGTCGTGGAGGTGGCCGTGGTGCCGTGCCCGGACGCTGTGCGCACCGCGGTGCCCAAGGCCTACCTGCTGCTCGCACCCGGCTTCAAGCCTGGGCCGGCGCTGGCGGAAGCGATCTTCGCGTTCGCGCGGCAGCAGCTCGCACCCTACAAAAGGGTGCGCCGCATCGAGTTTGTGAGCGAGCTGCCGAAGACCATCTCGGGCAAGATCCGCCGCGTTCAGCTTCGAGCGCAGGAGGTGGAGCGGCAGGCGGTCGGCGAGCGGGGTGTGGGCGAGTTTCTGGAGAGCGATTTCCCGAACCTGAGGCTCGACGACTGAGGATCGGGCACTGCGTTGGTGCAGGGCTTCGCACAGCCCGATGAGCGGTTGACTGGGTGGACCAAGTGCGCTGGCTTACGGTACCCGGGTGGGTAGCATCGAGCGATACAAATTCTTGCAACACCCTCGGAGGCGGTGCCCGCAGCGCTTGCCCCCGCATGCCCC